>JAZKYM010000070.1:0-34049 GCA_045612165.1 Vescimonas sp.
GGCGTCTATGCCGCTGCTGTATGTTCTGGTTCAGGCAGGCCAGGTCGTCCGATTGATCCTGGGTATCGGCCGCTATCGCTCCGGTGCCTGGCTGCGTAACCTGACAGATGAAGTGACGGTCAAAAAAGAATAAAAAACGAAACGGTGATATGCAATCACCGTTTCTTTTTTTTACAGTTCGATTGTCTCCAGATCGTCCGGCACATATACCGCGCCGGCGAAGGCGCTTTGGGCTTCAGCGGTGTAGCGGGCCTTGCGGGTGGTGATGGTCTTGTCCTCGGTGTGGTAGAGGACGAGATTTTTGACGCCCAGCTCCGTGGCCATTTTGGCGCCGTCCAGCGCGGTGGAATGGTGCTTTTCGTAGGGGCGGAATACGTCGCGGTCCTCGTAGAGGCAGAAGGCCTCCGTCAAGAGCCAATCGGCGCCGCGGGCATAGTCAAAGCAGGCGGGATTACAGGGCTCGTCGCCGAGACAGGTGAGCACCTGCCCGTCCGGCAGAACGGCGCGGAAGCCGTACTGCTTGGCCTTGGTGGAGAGGATGTCAAAGACCGTCAGCTCCATGTTGAGGCAGGTGAGCACGTCGCCGGGGCGGACTTCCGTGAAGTGGATGCGGCTGCCGAAGTGCTTGGAAAGCTTGCCGGGCAGCAGGGCGCGGCACAGGGGTTCCAGCACGCCCAGCGCCACATCGTGGCCCCAGACGGTGAACTCGCCTTCGTATTTGCCCTTATTGATGGCCTCGGCCACGGCCCGGACCACCCACACCACGCCCAGCAGATGGTCGGTATGGGCGTGGGTGAGGAAGAGATGGTGCAGATGGGGGAAGGTCAGGCCGGCATCCGCCAGTTGGCGCAGGATGCCGTTGCCGCCACCGGCGTCCACCAGCAGGAAATCCTCGCCCTCGTGAATAGCAAAGCAGGTATTGTAGCACCGGGTTACCATAGCGTTGCCGGTGCCTAAAATGGTCAGTTTCATGTCAGTCTCCTTATTTTTCAATCGTCCCAGCCAACCTGCTTGCCGCCGTTGGAGCCGAAGGCGATGGCGTCCTTGCCGTACTTGCCGCGGGTGGCGTCCATGGCCTGTTCCAGCTTTTCTTGTTTTTCGCTGCGGCGGGTTTGGGGTTCGCCTAACAAATCTATCTGGTGGTAGCTCTCGGCGGCATCGGTGATATACAGGGCCGTCACCGTGAGCATGCGGATGGGGGTGGGGGCCTTCCACGCCGCCCGTGTCAGCTCCATCGCCGCTTCGTAGATATCTTTCATCAGGTGGGTGCTCTCCATCAAGCGCTTCTGGCGTGTGATGGTTTTGAACTGGGCATCGCGGATGGTGACCTGTACGCCGCCGCAATAGAGCCCCTGGCGGCGCATGCGCATGGCCACGCTGTCGGAGAGGACGCTCAGACCCGTTTTGACCTCATCCCAGCGGGTCAGGTTCTGCGGAAAGGTAGTGCCGTTACCCACGGATTTCACCTGTTCCTGTTCGTGCTGGGGGCGGACGGGGGAACGGTCGAGACCGTTGGCATACTGGTGCAGTTGGTAGCCCAGCTTACCCAGCAGCGTTTCCAGCATCTCCACTTTGCACCCGGCCAGATCCCCGATGGTCTTCACGCCGATGCCCTCCAGCGCTTGCCGCGCGGCGCGACCCACGAAGAGAAGATCGCCCACCGGCAGCGGCCAGACGATGTCGCGCCAGTTTTCCGGGGAAATGACGGTGGTGGCGTCGGGCTTTTTATAGTCGCTGCCCAATTTGGCGAAGATCTTGTTGAAAGACACGCCCACCGACACAGTGAGGCCGAATTCTTCTTTCACGGCGCGGCGGATATCGTCGGCGATGGCTTTGGGGTTGCTGCCGAAGAGGTGCATGCTGCCGGTGATGTCCAGCCAGCTCTCGTCCACGCCGAAAGGCTCTACCAGATCGGAGTAGTGGCCGTAAAGCTCGTTGATGCGGCGTGAATATTCCCGATACAGTCCATGGTGGGAGGGGAGGAGCACCAAGCCGGGTGCCTTCTGCTTGGCCTGCCAGATGGTCTCCGCCGTCTTGACGCCCAGCTTCTTGGCGTGTTCGTTTTTTGCCAGAATGATGCCGTGGCGAGAGGCAGGATCGCCGCAGACGGCCACCGGCAGGTTTTGCAGCTCCGGATAGCTCAAAAGCTCCACGGAGGCGAAGAAGCTGTTCAGATCACAGTGCAGAATCACGCGGTTGTCCATGGCGCGCACCTCCTCTCGTTCATTTGTGTTTATTATAGCATGCTCCGGCAACGGAGAAAAGAGTTTTTGCCGATTTCTCTTTACAAAATCGAAAATTTGTTCTATGATGAAAGCGAGATTTTCGAGGGGGAGGTGGTTCCATGCGAGCAAGGCCTGTCAGCTGCTGTTTTTCCGGTCATCGGCCGGGTAAGCTGCCTTGGGGCGGTGATGAGAGCGATGCGCGGTGCGTCGATTTGAAAAGGCGGCTGTGGGACGCTATGGAAGCCGCCTATGAGGAGGGTTACCGCCACTTTATCTGCGGTATGGCACAGGGCTGCGACTTTTATTTCTGCGAGCTGGCGCTGAAGCTGCGCCAAAAGTACGGCGACGTGTCGGTGGAGGCGGCCATCCCCTGTGCCACCCAATGTCAGGGGTGGAGCGCGGCGGAGCAGCAGCGCTGGCGGCATCTGGTAGACGCCTGCGACTATGAGACGCTGGTGCAGGAGAAGTACACCCCCGACTGTATGCAGCGGCGCAACCGCTATATGGTGGATCATGCCTCCCTTCTGATCGCGGTGCACGATGGGCAGAGCGGCGGTACGCGCCGCACCATCGAGTACGCCATGCGCCGGGGGTTGGACGTGGTGGATCTTCCGCCGGTGATGTGAAAAAAAGCCTGACGGCATCAGGTGGGCGGTCATAAAACAGTGAAAGCCAAGCTGCGTTTTGCAGCTTGGCTTTTATCCTTGTTCGCACGCCACGGCAGAATGTCATGTATAGAAGTGCACTCTTACTATTGGACAAATTGGAATTTGACAACATCAAAGCAGCTTGATTTCGTTGGCGATCATAGCCACGGTCTTTTCGTTGGTGTCAATTTTAATCGTGTTGAGTGTGTCATACATCGGTATCCTTGTGATACTTCTTTCGATTATATCCTCAACTCGAATACCGCTCTCCACATCCTTTGATAATCTCTTGCGTAAATTGGCTTCGTCAGCAATAAGCGAAATACATTTCACATCGCAGTTTTGTGTATCCAGTTTTTCTACGATGGAATCAATGATAGACTGTTGGTGCATTACCCAACAGAAAATTATATTTTCATAAGCAGAGCAATGTAAAAAGTTATTGAGCAAGTAGCAAATATTATCCGTCACCATAGATTTGGCTTCATCGGTTACTTGAAACGGATTGGAATCCCAGCACCAGTCACCATCGAGAAGCACACTATTGGATAAATTCATTTTAAGGTGCTGACAGACGGCGGTTTTTCCAACTCCCATTGTTCCACCGACTATATATAAGTTTTTCATATACTCACCTGCAAATTCAAGTTTGTTTGACTGATGATATGCTATCATAATTGGATCCAATATACAAGAACAGACACAGCAGAGTAACCTGCTGTGCCTGCTAACTGTTTATGGATACCGCTGTTTTGCCGTCAGACTTTTTATGCTTTAGTCGATGCTCACCACGTCGTAACCGGCGTCTTCCACCGTCTTGCGCAGCACATCGTCGCTGACGGATGCCTCGCAGGTGACGGTTGCGGTGCCGGCGTGGAGATCCACGGTGGCGCTGACGCCATCCAGGGCGTTGAGGACTTTCTCCACGCGGCCGGAGCAGTGGGTGCACATCATGCCTTCAATTTTCATGGTACGGATCATTGTTGTTTCCTCCTGATATTCGGTGATTTCTTCGGTGATTTCTTCTTCGGTGGTGACTGCGGCAGGGATTTCCACGCGGTCAGCGTATTTCCAGCGGCGCAGGCGCAGCGCGTTGGACACCACGCACACGCTGCTCAGACTCATGGCGGCAGCGGCAATCATGGGGTTGAGGGTGATGCCGAAAGCCCGGTAGAGAATACCGGCGGCTACGGGGATGCCGATGCTGTTATAGAAAAAGGCCCAGAACAGATTCTGGCGGATATTGCCGATGACGGCGGCAGAGAGACTGATGGCGGTGGCAATATCCTGCAGCGTGCTTTTCATCAGCACCACATCGGCCGACTCGATGGCAATATCGGTGCCGGCACCGATGGCGATACCCACATCGGCGGTGGCGAGGGCAGGGGCATCGTTGATGCCGTCGCCCACCATGGCCACGGTGCGGCCCTGCTGCTGCAAGTGGGTAACCTGAGCGGCCTTATCGGCAGGCAGCACTTGGGCGATGACCTCGTCAATACCCAACTGGGCGGCGATGGCATCGGCAGTGCGTTGATTATCGCCGGTCAGGAGCACTACATGCTTGCCCATGGATTTCAGCTGTGCGATGGCAGCGGCGCTGTCAGGTTTGACGGTGTCGGCCACGGCCAGAATGCCGAGAAGCCGGTCGCCGTCGGCAAAATAGAGGGGTGTTTTGCCGTTTTCGGCCAGCGCGGCGGCGTGTCCGGCAAGGTGTGCCGTATTGATGCCGCAGTCGGCCATCCACTGTGCATTTCCGGCGCGGATAGTCTTTCCGTCCAGTGTCGCTTCCACACCGCCGCCGGGGATAGCGGAGAAGTTGGTGACGGGACACAGAGGGATGTGGCGCTTCTGCGCCGCTTCCGTGATGGCGTGGGCCAGCGGATGCTCGGACAGCGTTTCCACCGAGGCGGCAAGGCAGAGAAGTTCTTCTTCCGTAGTGTCGCCAAGGCACAGAAGATCGGTCAGTCGGGGCTTTCCTTCGGTGACGGTGCCGGTCTTATCCAGCACCACCGCGTCCACCTTGTGCAGCGTTTCCAGCGCCTCGGCGGATTTGATGAGAATGCCCTGCTCGGCGGCTTTGCCGGTACCCACCATGACGGCCACCGGCGTGGCAAGGCCCAGCGCACAGGGACAGGAGATCACCAGCACGGCGATGGCCACCGACAGGCAGAAATGGAGGGGCATATGGCCCACAAAATACCACAGCAGCGCAGCAGCCACGGCGATGGTGATGACGGTAGGGACGAAAATGCCGCTGATGCGGTCGGCCAGACGGGAGATGGGTGCTTTGGAGGAGGCGGCTTCTTCCATCAGACGGATGATCTGGGCAAGGGTGGTGTCGCTGCCTACGCGTTTGGCCTCCAGTTCCAGATAGCCGCTGCGGCAGACGGTGGCGGAAGATACGCCTGCGCCCACCGCTTTATCCACTGGCAGACTTTCGCCGGTAAGGGCGGATTCGTCCACCGTGCCGTGTCCGGCGGTGACGATGCCGTCTACGGGAATTTTGCCGCCCTGACGAACGATGACGGTGTCGCCGGCGGTGATCTCCTCCACCGGTACGGTGACTTCCTTGCCGTCACGGCGCACCACGGCGCTGTCGGGGGAGAGGGCCAGCAGGGCGGTGATGGCACCGGTGGTCTTGCTGCGGGAGCGCTGCTCCAGATACTTGCCCACCGTCACCAGTGTGAGGATCATACCTGCGGATTCAAAGTAGAAATCGGGCATGTGATAGTCGGCTGTGCCGGCCAGAAGGGTGATGAGACTGTAAATCACACCTGCCGCCGCGCCCAGCGCCACCAGCGTGTCCATATTGGGTGCGCCTTTGACCAGACGGGAGAAGCCCCCGGTGAAGTAGGCGCGGTTGAGGATCAGAATGGGGATCAGCAGCACCATCTGCACGGCGGCGTAGACCCACAGGCCGGTGGGGGAAGCGAAGAACCAGTGGGGGACCGGCAAGCCCATCATGTGTCCCATGGCCAAATAGAACAAAGGCACAAGACACACCAGCGACCACACCAGACGGCGGCGCATGGAGGAGAGGGTCTTATCCTGCTGCAGCGGTTTGGCGCGGTCTGCCGTGTCGGCTTGTTGGGCGCCGTAACCGGCATCCACCACGGCGGCGATGATGGCGTCGGTATTGGTGACGGCTTCGTCATAGGTGACCACCATGCTGCCCAGCATCAGATTCACAGGGCAGGACTCCACACCCGGTACACGACTGACGGCTTTTTCCACATGGGCCGAGCAGGCCGAGCAGGTCATGCCGGTGACGGAAAAGGTTTGTTTCATGGGCGCGGCCTCCTTACTTCATCAGCTTTTGCAGCACGCACACCAGCTCGTCGATGACTTCGTCATCGCCGCGGCGGATGCCGTCGGCCACGCAGGTGCGGATGTGGCCGGAGAGCAGCTCCTTACTGAAGCTGTTGAGGGCGGAGGTGACGGCAGACACCTGCACCAGAATATCGGGGCAGTAGGCGTCGCGCTGCAGCATGTCTTTCAGACCGCGCACTTGTCCTTCGATGCGGCTGAGGCGGTTGGTGAGGGATCTCAGCTCCTCTTCCGAGCGGATCTTCGTTTTTTCGCAGTGGCAGCAGTGTTCCATATAATACCTCCCGGGGGTATGATTCTTGAGATGATTATATACCCTGTGGGGGTATGTGTCAAGGCGGAAAAAAAGGGCGGATTTCCGCCCTTTTTGTCAGCGTTTTTCGCCGGGTTTGAAAAGCAGTGCGGCGAGGAGGGAGAAGAGTATGGCGGCGGTGATACCGCCTGCCGTGGCGCTCAGGCCACCGGTCAGAACGCCCAGCAGCCCCTTTTCCGCCACGGCCTGCTCCACGCCTTTGGCCAGCGTGTGACCAAAACCGGTGAGGGGTACGGTGGCACCGGCACCGCCCCATTCCACCAGATACGGGTAGAGGCCCACGGCGTGCAGAAACACGCCGCTGACAACATAGCCCACCAGTACACGGGCAGGGGTCAGCTTGGTTTTGTCGATGATGATTTGCCCCACGGCGCACAGAAGGCCGCCGCAGAGAAAAGCGTTCAGGTATGCCATTTAACAGTCTCCTTCCTTGCAGTTGGAAAATACCACCGCGTGACAGATGCCGGGGATACTCTCGCCCTGAAAGGAAGACGTGGGGGAGAGAAGTGCACCGGTGGGGGCAAAGAGGACGCGCTGCAGCTTTTTCTGTCGCATCTGGCGCAGAAGATAGCCGTTCAAAACGGCTGCCGAGCAGCCGCAGCCGGAGGCACCGGCGTGCATGTCCTGCTTTTTCAGGTCGTAGAGCATCAATCCACAGTCGTTGTAATTGTGGCGCATGTCGATGCCGTCACGGGCAAAGAAATCCACCACGATCTCCTTGCCCAGTGCCCCCAGATCGCCGGTGAAGATCATGTCGTAGTCGGCAGGGGTGGTTCCGGTTTCGCGGAAGTGGGCCGAGAGGGTATCGTAGGCGGCAGGGGCCATGGCGGCACCCATGTTGGCCGCGTCGGTGATGCCCTTGTCCACGATGCGGCCGCAGGTAACGTGGGTCACGTAGGGACCGTCGCCCTGGGCGCCTAAAATACAGCAGCCCGAGGCGGTGGCGGTCCACTGGGCAGTGGGGGTGCGCTGGCTACCGTAGGGCACCGGCATACGGTACTGGCGCTCGGCGGTACAGTAGTGGGAGGAGGTCATGGCACCGGCGATACGGGCAAAGCCGCCGTCGATGAGCAAGCTGGCCACGGCGATGCTCTCACCCATGGTGGAACAGGCGCCGTACAGGCCAAAAAAGGGGATGCGGAAATCCCTCAGGCCGAAAGATGTGCCGATGCATTGGTTCAGAAGATCACCGGCCAGAATATAGTCCAGATCTGCCGGTTTCAGCCCACCCTTTTTCATCGCGTGTTCCAGAACACGGCTCTGCATGGCCGATTCCCCCTGTTCCCACGTCTTAGCGCCGAAGAAGGAGTCGGGAGAGAGCTCATCAAAATAGGAGGCCAGAGGGCCTTTGGCCTCGTGGCGGCTGCCGATGGCGGCAAAGGACACCACGCTGGGCGGTCGGGTGAGCCGCACCGTCTGGCGGCCCAATCGTTTGGATTGCATTTTTTCACCTCTTGTGTGTTTTATCAATAGTGTGCGCAGAAGAAGGGAAAATATGAGAAGAAAGCGGCGGTCGGGACAGAGCGGTGCGGCAAGGAAAATCACGGAAGGGGTGGAAAAACACGGAAGGAAGTAGTATAATAAAATAGTTTATGATGAATAACCTTTCCGGGAGGAATGAAAGATGGAAGAACTGAGAAGTTTTGGCTTTATCTGCCCTCAGTGCGGCAAGGCGCAGATCCATCAGCGCAGCCGCTTCGTGCTGTCTGCCGCTGCGGCGCGGATGGAGTGTGAGTGCGAAAAGGCCGCTCTGCAGGTGGAGACCGACGGCGTGAAGTTCCGTCTGGTGGTGCCCTGCGGCGTGTGCGGTGAGAGCCATCAGGCCGAGTGCAGCGCCGAGAGTCTGATGGAAGGCCGCGGCATCGGTCTGGCCTGTCCCAAGACGCGGCAGCTTTGCTGCTACATCGGCGAAGAAGAGGACGTGGTGCGCGCCATGGAGAATCTGGCTTTGCGCGTGGAGAAGGACAAGGCGGAGACCGGTGAGGCGTTCACCGACAATGTGATTATGTATGAGGTGCTCTCGGAGCTGAAGGATATCGCTGCCCGCGGCGGTGTGGGCTGCAGCTGCGGAAGCAAGGTCTACTCTGTGCAGGTGGGCCGCGGCAGCGTGGATCTGATCTGCGGTAAGTGCGGCGGCCGTCTGCGGATTCCTGCCGCCACCGACGAGGATCTGGACCGCCTGTGCTGTCAGATGAAGCTGGAGATCCACGGCAAATGAGTGTGCTGATGGCAGCGGCCGTGTTTATTGCGGCCATGATCGCCTGTATGGTGGCAGGTGTGGACACGGTGTTTGCTCTGCTGCTGGGTATCGCGCTGTTTTCCGTCCTTGGCCTTCGGCGTGGGCATAAGATGGGTGCACTGTGGCGCATGATGTGGAGCGAGGGCCGCAAGCTCATCCCCCTGCTGCTGATTTTTGTATTCATCGGCTCTATTACCGGCCTTTGGCGCAGCAGCGGCACCATCACTTTTTTTATTTATTACGGCATTCAGGTGATCCGTCCGGGCATTTTTCTGTTGGTGGCCTTTTTGCTGACGTGTTTGCTGTCCTATGCCTTGGGCACGTCCTTTGGCGTAACGGGAACGGCAGGCATCATCCTGATGGCGCTGGCGCGCAGCGGCGGCGTGGATCCTATGATCACTGCCGGTGCGGTGCTCTCCGGTGCGTATTTCGGTGACCGGTGCTCGCCGGCCTCCTCCAGCGGCCTGCTGGTGGCGGCAGTGACGCAGACAAAACAGTACGACAATATCCGCAAGATGCACCGAACGGGCTGGCTGCCCATGCTGGTGAGCATCGCCATCTACGGTGTGCTGTCGGCTTTCAACCCCATTCAGATGGTGGAGGAGAGCTTGCTGCATACGCTGACAGACAGCTTCCGCCTGTCGCTGTGGACGGTTTTACCGGCGCTTTTGATGCTGGTGCTGCCCATGGTGAAGGTGTCTATCCGCACAACGCTGCTGGTGAGTGCCTGCGCGGCTTACGGCGTTTCGGTGTTTGTGCAGGGAATGTCGGCCATGGATGCGCTGGGCGTGGCGGTGAGGGGCTATACGCCTGCCGATGAGGCGCTGCAGGGTATCCTCTCCGGCGGCGGTATGCTCAGTATGCTGGAGACGTCTTTTGCCGTGATGGCAACGGGCCTTTTTGCCGGTTTGCTCTCCGGGCTCGGCGTGTTGGACGGCTTAAAGGGTTTTGTGGAAAAGATCGCCTGCAAATGGGGACTGTTTCCGGCCACCGTGCTGGTCAGTCTGGTGGCAGGTATGGTATTTTGCAACCAGAGTATTATTATCATGATGGCCTATCCGCTGCTGCGCGATGTGTATGAGCGCTGCGGCCACGGCAACGAAGAGCTGGCGCTGGACGTGGAAAACAGCGGCATCGTCATGGCGGCGCTGATCCCGTGGAATATTGCCGGCAGTGTGCCGCTGCAGATGCTGGATGCCGGCTCTGCCGCTATCCCTTATATGGTGCTGCTGTATATGATTCCGCTGTGCTACGGCTTGAGCAAGAAATGGCTGACCCGAAATCTGTTTGTTAAAAAAGGAGAAAGTATATGATTTCCCTGCTGGCCAAATGGCTGATCCCCAACCACAAAAATACGGCCGATGCGGCGGTGCGCCGCGCTTACGGCCAGCTGTGCGGTTTTGTGGGGATTGCCTTGAACGTCCTGTTGTTTGCCGGCAAGTTTTTTGCCGGAACCCTCAGCGGCTCCATCGCCATCACGGCCGACGCCTTCAACAACCTCTCCGATGCCGGTTCCTCCGTGGTGACGCTGCTGGGCTTCCGTCTGGCAGGCCGCAAACCTGATCCGGAGCATCCTTTTGGCCACGGCCGTATGGAATATCTCTCCGGCCTTGTGGTGTCGGCGCTGATTTTGCTGATGGGCGTGGAACTGGCCAAGTCCTCGTTCCAGAAGATCATCCACCCCGAAGAGGTGGAGTTCAGCGTGGTGGCGGTGGTGATTCTGCTGTGCTCCATCGCGGTGAAGTTTTACATGAGCGTTTATAACAAGCGCATTGGAAAGAAGATCAACTCCGCCGCTATGGTGGCCACCGGTATCGACAGCCTTTCCGACACCATATCCACCGCCGCCGTGCTGGTGGCGATGGTGGTGGGAAAGCTCTCCGGTCTGATGATCGACGGCTGGGTCGGTATGCTGGTGGCGCTGTTTATCCTCTATTCTGCCTGCCGCGCTGCCATTGAGACGGTAGGCCCCCTGCTGGGTCAGGCTCCGGAGGAGGAATTTGTGCAGCAGATTCAGCAGCTGGTGCTGGCCCACGAGGACGTGTGCGGCATTCACGATCTGGTGGTGCACGATTACGGTCCCGGCCGCGTGATGGTGTCTCTTCACGCCGAGGTGCCGGCTTCCGGCGATATTCTGGAGCTGCATGACATGATCGACGGCATTGAGATGGAATTGCGCCAGCAGTTGGACTGCGAGGCGGTGATTCACATGGATCCCATCGTCACAGACGATGCCCTGACCACGGAGATGCGGATGAAAATGGCGGCGCTGGTGAAGGAAGTACATAGTGCGGCCACCATCCACGACTTCCGCATGGTGATGGGTCCTACCCACACCAATCTGATTTTCGACACGGTGGTGCCTTTCGGCGGTGAAAGAAGCAACTACCAGCTGGAAGAGGAGATCAAGGCGAAAGTGCGCCAGATGGAAGGCGCCTACTTCGCTGTGGTACGGGTGGAAAACTCCTACGTGTGACAAAAATGCTTCCGTTCCCTCATAGAACGGAAGCATTTTTCAAACCTTATTTCCAAGTTTCCCAGATCTCGGGATGATAGCCCACGGTGGCCTCTTTGCCGTTACGGACGATGGGGGCGTTGAAAAGCTCACCGTACATGAGGAGCTTTTCCTCGGCCGCTTGGGGCGTGATGTAGGCCATAAACAGATCTTCATAAGCCCGGCAGTTTTTGTTGACCAGCGCGTCATAGCCCACGGCGGCCTTCACGCTGCGGTACTCGCCGGCGGACAGACCCTTACTTTCCAGGTCGATGTACTGGTATTTGATGCGGCGCTCCTTAAACCAGCGTTCGGCCTTCTTGGTGTCAAAGGACTTCTTCATTCCGAAAATTTGAATATTCATAGCGATACTCCTTATATGAAAAGTGGAGGAAATGATATGGACAAGATTGAAAAACTGCGCCAAATGGTGGATGAGAGCAATTACATCGTTTTTTTCGGCGGCGCCGGAGTCAGCACCGAGAGCGGCATCAAAGATTACCGCAGCGTGGACGGCCTGTACAGCCAACAGTTTGCCTATCCGCCGGAGACCATGCTCAGCCACAGCTTCTATATCAGCCACACGGAGGAGTTTTACGACTTCTACCGCGCCAAGATGCTCGCGCCTGATGCACAGCCCAACGCCGCCCATCGCAAGCTGGCCCAGTGGGAACAGGAGGGCAAGCTGAAGGCGGTCATCACCCAGAATATCGATAACCTCCATCAGGCGGCCGGCAGCAGGGAAGTGCTGGAGCTCCACGGCAGCGCGTGGCGCAACTATTGTCGGCGCTGCGGTGCTTTCTACGGCATGGAGCGCATCGTGGCCAGCCGCGGTGTGCCGCGGTGCAGCTGCGGCGGTACCATCAAACCGGACGTGGTGCTCTATGAGGAGGGGCTGGATGAGGATACCATTGCCCGGGCAGTCCATCATATCCGTCAGGCAGACATGCTGATTATCGGCGGTACGTCGCTGGTGGTGTATCCGGCGGCAGGACTGGTGCGCTATTTCCGGGGAAAGCATTTGGTGGTCATCAACAAAGGCGAGACCGGCGCCGATGCCGATGCCCAGCTGGTGATCGACGGGGCCATCGGACAGGTGCTGGGGCAGCTTTGAGAGCAGTATAACACGCTTTGCGGCAAATAACAATTCCCTCCGGCGGTACGTGCCGCCGCCGGAGGGAAAAAACTTTTTTTGCCCCCTTGACAAACGCAAGGGACGTGGTTATAATAAGCAAGCATTCGATTTTGAGGAACTCCTTTGCGAGTGTGCTGGAATCGGCAGACAGGCAAGCTTGAGGTGCTTGTGTTCGACAGGACGTGTGGGTTCAAGTCCCATCACTCGCACCATTCCTCAAAATGAATCAACTGAATAGATGCGCGCGAGTGGTGGAATTGGCAGACTCGCTAGATTCAGGTTCTAGTGCTCATTACGGGCGTGCGGGTTCAAGTCCCGCCTCGCGCACCAAAAAAGGACATCCGAAAGGATGTCCTTTTTTTATTTTATAGCGCACTAATGAACAGTTTTTCTTCGGCTGTTTATTAGTTTGCTATATAACGTAAAGAAATGATCGCAATTTTCGAGAAAAAGGCAAAGACGTGCAAAAAAATTAACAAAGTTGTTGCAAAAACACAGTGGGAGTGCTATGCTATAAATAGTATTTTTATGAGCATGGGGTACTATACCCTTTTTTGGCCCCCGTGGATGTATTTTTGCAAAACAATAGTTAGAGAGGTGTCCCTTTTATGAGTCAGACAAAGACGAAGAAGGCCGATCCCAAGCAGCGGACGCTGACGATCATCGGTGTTGTGCTGTGTGTGGTGCTGCTGCCGATGCTGCTGATCAACATCACGTTGATCGCCAAGAGCTATATCAATAAGGACGAAGTACCTTCCGTGGGCGGCAAGTTCCCCATGATCGTGCTGACGGACTCTATGCTTCCCGTGATCGAGAGCGGCGATTTGATCATCTGCCAGACGGCGGAAGCCGATGAGATCAAGGTGGGCGACGTGATCTCTTTCTACGATCCCATGGGCAACGGCACCAGCGTGGTGACCCACCGTGTGCTGGAGATCAAGAACGAGGGTGGCGAGATCACCTTCCGCACCAAGGGTGACAACAACAATACCGAGGACCAGGTGCCCGTCAAGGCCGAGGACCTCATCGGTATTTACCAGAGCCGTATCCCCAAGGTGGGCCACGTGGCCATGTTCATGCAGACCACACCGGGTCTGATCGTGTGCGTGGTGCTGCCCATCGTGCTGCTGGTTGGCTATGATATGCTGCGCCGCAAGAAGTACGAGAAGTCTCAGCAGCAGGATACCGATGCCCTGCTGGCCGAGCTGGAGGCGCTGCGCGCCATGAAGGCCGAAAAGGAAGACAAGGAATAAAAGAGGGTTTGGCCCTCATCCACCACCGCTGACGCGGCGGTCCCCCTTCCCCCAAGGGAAGGTAACCCTCATCCACCACCGCTGACGCGACGGTCCCCCTTCCCCCAAGGGAAGGTAACCCTCATCCACCACCGCTGACGCGGCGGTCCCCCTTCCCCCAAGGGAAGGTAACCCTCATCGTTTCCCCAAACCTTCCCTTGGGGGAAGGTGGCAGTCCGCAGGACTGACGGATGAGGGAAAACAAACAGGAAGAGGCGATGGTATGCCCTCCGATCCGGAGCTGACTTCCCGTGCGCAGGAACTGCGCAAAAACATGACCCCTGAGGAGCGAAAGCTCTGGTATCAATATTTGCGTCAATATCCGGTGCAGTGGAACCGGCAGAAAGTAATCGGTTCTTACATTGTGGACTTCTACTGTAAACGGGCAAAGCTGATTGTGGAGCTGGACGGTTCGCAGCACTATGAAGCGCAAGGCATGGCTTACGATGCGGCAAGAACGGCGTATTTGCAGGAACTGGGTTTTCTGGTATTGCGCTTTCCCAACAGCGAAGTCAACGGCAACTTATCGGGCGTCTGCGAGTTGATCGATCACACGGTCGGGCAGCGGTTGGCCCTCATCCACCACCGCTGACGCGGCGGTCCCCCTTCCCCCAAGGGAAGGTAACCCTCATCCACCACCGCTGGCGCGGCGGTCCCCCTTCCCCCAAGGGAAGGTAACCCTCATCCACCACCGCTGACGCGGCGGTCCCCCTTCCCCCAAGGGAAGGTGATATGTTATTTCCCTCCTTGGAAGCCACGCCGGGGAGAGTTATAAAAACCGGGCGCACACCCGTTGGGTGCGACACCCAAACCAATTTTTGGGCAGTGATGCCCGGTCAAAACAACTCCCCGGACGGGGAAATGCCGCAAGGCAAACATGAAGAAAGGAGAAATTCCAAAAATGAAGAAAAATGTTATGATGCGTTTCGCTTCCCTGCTGCTGGTCATGGTTCTGCTGACCTCCAGCGTCATCAGCGGCACCTTCGCTAAGTACGTGACTAAGGCTGAAGGCAACGATGTTGCCCGTGTTGCAGACTGGGGCGTTACCGCTACTGTGACTGGCAATGCATTTAAGACCAACTATGAAAGAACCGACAACACTTACACTGTAACTTCCGATACTGTTGTCAGCAGCACTGCTGCCAAGCTGGTTGCTCCTGGCACTAATGGCACTTTCGGTGGTGTGGCACTGACCGGTTCTCCCGAAGTTGCTGTCAGAGTTAGCTACGAAGGTACTGAAGTTCAGATCAACGGTTGGAAGCTGAAGGATGGCACTACTTTCTACTGCCCCCTCGAATTCAATATCAATGGTGACATCATTGATGGTGAGACCTACAACAATGAAGCTGCTCTGGAGGCTGCCCTGCTTGCTGCTATCACTAAGGGCGCCGGCGACTATAAGCCCAACACTGATCTGTCTACCATCGATGCACTGAATGGTGCGTACACTTGGGAATGGGACTTCTATGTTGATGATGATCACGATGTTAAGGACACCGAACTGGGCGATCTGGAAGCAGCTGATCCCGCTGTTGATGCAAACCTGATTTCTATCAGCGTCAAGTGCACCGTCACTCAGATCGACTAATCCATTCGGGTTATCTACTGAACTACTTATGACTGAAAAAAGAGGCACCCGGCCTTCGTGGCTGGGCCGGGTGCCCGATTTTTTCCGGACCGGCAAAAGAGGAATACGGATTCCTGCGCCCGCGGTGGGGCGCGTTTTCCCTTTTTGCGGATTTGGAAACAAAGGGATGTTTGGGAAGAAGAAGGAGGCGCAAGCGTAATGCGCAACGGAAAGTCCGCTCAAAACAGAATAAGCACTTGGGCGGCCGTGGCGGTTTTGACGCTGTGTGTGGCGGTTTCCGCCAGCCTTCTGTTCGGACGGCTGATGGACTATGTGGCGCAGGAGCGGCAGCTGCTGATCCCACTGACGGAGTCCAACCGCGTGACGGCGGTGACGGCGGCGAAGAAGACGCAGAAGGCCAATCTGAGTGCGCGGATCCCCTCCGCCGCAACGGCGGCGTACCGCGACGGTGCGGCCGCGGCAGTGAGTGCCAAGCCGGGATTCCACACGCAGGACGAGAACACGGTGTGGTCGGGCGAGACGGAAGTGGAGATCTTCCGCTTTTCCTACAGCAACGACTCGGGCGAGGTGACGGTGCACAGCCAGAGCGGCCACAAGCTGCTGGCGCCCGGCACATCCAACACGTACCGCTTTGCCCTGCACAACACGGGCAACGTCTCTTTGGATTACACGGTGGAGATGGAGGCCTATTTCTCCACGCCGGAGTATCCCATCCCTGTGGACGTCCGGGTGACGGACTGGCAGGGGACGTATCTGGCAGGCTCTCAAGAGCAGATGGACGATGTGATGGCGCTGAACACGGTGCGGCAGTCCGGCACGGTGGCGGCAGGCAACGTGTATCCCTACGCGCTGGAGTGGGCATGGCCCTATGAGAGCGGCAACGACGAATACGACACCATGCTGGGCAATCTGGCGGTGGAGCAGGATCTGACGCTGACCGTGGTGATCCGCACCATGGCGCAGTACAGCGAAGATCCGAATGCGCCGGGCGGCGCGCCGGAGACCGGCGACACCACGCAGGTGGCGATGCTGGCGGTTGCCATGGTGATCTCGCTGGCCGGTGTGCTGGCGCTGTTGCTGCGAAGAAAGGACAGCTATGAAGAAGATTAAAACGGCACTGCGCATCCTTGTGATCGTGTTTGTCAGCCTTGTGGTGGGCGTGAACCTCTACAGCTGGAACGCACGCAGCCTGATGGGCAACGCGCTGCCCATGCCCATGGGTTACGGCGCGGCGGTGGTGCTGACGGGCAGCATGGAACCGACCATCATGGCCGACGATCTCATTATTGTGGCGAAACAGCCGGACTATGCGGTGGACGAAGTGGTGGTCTATCAAAGCGGCAGCATCCTTGTGGTGCACCGCATTATCGACATCACGGACGGTATGGTTACCACGCAGGGTGACGCCAACTCGGCAGCGGACGAACCCGTCGAGATGACGGCCATCAAGGGAAAGGTAATCGCCACCGTGCCCATGCTGGGCAATTTGGCGCGGCTTTTGAAGACACCGGCGGCCACCATTGTGCTGCTGGCAGGTGCTGTGGTGATGCTGGAAGCATCGTTCCGCAAGGAGAAGCAGAAGAGCGACGACAATCTGGAGAAGATCAAGGCGGAGATCCGCCGTCTGAAGGAAGAGCAGAAAGAGAACGAGTAAATACACAAACCCTGCGGAAAGGTGATGAGACAGAGCAATATGGGCAGACACGAAGAGCAAAATCGGCGCCGCGGCACCGGTAATATCGTGATGTGGCTGGCCGGGGCTCTGTTTTGTCTTGTGGTGCTGACCACCTACCTTTCGGCAGGGCTTTTTGCCAGATATGTGACCCGTGATGACGGCGGCGACGACGCACGCGTTATCACTTTCGGCAAGCTGGAAGTGGCGGAGAACGATGTGGTGGGCGCTACGGGGCAAGAGTACATCTTCATCCCCGGAGTGAACCTGACCAAGAAGGTCACCGTCTCCTTCGGCGGCAGCGAGGCCGACACCTTTGTGTTCATCTCGCTGGAGGCCAAGGGCTGGGAATCCACTGACGGACGCAACTTTACGCTGAAAGACGGCGAGGGCAAGGACCTGCTGTCGTGGAGCGTGGTCGTGGATTGGAAGATCCTCACGCAGGAGGAGATCCGCGAAGGCGGCAAGGTCACCGGCACGCGGTATGTGTACTACATGCTGCTGGACTCCAACGTGCCGCTGGAAGAGCAGCAGGTGATCAAAGACGACACCATCACCGTGTACGAATCTTCGATCCCGGTCTACGAGGCGCTGCAGGGTACGACGCTGCATCTGAATGTCACCGCCTACGCGGTGCAGGCCAACGGTTTTTACACGGCGGAGAACGACACGGAACTGAAGGCCGCCACCGCCGCGTGGAATTCGGCTAACCATTGATTTTGACAAAAAAACGGACAGGAAGGAGGAAGGATATGAAACGACTTTTCATGGTACTGCTGGTGATCGTGTATGTCACCACGGTGCTCCTGTCTGCGATCCTTCCTGTGGTAAAGGCGGAAGGCGCGCAGCATGAAGAACTGCCCGGTGTTGAGACCGGCGTCGAGAGCGAGGGCGAGAGCGGCGGCGAGAACGGCGGTCTGGCGGCTCTGCAGGCGGCGTGGATGACTTACATTGATTTTACCACCGCGCAGATGGAGGCAATTTTTGACGACCCCTCCATCTATATGGGTTATGAGGCTGTTTTTGACGTGGAATGCTGGTCGAACTTCCAGTATGCCGCCAATCCGGCCGTTTCCTTCCCCGGGGAAGAGGAAAATCTGATCGACGATGATGAGCTGGTGGACGCCGAGGGCAACAGAATCCGCGTGAAGATCAACGATTACGCAACGGACGCCGAGGGTAAGGTCTGGTACCGGATTGAGGCTGCGCAGGGTTACACGCTGCCGCAGCTTCTGGTGGATAATCCCTACATCATGCATATCAGCAGCATTTTCGATATTCCGTCCCTGATTATTCTGCCCATGAAGGGTATGTTCCTGCAAGAGACGGTGGAGATCAAGAAGCAGCCGGGAGCAGCGGAACAATCAGTGATTCTGCCTGCGGCGGAACTGCCGCTGTTCTTCGATGTGCTGCCCGTGGGCGTGAATCAGGAGTTTTTCGATCTGGGCGACACCACCGGCTGGCACGATGAGCTGGCTGAAAAAGGCTACCACTATGTGGACGAGGCGTGTGTGTATCTCATCGCGCCGGAAGTGACCGTGGCTTATGAAAAGCTGCAGCAGGCCACCTCCGCCAAGGAGTATAACGAAATTTGGGAAAGCATCCCCGAATCTGTGCGCCAGCAGTTTACCGAGCAGCATCTGACTGTGCTGGATGAGCGGCAGGAAGAACTGAACAATGTGACTTACAGCCAGACCGTGATGTACAACGGCAAGGAGCTGGGCGTCAGCGTGTCCGGCCCCATTCCCGAGCAGGGCGTGACGCTGCATGTGGGCGCTGTGTCCGGCGAGGATATCCTCAACGGCGGCTTCGATGTGAAGAGCGCTACCGATATCATCACCGCGCTGGATATCAAGCTGCTGCGTGAGGACAGCTCCGAGTGGCAGCCTGAGGACGGGCAATATGTGGAACTGAACATCGGGATGGCAGAATTGGGCGTTCCCGATGGTACTGTTGTGCGTCTGCACCATAAACATGAGGACAAAATCAACGTCCAGGAAGTGTTTGTGGTGATGAACGGCAAGCTGAATATCCTCACGTCGGGTTTTTCGATCTATGTGGTGGATAACACGACGGATACGACAGGTAATCAGGTTCAGAACAATGCTGCCACCAGTGTTGCTGTCGGCGATACGATTGTTCTTTATGACAGCAACAATCAAAACGGAACATGGATTGTGGAAGATTCCTACGGTGCCATCCATTACACCGTACACAGTAACAATGATAGCAGCGAAAGCATTGGTCATAATCAAGTTAGGGCGCGGTGGATCAAGATCGTAGGTCTGAAGGAGACCTCTACACCCATCAAACTGACCTTCAGCCGCGGAAACAACAATGACGAGGTTTGCTATCTCAATGTTACCGTTCCCCGTGCGGCAGCGAACCAAAAGAAGCTGTACATAAAGGATGAAGTGAACACCACGGGCTGTCTGGTAGCCGCAGTTGTGGATCAGAACGGAAACGAAGTATCGCTGGAGGGCGCTGCGTTCAGCTGGGAGCGCGATGACGGATTGTTTATTGTTCCCTCTGCTTATGAACGGGAATACAAGGCGGTAAACATTGCCCGAGACCACGGTGGTCTGGTGGAGGCGCGGAAAAAAGACGATGGCAGCGGTTACCAACCCACGACCTACAAACTGGACGTGATTCTCGCTGACGGTACAGAACTGTCTGCATCCTATACCGTCTACTATCAGAGTGAGATTATCAACGCGGGTTTTGAATTCCCGAATTCTGCTAATCGCAACTATTCTTTCTTCCCCAACGGTTACCCGGAATTGTACTGGAAGACTACTGCCCCCGGAACGGGTACAGGCAATATCACCAAGGATATTGAATACGGTGATGTTACAGGATTGAATGCGAATTCGGCCGGTGAAACCGACTACGGCGTTTGGCGTGCTGCTGACTGGGAAACGGGCGGAACCCAGTTTGCCGAACTGAACGCAGAAGAAGTGGGTGCGCTGTATCAGGATATTATCACTGCGCCTCATGAAGACATCGAGTGGGATTTTGCCCACGCCAAGAGACCGAATCAGTCTTGGGCGAGCAATGTTCAAAATAAGATGTATCTGGTGATTGGCGCAACGGAAACGGCGCAGAAATTGACCAACGCCCAGTTGAACACACTGGTGCGAGAGGCCAGACAGAAGGCTGGCAACAATACGAACTTCTTGACCTGCAAAGAACCGTACAAGCTCACCTTTTCTGTGGACGGTGCCGAATACTGGGTTTGGTACCACGATGCGGATAACCAAACAAACTATTCGCAGGCTGCCAATTACGGTTGGGCAAATCTGTCGGGTAGTTATGAAGTGCCGGATAATCAGTATCGTACCAGAATATTCTTTGTTTCCGACCCGGATTCTAATAGTAGCAACAAAAATGCGGGTAACGTTATCGATAGATCGTCTGCCGGCCAGTACAAGTCTTACCTGATCGAGTATTACGAGCAGACCTATGAGACCGTCACAGTCGACGGCGAAACCGTCAGCAGATTGAAAACGGTGCGCTTTGATGATTACGAGGAAAGCGGCGAAGCTTTGATCTACTCCTCGGTCCTTCTGAAAAACTACGAACACTTTATCGTCAAAGAGCACGACTATCTCTACAAGATCCTGATTAACGGCGGAAACTACCCGTACGACCTCCGCTATGCATCGGATCCCGATGACCCCGATAACCTCAAGACAGCGTCGCTCTACATTGAGAAGTACCCGGGTACACCAACCGACCCGCTGGGGGAAAACAAAGATTACAGCCAATACGACATTGTCATGCAGATCTTCCTGCGCGACACCGTGGTGGCGGTGCAGAAGGTGTTGGAGTTCCCGACAAAGCTGGAGAATCCCGAAGAGGAAGAGGGTCCGGACAACGAGCGGATCCAGCTGCTGACAGAAGAGCAGAAGCTGACCATCATGGAGAATCTGAATAAAGACGGCGGCTATAAGGCCACCTTCTCCATGGATTTGGCTGATGATACGGATCCAGAGTACGCCTATCATCAAGTGGACAGCGCAGTCATCACCAACAGAGACCCTGCCGGTAACTACAAAGGCTTCGTTGCTCTGGGTGAAAACCCCGAGTTGAAGCACCAGTATACTGTGCAAGAAACCGCGGTTACCGAGATACCGGGACTGATATTGGATACGGTCACATTCGGCGTAACCCGATACAGTATGGGTCAGCAAGTGAATGACGAGGACAAGCTGACTTTTATTTCGTATGACGAAGTGAAGGTTGGCGCCGGAGAACCCTTGGTCTGTACGCCGTTCACCCTTGAAGGCACGATCAAAATCGCAGACGTGGTCGTCACCAACACCTATCGCGAGAAAGAAACCACCATCTACTACAAGGCGGTGGGCAGCGGCAAGGTGGCGTTGACCGGCATGACCAATTTTGAGGATGTCCCCACGGAACAGCTGGCCTTCTATTCCGGTAAAGCGGTGGGCGCCGATGTCCACACGAGCGCAGGAGCCACGTTTGCGGGATGGTTTAAGGATGAGGCATGTACGGTTCCTGTCACCGCTGCCGACGGCGTATATGATAAGAACACCGGTAACTTTAAACCCAATGCCAACATCATCAATGCCGACGAGGTCACCTTTTACGCCAAGTTCACCACCGGCACCATTATTATCAACCGCACCGGTGCGAATGCCGGACAGTCTTTCGTCTACCATGTGACCGGAAAAACGACGACCGGCAAGGACATCGACCTGTATCTCACCCTTGTCTGCGGTGAGGACGGCGACGGCAGCGCGCAAGTGCTGGAGGTGCTGGATGGTACCTACACCATTACGGAAGTCGACAGCTGGAGCTGGCGCCATACGGATGGCGGTTCGAAGACAGTGACCCACAAAGGCAGCCAAAAAATCATTGACACTGTGACCTTCACCGGCAGCTTCGAAAGACCCAACTGGCTCAGTGGTCTGGCGGAGATCACGAGGAATATCTTTAAGGGGGTCGTGACGCCGTGAAACACAGACGATTCCTTTGGATGATCCTTTTAGCGCTGGTGTTGGCGGCTATGCTGATCCCTGCGGTGTATGCCTACATGGTTCACAGATCCCAGACGGTTGCCAATGTCTTTATCCCTGCTGAGGTGACTTGCGACATCGAGGAAACCTTTGACGGCAAGAATAAGACCGCCATTGCGGTGAGGAACACCGGCAATATTGATGCCTATATCCGCCTTAGATTGGTCTTCCACTGGGAGGACAGTAAGGGTAATGTGGTGGCGTGGGATATGGATCCGCCTGCCTTTACCTGTGATACTGCCAACTGGAAGCAGATCGATGGATATACTTACTGCTACAAGGTACCTGTTGCGCCCGGCATGACAACGGGAAACCTGCTGACAAGCACGATTACCATGGAAAAGATCTCGGTTGAAGAGAAAATTTCAACGAATGAAAGCGTGTTTTATGAGTATTACCCGGTTTTGGAAGTAATTGCCGAGGCGATCCAAAGCATTCCAGAAGAGGCTGTGGAAGCTTCTTGGAACGTGACCATCACCAACGGATTGATTCAGTAAAATGGAAAAACTGCTGCAAAACTTTCGCTTTGCAGCAGTTTTTTTGCGTCGCACGGGCGGCGGATGGTTGGATGCTGCTTGCAATTTTCTGCGGCTTCTCCTATAATATGTACAGGAAAACAGAGGGAAAAGGAGAGCTGTCTATGGAAAAGAAGACGGTGGCACAGACCATCCGAAGCCGGAAAATCAAGCGTCCCAACGCGATTTACACCATCCTCGGCACTGTGTGGAAGTTGTTCATGGCGCCCAAGTACAATGTGCATGACACGTTTCGCGCCGACCCACGGCAGGAGAAGGGTGCTTTCTTCTTTATCAGCAACCATGCCTCGCGCCTGGACTACATCTTTGCCGGCGTGCCGCTGCTGCCTTTGCGCATGAATTTCGTGGCAGGCTACAACGAGTTTCACCGCAGCCATTTGGCGCTGGTGTTCCGCCTGCTTCGGGTGATCCCCAAGAAGAACTTTACCCCCGACCTTTACACGATGAAAGAAATCAACCGCACCATCAAAGCCGGCGGCGGTGTGTGTATTTTCCCGGAGGGCATGAGTTCCATCTCCGGCGCCAACCAGCCGGTGGCGGTGGGCACGGGCAAGCTTTTGAAGCACTACAAGGTGCCGGTATACTACTCCGTGATTCGCGGCGGTTATCTGACCAGCCCCAAGTACAATCTGCGAGATCGCTGCGGTACGGTGGAGGTGGAGTTTGACCGCCTCTTTACGCCGGAGGATCTGGAGAATATGACGCCGCAGGAGATCGAGGACGCCATCAACCGCGCCATCTACCACGACGACTATGCGTGGAACAAGGAAAAGGGCTATCACTACGACATCGGCGACAAGGGTGCTGAGGATCTGGAAGATCTGCTGTTCTGGTGTCCCAAGTGTGGCCGTCAGCACACCATGGCAACGAAGGGCAACACGATCTTCTGCACAGCCTGCGGCAACGGCGCCACGATGCAGGATACCTACGAACTGGTGCCCTTTAACGGTGAGTGTGTGATTCCCGAGACCCAGACGGCCTGGTTCAACCGCCAGCGTGAGATCATCCGCGCCGAAGTGGCGGCGGAGGACTTCGTGATGGAAGAGGAAGTGGAACTGGGTGTGCTGCCAGACTACGCGCTGCTGAAGAATCAGGCCACCAGCGAAAAGGTGGGAGGCGGTATTTTGCGGCTGGACCGCACGGGACTCTCCTACGAGGGGACAAAAAACGGCGAGGTGTGGCAGTTCCACATCAAGAGCCGCGATCTTCCCACATACGGTATGTGCACCGATCTGAGCCGGTTCTACACCTTTGTGGACGGTGCGTTTGTGGAGTTCTATCCCAAGCACCGCGTGGTGGAGAAATTCTTCCTGGCCACGGAGGAGATCCACCGGCTCAACGGCGGTGCGTGGAAAGATTTCTCCTTCGCGCAGGAACTGTCGGTAAAATGAATACAAAAAAGAGACACCGGTGCGTGTCTCTTTTTTCTTGCCGAAGAAAGATGATTTTTGGCAGAGTGCGCAAAAGGTGAAGGCAGCTATAAGTAAAATTGCTAAAAAATCTACAAAGTTTTACTGGACATTGCAGGGGAAAGCGACTATAATGAGTTCTAATATAAACTGCCAATGCAGCCGACCCGTCTGAATTGCTGGACGGCAGGAGCGGCTGCCTGCTTTATTTTACAAAGGAAGTGACCGTTGTGGAACAGTTCATCAATTATCTGATGCCTCTGGGTGGCATTACCATCGGCTCCACCATTCTCCGCGTTTTTCTGGCTACCCTGATTGGTGGCTGCATCGGTATGGATCGCGGCCGTCACGGTCGTGTGGCCGGTACGCGAACCCATATTCTGGTGTGTCTGGGTGCTGCCATCACCACGCTGGTGGGCTTTTATACTGCCGAGTGTCTTGGCTTTTCCAACGATCCGCTGCGTATGGGCGCGCAGGTCATCAGCGGCGTGGGCTTTCTGGGCGTCGGTACCATCGTGATCCGCAATCAGGCACACGTTAAGGGCCTGACCACGGCCGCCGGTCTGTGGACTACCGCCTGTATCGGCCTTGCCATCGGCGCCGGTTTCTATCTGGTGGCTGTGCTGTCTTTCCTGGCTGTGATGATCACCATGTCCGTGCTGGCCCATCTGGAACAGCGTCTTCGCAAGCAGGAAGTCAAGGAATACTATATTGAGTTGGAGAGCATGGCCAAGGCCAAGGAGTTTTACCAGACCATTTGCCGTGACCATGTGGCGGTTGACATCGTGGCCGCCAAGAGCGGTTTGCCCGGTCACGTGGGCATGGATCTGACGGTGAACGATCCGGCTCTGCGTCAGGAGATTTTTAACCAGTTGCAGGCCGACGAAGAAGTGGCCATCGCTGTGCCGATCCACCTGTAAATCCGTGATACAAAAAAGGGCAGCCGGATGGCTGTCCTTTTTTGAAATAAATTTAATTTTCTGAAAAATAAGTGTTGACAACAGGCTATTCTTGTCGTATACTATCATTTGTTGAGACGCGCGAGTGGTGGAATTGGCAGACTCGCTAGATTCAGGTTCTAGTGCTCATTACGGGCGTGCGGGTTCAAGTCCCGCCTCGCGCACCAACAAAAAGGACATCCGAAAGGATGTCCTTTTTTGTTTTGCGGCGCAGAAAGCAGGGGAGGGACGGAAACGAAAGAAATCCTACCTTTCTTTGCCGCTTCTTTTGTGAAATCACAAAAGAAGCGTAGGAAAAACTGTGTGTTTTGTAGAAAATGCTATAAAGAAAACGATACTGAGTTGACGGCGGTAGGGGTTTGCAGTAAAATAAGGTTGGTATATTATTCGAATGCGACAAGATTCTCTTTTCGCCGCCGTTCGCCGAAGTTTGCGCCGCGGTGGTGATATGCTTTTTCCACGAGAGTGAGGTCGATTGGATATGAATCAGCAAATGCAAATGTTTTATGGCGGAAAGTGGGACAGGGTTTACGAATATTTTGGAGCGCACCCGGCAACGCAGGAGGGTAAAACGGGATATCTGTTCCGCCTGTGGGCACCCAAGGCCGAGAGCGTGACGCTGGCCGGTGACTGGAACGGGTGGCAGCATGAGGCCATGGCTTGTGATGCACAGGGTGTGTGGTCGCTGTTTGTGCCGGGAGCCAAAGAACTGGATGCCTACAAATATATGGTAGAAGGCGCAGACGGTAAGAAACGCTGGAAAACAGACCCCTTCTGCTACCACACACAGACCAGACCGGAGACCAGCGGTAAATTGTATACGCTGGGCAAATACCAATGGAAGGATGAAAAGTGGTACGCCAAACGCCGCGGCACGCAGCCTGCCGATGGACGCATCAATATTTATGAGGTGCATTTGGGCTCTTGGCGTCTCGGTGAGAACGGCCGCTTTCTCAGCTACCGTGAGCTGGCCGATCAGCTGGTTCCTTATGTGAAGGAACGGGATTATAATTATATTGAGTTGCTGCCTGTGACCGAGTATCCGCTGGATGACTCCTGGGGCTATCAGGTGACCGGATACTTCGCCGCCACCTCCCGTTACGGAACGCCGGAGGATCTGATGTATCTGGTGGACAAGTGCCACCGCGCCGGCATCGGCGTGATCCTCGACTGGGTTCCCGGCCACTTCTGCAAGGACGAATACGGTCTGGCCGATTTTGACGGCACCAGCCAGTATGAATACGCCGATCCGCTGAAACGGGAGAATGAAGGATGGGGCACACGGGTATTTGACTTCGCCAAAAACGAGGTGCGCAGTTTCTTGATCTCCTCGATGGCCTTCTGGCTGCGAGAGTACCATATGGACGGCATCCGCGTGGATGCGGTGGCATCCATGCTGTATCTGGACTTTGGCAAAAACGGCAAGGAGTGGCGGCCCAATATCCACGGCGGCAGGGAGAATCTGGAGGCGATCAGCTTCCTGCAGGATCTCAACCGCGCAGCCTTTGCGGTGAACCCGGAAGTGCTGATGATTGCCGAGGAGTCTACTTCTTGGGCTGGTGTGACACTGCCGCCGGAGGAGGGCGGACTGGGCTTTAATCTGAAGTGGAATATGGGATGGATGAACGACATCTGCCATTATCTGAAGATGGATCCCTATTTCCGCCAGTACCACCAAAAGGACATTACCTTCTCCATGATGTATGCCTTCAATGAGAACTATGTGCTGCCCATCAGCCACGATGAGGTGGTGCATATGAAGGGCTCGCTACGGGGCAAGATGCCCGGCGACGACTGGCGTGCATTGGCCGGCGTACGCGGCTTCTATGCCTATATGCTGGCCCATCCCGGCAAGGTGCTGACCATTATGGGCAGCGAGCTTGCCCAGTGGCACGAATGGGATTTCAAGGGACAGTTGGACTGGTATCTGCAGGATAATCCCCAGTATGCCGCCACGCAGGAATGCATCAAGGAGCTCAACCACTTCTACCGCAAGAATAAACCCTTGTGGGAGAATGACCGAACTTGGGACGGCTTTGAGTGGCTGTCGGCAGATGACAATACCCGAAATTTGATTGCCTTCGTCCGACGGGATAAGAAGGGCAGGGAATTGGTCTTTGTGGTGAACTTCTCCACCGAGGCGTGGGAGAACTATCAGCTGGGCGTGCCTGCCAAGGGCGTCTATACGGAAGTATTTAACACCGACGATCCCCGTTGGGGCGGCAGCGGTGTCATCAATACCGGCGAGATCAAGCCGGTTTGGAAAAGTGTCCACGGAAAGGAGTGCTCTGTGACGCTGCGCATACCGCCTCTGGGTGCGCTGATGCTGCAGGGTAAGGGACGCTTGGCCAAGGAAAAGAAAAAAGATGGAGGAAAGAGGAAATGAAAAAAGAATGTGTAGCCATGCTGCTGGCCGGTGGCCAGGGCAGCCGTCTGTACGTGCTGACCGGCGACATGGCAAAGCCTGCAGTTCCCTTCGGTGGAAAGTTCCGCATTATTGACTTCCCGTTGTCCAATTGCACCAACTCCGGCATTGATACTGTGGGTGTGCTGACCCAGTACCGGCCGCTGGAGCTCAACAGCTACATCGGTAACGGCCAGCCTTGGGAGTTGGACCGTATGAACGGTGGCGTGCACATTCTGCCTCCTTACCAGAGTGCAACCGGTGCCAGCTGGTATAAAGGCACCGCCAACGCCATTTACCAGAATATCGGCTTTGTGGACATGTATGACCCCGAGTATGTGGTGGTCCTCTCCGGCGACCACATCTATAAGATGGATTATTCCGAAATGGTGCGCCGCCACAAGGAGGCGGAGGCTGACTGCACCATCGCCGTGATGGAAGTGCCTTGGGATGAGGCACCTCGCTTTGGTATCATGAACGTGGACGAGAGCGACACCATCGTGGAGTTTGAGGAAAAACCCAAGCAGCCCAAGAGCAATCTGGCCTCCATGGGTATCTACGTGTTCTCCTGGCAGAAGATGCGCGCCTACCTCATCGCCGATGAAAACGACCCGGCTTCTTCCAACGACTTTGGTAAGAATATTATTCCCAATATGCTTGCTGCCGGTGAGAAGATGGTGGCCTATCGCTTTGAAGGCTACTGGAAGGACGTGGGTACGCTGGACTCCCTGTGGGATGCCAACATGGATATGCTGTCTCCTGCCAGCGGTCTGAATCTGCTGGATAAGGATTGGCCCATCTATGGCCGCACGCCCTCCTGCCCTCCTGCATTTGTGGGCGCACAGTCCGATGTGGGCAACAGCGCCATCGCTAAGGGCTGTGTCATTGAAGGCGAAGTGAAGAACTCTGTTCTCTCCGTGGGTGTCACGGTGGAGGAAGGCGCCCAGGTCAGTTACAGTGTGCTGATGCCCGGTGCTGTGGTGAAGGCCGGCGCTGTGGTGCAGTACGCCATTCTGGGTGAGAATGCCGTGGTGGCCAAGGGTGCCAAGGTGGGTACCGCGCCGGAGACGGCGGAAGATCCTGCCCAGTGGGGAATTGCGGTCCTCGGCCCCAACACCAAGCTGGCTGAAAATGAAGTGGTCGGCGCCAAGACCATGCTGGATAAGACACATCAGGGGGTGTAAGCATGAAAGGAATGCACGGAATTATCTTCTCTTACGAGAAAAAGACGGGTCTGCGTGAGCTGATTGAGCACCGTATCCATGGCTCTGTTCCCATCGGCGGCGAATATCGCGTGGTGGACTTCATGCTGTCCAATATGGTCAATGCCGGTGTGCAGGACGTGGGCATCATCATGCAGGGCAAGTGCCAGAGCATGCTGGACCATATCAGCAACGGCAAGAGCTGGGATTTGAGCCGCAAGCACGGCGGCCTGACGCTGCTGCCTGCCTTTGCCTACGCCGAGAATCGCGGCGGCATTGGCAAGTTCCGCGGCAAGGTGGAGGCGTTGGCCTGTGTGCTGGACTATCTGGTGGAAGATGTGCGTCAGGACTATGTGGTGCTGGCTGACAGCGATCTGGTGATCAACATTCCTCTGGACGATGTGCTGCGCGATCATATGGAATCCGGCGCCGATGTGACGTGCGTTTGCACCTCTGTGCTGGGCGAGAGCGGCGACACCTATTTCAAGCTGGACGATACCGGCCGCATCGTGGATACTACTTACGACGTTTATGCTCCGGAGGGATATCGCAGCCTGAATCTGTACATTCTGGCCACCGATCTGCTGATCCGTCTGGTGCGTGACTGCATGGCACACAATCAGTATAGCTTCCGCCACAACATCCTGCAGGAGATGGGTGAGAAGCTGCTGCTGCGCGGCTATGTGTGGGATGGCTATGCCGCCCGTATCAGCACGGTGCAGAACTACTATGAACGCAGCATGGAGCTGCTGCGCGGAGATATCCGCGCCGAGCTGTTCTGCCCGGAGCGTCCCATCTACGCCAAGGAGAATGACTCCTGCTCGTCTTATATCGACCCCAGCGGTGAGTGTGTCAATTCTCTCATCGCCGATGGCTGCGATATTCAGGGCAGCGTGAAGAACAGTATTCTCTTCCGCGGCGTGAAGGTGGAAAAGGGCGCGCAGGTGGATGGCTGCATCCTCTTTAAGAACACGGTTGTCAAGAAGGATGCCGTGCTGCGCAGCGTGATCGCAGATAAATATGTCGTCATCAACGAAGGCCGTCAGCTGATGGGTCACGAGCACTATCCGCTGGTGCTGGGCCGCGGCAGTGAAGTTTAATTGTCCGGCTCTGCCGGAGACAGAACTCCGTTTCGCTTGACGCCGTAAAGTTTTGATACTTTGACGAGAAATGCAACGGAGTGGAATCCCCACTCCGTTGTTTTTCCTAATTTTTGAATTCCGGAAACGTTTCCTGTTGCAAAAAGTTCTGTTTTGTGAGAAAATAAAATAGTTCAAGCCTGTGAAAGGAGCTAAGCATATATGAAGATCCTGTATGTCACCAGTGAAGCGTCCCCCTTCTGCAAAACCGGTGGTTTGGCCGATGTGGCCGGCAGCTTGCCGCCTGCTCTGGCCGCCAATGGCGATGAAGTGGCGGTGATCCTTCCCCTGTACGGCCAGATTAGTTTGGACTGGAAGGAGAAGATGACTTTCCACGGCAACATCTATGTGGATCTGGCATGGCGCCACGAGTATTGCGGACTGTTTTCTTTGGAGTACAAAGGCGTGAGATGGTACTTTGTGGATAACCAGCGCTATTTCAACCGCGGCCAGCTCTACGGTGAATATGATGACGGTGAGCGCTTTGCCTTCTTCAGCCGCGCCGTTGTGGACATCCTGCCCCAGCTGGAGTGGATGCCCGACGTGGTGCACTGCAACGACTGGCAGAGTGCGCTGGTGCCTGTGTATATCAAGGACGGCGCCGTGCGCAACGAGGCGCTGCAGGCTGTGCGTACCATGATTACCATTCACAACATTGAATATCAGGGCCAGTTTGCCGAAAGCGCCGTGTGCGACCTGTTCGGCCTGGACTTTGGTTGGTATGCCGACGGTACGCTGGAAATGAACGGATGCGTGAACCTCCTCAAGGGCGCTATGCTGTGCGCCGACAGCGTCACCACCGTCAGCCCTACCTATGCCAAGCAGCTGCATTACAGTTTTTATGCCCACGGTCTTGAGAACATCGTGGCGATGATCGACGATAAGATGGAAGGCGTGCTCAACGGTCTGGATGTGGAGGGCTTTGACCCTGCCACCGACACGGCGCTGTACGCCAACTATACGCCGCAGGATACGGCCGGCAAGGCTGTGTGCAAGGCAGAACTGCAGCGTCAGCTGGATCTGAATCAGAATTCCTCTGCGCCGCTGATGGCTATTGTCAGCCGTCTGGTGAGCCACAAGGGTGTGGACCTCATCTGCCGGGTGCTGGACAACATGATGGAAACCGGCATGCAGCTGGTGGTGCTGGGCAAGGGCGATGCCGGCTATGAGAATTTCTTCCGCATGGCGCAGGAGCGCTATCCCGGCCGTGTCAGCGCCCAGATCACCTATTCCGACAAGCTTTCGCGCCAGATCTATTCCGGTGCGGACCTCTTCCTGATGCCCTCCAAGAGTGAGCCCTGCGGCCTTTCTCAGATGATCGCCATGCGCTACGGCACGGTGCCTATCGTCCGTGAGACCGGCGGTTTGGCCGACACGGTGCGGTCCTGTCAGGCCGGTCAGGAGAATGGCAACGGCTTTACCTTCGCAAACTATAACGAGTATGATATGCTCTACACCATCTGTCAGGCGGTGGATATGTATTGCAGCAAGGGAGAAAACTTTGCCGCGGTGCAGAAAAACGGCATGACCGATGATTTCAGCTGGGGCGCCAGCGCCCGTTCCTATCGGAACATTTACGCGACTATCGTGGGGTAAGAATTGCCCCTATATCACGGAGGATTGTATGACCTATCACAAAGAAGAACTGAAAGAAGCCATCGTCCGGAAGCTGCGGCTCAACTACGGCTGCACCGAGCTGCAGGCCAACGACGGTGAGATGATGAAGGCCTGCGCTATGGTGCTGCGCGATATCATGGCCGAACGCGGTGTGCAGACCCGTATGGACACCAACCGCCATGAAAAGCGGAAGGTCCACTATATGTCTCTGGAGTTCCTGATGGGCCGCAGCCTGATGAAGAACGCCTACAATCTGGGCGTGCTGGAGCCTCTGCGCGAGGCCATCGATGAGCTGGGCTTTAAGGCTGCCGACATCTTCGACATGGAGCCTGATGCAGGCCTCGGCAACGGCGGTCTGGGTCGTCTGGCTGCCTGCTATCTGGACAGCATGACCACACTGGATATTCCTGCTTCCGGCTATTCCATCTGCTACGAGCTGGGTATCTTCAAGCAGAAGATCGTGGAAGGCCAGCAGGTTGAGCTGCCCGACGACTGGCAGAATCTGGGCGATGCATGGCTGATGCCCAAGCCTCAGGAAGCTGAGGAGGTCCACTTCGGCGGCAAGGTGCGCACCTATTGGGATAACGGCCATCACATGGTGGTCCACGAGGATTATACCCGTGTTCTGGCCATTCCCTGCGACATGGAAGTGGCCGGTTACGGCACCGAGCACGTCAACACTTTGCGCCTGTGGGATGCCAAGAGCCCCAAGCCTGTGGATATGCAGCTGTTCCGTCAGGGCCAGTATCTGCGTTCCGGCGAGGAGCAGGCCATGGCCGACGTGATCTCCAAGATCCTCTATCCCGAGGACAACCACTATGAGGGCAAGTCTCTGCGCCTCAAGCAGCAGTACTTCTTTGTTTCTGCCACCGTGCAGTCTATCACCCGTCAGCACATTCAGGTATACGGTACGCTGAAGAACTTCCATGAGAAGAACATCATTCAGATCAACGATACCCATCCTGCCCTTGTGGTGCCGGAACTGATGCGTATTCTGGTGGACGATGCCGGTATGGGCTGGGAAGAAGCCTGGCACATCACCACCAATTCCGTGGCCTACACCAACCACACCGTTCTGGCTGAGGCGCTGGAGTGCTGGCCTCAGAAGCTGATGGAAGAGCTGCTGCCCCGTGTGTGGCAGATCATTCAGGAGATCTCCCAGCGCTGGCAGACCCGTGTGGAGAGCTACTACAACGGCGACATGGCCAAGGTGGAGAAGATGGCTATCATCTGGGACGGCAGCGTCCGTATGGCCAACCTCTGCATCGCCGGCGGTACCGCCGTCAACGGCGTCAGCGCCCTGCACAGTGATATTCTGCGTCAGGATGTGTTCCGCGATGCCTGCAACATGGAACCCGATAAGTTCAAGAACGTGACCAACGGTATCGACCACCGCCGCTGGCTCAGCCAGATCAACCCCGGTCTGGATGGCATGATCCGCGAACTGACCGGTGGTGACGATTACCTCACCGTGCCTCAGACGTTGCGTAAGCTGGAGGCCTATGCCGATGACGCTGCTGTGCTGCAGCGACTGGAGGCCATCAAGGCCGAGAACAAGAAGGCCTTCGCCAAGTTCGCCAAGCGTCAGCAGGGCGTGGTGCTCAATACCGATGCCATCTTCGATGTGCAGGTCAAGCGCCTGCATGAGTATAAGCGCCAGCTCCTCAATGTGCTGCACATCATCTCCCTGTACCTGCAGCTGAAGGATAACCCCGACATGGAGATGGTGCCCCAGACCTTCCTCTTCGGCGCCAAGGCTGCACCCGGCTATGCTGTGGCCAAGCGCATCATTCAGCTCATCAACTCTCTGTCTGATGAGGTGAACAACAACCCCATCTGCAAGGATAAGCTGCAGGTGGTGTTCCTGGAGAACTACCGCGTGTCCATGGCAGAGGTGCTGATGCCTGCCAGTGAGGTGAGCCAGCAGATCTCCACCGCCGGCAAGGAAGCCAGCGGTACCGGTAACATGAAGTTCATGATGAACGGTGCCCTCACCGTGGGTACGCTGGACGGCGCCAACGTGGAGATGCACGAGATGCTGGGCGACGAGAACATCTTCTTGTTCGGCCTGACGGCTGACGAGGTGGCCCGTCTGGTGCCCACTTATGATCCCACGATGTTCTATAATCGCGATCCCATGCTGCGCCGCGTGCTGGATCAGCTGAAGAAGGGATTCCGTGACGGTAAGACCTACGAGGATCTGTACCAGCGTCTGCTGTACGGCGCCGGCTGCCCTGCCGACCAGTACCTGCTGCTGGCCGACTTCGGCTCCTACTGTGCTGCCGAGCAGCGTATGGTGGCCACTTACCGTGACCGTGCCAAGTGGAACCGCATGAGCCTGATCAACGTGGCTCGCAGCGGTATTTTCGCCGCTGACCGCTCCATCGGTGAGTACGCTGAGAACATCTGGCGCGTGCCTTATAAGAAGTAAAAAAACCGCTGCGGCGTAAGCGCGGTCATTTCTGAGAAAGTAAATCGGCACAGCAGAGGGATCTGCTGTCCCGATTCTTGTATGACGCGCATTCTTATGATAAAATAAGAGGAAAAGGGCGCCAAACTTGAATTTGACGGAGGCAGTAAGATGACTGATACTGTTGCAGTAAACCAAGTAACCTACACAGTGATTCGGCTGCTTGGGCACGGAAAAGGCGGGTACTCCTATTTGGTCGAAAAGGATGGATGCCCATATGTGTTGAAGCAGATTCACCATGAACCATGCAGCTATTATTCCTTTGGAAACAAAATTGAGGCGGAAATCAACGATTATCATAGACTATTGCAAACGGGAATTCGATTGCCACGAATGTTG
>JAZKYM010000071.1:0-22581 GCA_045612165.1 Vescimonas sp.
TACGGTTAATCTTCAAGCCATCGGCGCTCACGCACTCCCTGCGAAACTGTGGCCTTGTCCTTGCTCCGCAGGGTAACTTTCTTTCAATCAGCGAAAGAAAGTTACCAAAGAAACGCCGCAAGGAACCGATGGTTCCTTGACTTCCTTGCACGCATCACTCTGGGCAAATTTGTCACTCCCTACCGCGCGTTTTGTCGGCAAGATCGTTTTTGCCGCAAATGTGGTATTGCCCCTACTCCTCTTTTCGCTGCCGCCCTGCTCTGAAATGTAGGAATGCAGCGTTCTACACTTTGCAAGAGTAAGCGCTCTCCACAACAGCAAAAAAGAGACGTTTCCTCCACGGGAACGGCTCTTTTAAGAATCTTTCGTTTACTTCACCAGGAGCTCTGCGATCTGCACGGCGTTGGTGGCAGCGCCCTTACGGACCTGGTCACCGCAGCACCAGATGTTCAGACCACGGTCGCAGGTCAGATCCTCGCGGATGCGGCCGACGAACACGATATCCTGATCGCTGGTATCCAGCGGCATGGGATAGACCTTGTTCTTCAGATCGTCCACCAGACGGCAGCCGGGGGCGGCAGCGATCAGCTCGCGTGCCTTCTCCACGCTGACCTTTTCCTTCGTCTTCACCACGATGGACACGCTGTGGCTGCGCACCACAGGCACACGCACGCAGGTGCAGCTGACCTTCAGCTCCGGCAGGTGCATGATCTTGCGGCCCTCGTTCTGCAGCTTCATCTCCTCGGAAGTATAGCCCTCATAGGCCTCGCCGCCGATCTGAGGAATCACGTTGAAGGCGATCTGGTGCTGGAAGACCTTGATCTCGGGCTGCTCACCGCGGCGCAGGGCGTCCACCTGCTCCATCAGCTCCACAGGACCGGCCGCACCGGCACCGGAGGTAGCCTGATAGCTGGAAGCCACCAGAGCCTCGATGGGGCTGGCAGCGTTGAGGGCGTTGATGGCCACGAGGGAAATGATGGTGGTGCAGTTGGGGTTGGAAATGATACCCTTGTGGTTCAGCGCATCCTGCGGATTGATCTCGGGCACCACCAGAGGCACATCGGGATTGAGACGGAAGGCGCTGGAGTTATCCACGAACACGGCGCCGGCCTTCACGATGGCAGGCGCGAAACGCTCGGCAATATCGTTCTCGGCGGCGCCCAGCACGATGTCCATGCCCTCAAAAGCCTCGTCGCAGGCCAGCTCCACAGTGAGCTCCTGACCCTGCCACTCCACCTTCTGACCCACACTTCTGGGGCTGGCCAGCAGGTGCAGCTCCTCCACGGGGAAATTGCGCTCAGAGAGAATCTTCATCATCTCCTGACCCACCGCGCCGGTGGCACCCAGGATGGCAACTTTCACTTTTTTCATCACGCTCGTCCTCCTTACTTCATAAAGCTGTCGTACAGCACACGCACGGCGTTGTCGTAATCCTTATCCTCCACGCCGATGAGCATATTCAGCTCTGCCAGACCCTGCATAATCATGCGCACGTTGATACCGGCGGCACCCAGTGCGCCGAAGATCTTGCCGGAGATGCCGGGGGTAAAAGCCATGCGGCGGCCGACGGCTGCCAGAACGGCCAGATTTTCCACCACCTGAATGCTGTCGGGGCGGATCTCACGCTCCAGCTCACCGAGGAGCTGGTACAGGCACGCCTGCACGTCCTCGGCTTCCACCACCAGAGAGACGTAGTCGATACCGCTGGGCAGATACTCAACGGAGACGTTATACTTGGCCACGATCTCCAGCAGATGGCGCAGCAGACCCACTTCGGAAGTCAGACCGATCTTGGTGATGGAGATGGCGGTGTAGTTCTTGCGTCCGGCAATACCGGTGATGAGGCCGCATGCCTGCTCACCCTCATCGTCGAAGGTCTCCTTGATGATGGTGCCGGGATGGTCGGGCTGGTTGGTGTTGCGCACGTTCAGGGGGATGCCCTTCTTGCGCACGGGGAAGATGGTGCCTTCATGGAGCACCTGTGCACCGATGTAGCTCAGTTCGCGCAGCTCACCGTAGGTGATGCGCTCGATGGGCAGGGGATCCTTGACGATCTTGGGGTCGGCCATCAGGAAGCCGGACACGTCGGTCCAGTTCTCGTACACGCCGGCATCCAGCGCGGCGGCTGCCAGCGCACCGGTGATGTCGCTGCCGCCACGGGTGAAGGTCTTGATGGTGCCGTCGGGCATGGCACCGTAGAAACCGGGGATGACGATCTTGCGTCCGGCGGCGGCGCAGCGCAGGTTCTGATAGCTCTGCTCCTCGTTGACGGAGCCGTCCAGATTGAACACCAGCCACTCGGCAGCGTCCACAAAGTGGAAGCCCAGGAAGTCGGCCATCAGACGGGCGGCGAAGTATTCACCACGGGAAACCAGCTCTTCCTGAGAAATGCCCTTGTCCATCTTGGCGCGCAGCGCGGCGAACTCACCTTCCAGGTCGGTCTTGAGGCCCAGGTCGTTGCGGATGTCGATGTAGCGCTGGCGGATCATGTCAAAAATACCGTCGCAGCTGACACCGTACTTCAAGTGTGCGTGACACAGATACAGCAGATCCGTGATCTTATGGTCGTCTTTATAGCGCTTACCGGCAGCAGACACCACCACGCAGCAGCGCATAGGATCAGACTCCACAATGGCTTTGACTTTCGCAAACTGCACAGCATCGGCCATGGAGGAGCCGCCAAATTTGAGTACTTTCAACATCTTTTTCTCTTTCCTTCCTCTTTGCATCACGCCCTTTTCAGGCGCGTTTCCGCCCGTCCGGCGGCTTTATGCAGGTCTTTCTCCGGCTTTCATATGTCCACCAGATAAAAACACTTGCTTTTTCATTAGGGACATAGTATCATATATTTATGCAAAATGCAAGAAAAAGAATGGAGCAACTTGTATGATCTATCAAAGCACCCGTGACCATCGTCTGCAGGCCTCTTCCACCCGCGCCGTGCTGGAGGGCATCGCACCCGATGGCGGCCTTTATATGCTCGACCACCTGAGCGCTCTGGACTTTGACTGGCGCAGCCTGCTGGAGATGGACACCGTTTCCATGTCCTCCGCCATCCTCGCCGCGCTCCTGCCGGAGTTTGCGGATATGGGCGCTCTGGTACGTGCCGGCTATACCGGCAAGTTTGAAACGGAGGAGCTGACCCCCACCGTCGGTGTGGGTGACAGATACGTGCTGGAGCTGTTCCGCGGCCCCACCAGCGCCTTCAAGGATGTGGCGCTGAGCCTGCTGCCCCATCTCATCACCGCCGCCAAGACGGCCGAGGGCATGGATGAGGAGATCGTGATCCTCACCGCCACCAGCGGCGACACCGGCAAGGCCGCGCTGGAAGGTTTTCACGACGTGGCCGGCACGAAGATCATCGTGTTCTATCCCCACGGCGGCGTCAGCCCCGTGCAGCAGGCACAGATGACCACGCAGGTAGGCAGCAACGTGTGCGTGTGCGCCGTGCGCGGCAACTTTGACGATGCGCAGACCGGCGTGAAAAACATCTTTGCCGACTGCGCCGGCCGCGATCTGGGCAACGCACGTCTGTCCTCTGCCAACTCCATCAACATCGGCCGTCTGGCACCTCAGATCGTCTACTATTTCAAGGCCTACGCCGATCTGGTGAAGGCCGAGCGCATCAAGGCCGGTCAGCCGGTGCACTTCGTGGTGCCCACCGGTAACTTCGGCGACATTCTGGCCGGCTATTTTGCCAAGCTCTTAGGGTTGCCTGTGGGCAAGCTGGTGTGCGCCTCCAACGCCAACAACGTGCTCACCGATTTCATCGAAACCGGCGTGTACGACAAGCGCCGCCCCTTCCACAAGACCACCTCTCCTTCCATGGATATTCTGGTCTCCAGCAATCTGGAGCGTCTTTTGTATCTCATCAGCGGCTGCAACAACGAGTACGTGGCCGACCTGATGGGCGATCTGAAGGAAAAGGGTGTCTACCGCATCAACGAAACGCTGCTGCAAAAGCTCCGCGCTGCGTTCGCCTGTGGCTGCGCCGACGACGAGGCCGCCGCCGATGCCATCGAGACCGTCTGGCGTGAGCAGGGCTATCTGATGGATCCCCACACCGCCGTGGCATGGGTCGTCAGCCAGCAGTTTATGGAGAACCGGCAGGACGATGCCCCTGTGGTGGTGCTGTCCACCGCATCGCCCTATAAGTTCCCTGCCGCCGTACTCTCGGCGCTGGGCGAGACTCCCGATGCCGACGAGTTCGCCTCCCTCGACCAGCTCCACGCTCTCACCGGCGTGGCCATCCCCCAGAACCTCTCCTCCCTGCGCAGCATGCCGGTGCGCCACACCGACGTGATTGATACCGACGAAATGCTCTCTTATGTTTTGAGAAAGGTAGGCGAAGCACAATGGTAACCGTCCGCGTTCCTGCAACCACCGCCAACATCGGCCCCGGTTTTGATACCTTCGGCTGTGCGTTCCAACTGTATAACACCTTTCAAATCGAGGAGCAGCCCTCCGGCCTGTCCTTCGAAGGCTTTGACAGCGTCTTTTGCAACGAGGGCAATCTGGTGGTGGTGGGCTACCGCGCCGTGATGAACGCCCTGCACCTGCCCATGCCGGGCCTCTATGTGGCCATCACGGAAAACCAGATCCCCATCTGCCGCGGCCTCGGCTCTTCCTCCTCCCTGATCGTGGCCGGTGCCGTGGCCGCCAACGCCATCCACGGTGAGCCTTTGAGCCGCCTGGATCTGCTGGCCGTGTGCGTGGAGCTGGAAGGTCACCCCGACAATCTGGCCCCTGCCCTGCTGGGCGGCCTCGTCACCTCCTATGTGGAGGCGCACCGCCCCTTGGCCGTGCGGTATAACCTGCATAAGTCCCTGCGCTTCACGGCGCTGATCCCCGATTTCGAGCTGAGCACCCATCTGGCCCGCAGCGTGCTGCCCAAGAGCGTGCCTTTCGCTGACGCCATCTTCAATATCTCCCGTGCCGCCGTGCTCCTGAAGAGCCTCGAAGAGGGCAACGAGGATCTCATCCGCACCGCGCTGGTGGACCGTCTGCACCAGCCTTACCGCGCCCCCCTCATCCCCGGCTACGAAGAGCTCCGCGCCCGGGCGCTGGAGTCCGGCGCCCTCGCCTTCTGCATCTCCGGTGCCGGCCCGACTCTGCTGTGCCTTTCCATGGACGAGGGCTTCGACGCCGAGATGGCACCCAAGCTGGGCGCCCTGCCCAATAACTGGCAGCTCCTCAGCCTCCCCATCGATCACGAAGGCGTGCAGTATACGGTGGAGTAACAAGTCAACAGGAAAAGTCCGTGTGCCGACCGGTATACGGACTTTTTTGCGCCCCCATTCTAATTCTTAATCGTTAATCGTTCATTTTTAATTGCTAATTCTTAATTTGAAACCCTCTCCCCGTCGATCCTCGCAGGTTAACATAACTTAATTACCGTCAACCCCACTCCCGTCTTGACCACACCCATCCGCTATGCTATACTCATCTACGGCAAAATCCACCAATTTCACACGAAAAAGGAATTTTTTACCATGATCCGTGAATATACAAAGCGCGTTTTCCTCTGCGTGGCAGGCCTGTTTCTCTACGGCTTCGGCACGGTGTTCTCCGTCAAGGCCGGCGACGTGGGCACCAACGCATGGAACACGCTGGCCATGGGCATCTCCGACACCGCCGGTGTCAGCTTCGGCACCGCCACGCTGCTCATCAGCTGCGTCATCATCGGCATCGACATCATCGGCCGGGGCAAGCTGGGCTTCGGCAGCCTTTTGAACTTCCTGCTGATCCCCGTGTTCTCCGACCTGTGCCTGAAGTGGTTCGACTTCGTGCCTGCCGCCCCCAACATGGTCTGGGGCATGGTGTATACGCTGTGCACCCAGCTGTGGCTGAGCTTTGCGCTGGTGCTCTATATGAAACCGGCCCTCGGCTGCGGCCCTCGCGACACGCTGATGGTGATCATCGGCCGCAAGATGCCCCGTGCCCCCATCGGCCTTGTGAAATTCATTCTGGAAGCCGTGGCGCTGGCCGTAGGCGCCGTGCTGGGCGCCCCCTTCGGCCTGGGCAGCGTGCTGGTGCTGGTGCTGCAAGCCAGCATGTTCCAGTTCGCCTGCCGCGTCTGCCGCTATGAGCCCCGTGCCGTGGAGCAGGAAAACTTTGCCGATACCATCAAACGGTGGACAAAGAAATAAAAAGTACCCGGAAAAGGAACAAATCCTTCTCCGGGTATTCTTTTTCGATTTACTGTGCTCTCCCTCCGTCTCGCCTTGCGGCGAGCCACCTCCCTCCTCAGAGGGAGGTTTCTATCAAGCCCCCTCTGACGAGGGGGCTGTCGCGCATCAGCGCGACTGGGGGAGAGCGCGTTTTACCGCAAGGTCAATCCATTGGCACACGCCGTCAAAATTCCGGTCCACATCCAAATTGGAAAAGCGCATCACCGTCAGCTTCATACCTTCCAGTTCTCGCGTACGCCGTGCATCCTGCACCTGCCGCTCCGGTTCATAATGCCCACCGCCGTCCAGTTCCACCACCAGACGGGCTTTTGCACAGTAGAAATCCACAATATAGCTGCCGATGGCTTTCTGCCGCTGGAAGCGCACAGGATAGCGGCGCAAAAATTGATACCAGAGTTTTTTCTCCCACGGTGTCATATTTCTCCGCAGTTCTTTGGCGAGGGAAATATTCGCTTTGTTGTAGCTGATCATCGCTCTCCCTCCGTCTCGCCTTGCGGCGAGCCACCTCCCTCCTCAGAGGGAGGTCATTTTCCCTCACTTCAAGGATTGCTGATTCATCCAGATGTTCATCACCAGGGAATGAGGCACGATCTTGGTCAGCAGCGACTGGCCACGGGCGATGAAGCCGAAGCGGCTCACGTCACATCCGCGCTTGGCATCGCGCCATGCGCGCAAAACGATCTGGTCGGGCTCATACATGGCCACATACTTCTTCACCACCGGCTCTTCGTCAGCGTTGATGGCGCGGTCAAAGAACTCCGTACGGGTCCAGAAGGGGCACACGGCGGTGACGCCGATGCCGCTCTTGCGCAGCTCGCGGTTCAGCGCGCGGCTGTAGCGCAGCACGAAGGCTTTGGAAGCGGCGTAAACATTGATGTAGGGGATCGGCTGGTCAGCCGCCACGGAGGCGATGTTGATGATCCGTCCGCCCTCGCTCATGTAAGGCACCGTCAGCTGGCACATGGCCATCAGGGCCATGCAGTTGAGGTCCACCATGTTCAGATTTACCTCAAGGGGCGCATCCATGGCGGCGCAGAACTTGCCGTAGCCGCTGGCGTTCACCAGCAGGCCCACCTCCGGCTTCTCCTCTGCCAGCAGCGCGGCGTAGGCGGTGAAGCTCTGGCGGTCGGTGAGGTCCAGGGAAATGCCCTTCACAGGGAAGGGTACGGTGGTCTTCAGCTCCTCCAGACGGTCAGCGCGGCGAGCGATGCACCACACCTCGTCAAACTGGCCCCATTCGTTGACCGTCTCGGCAAAACGGCGGCCCATACCGCTGGACGCACCGGTAATCACGGCAATTTTCTTCATAAAGCGTTCCTCCCACATCATCCACCTCTTTGCCTCCCCTGCCTAAGGGGAGGTGGCGCGCAGCGCCGGAGGGGTTCGTTTTTTCCATCTTATCACAGAATTTTTGTTCTTACCACCCATTTCCCCATAAAAGTCTCACTGAGTTTTACCGTCCGTTGCGGCAAAAAAATATTGGCCAAGGCACGAGGCCTTGGCCAATCATTCTCAATAGATGGGATGCTTGGCGATCATGCCGGCCACCTTGTCGATGACCTTGTTCTTGTTGCCCTCATAGTCGGCGCAGACCATGTCGATGCACTCCACGATCTCCTCCATCTCCGAAGCCACAAAGCCACGGGTGGTGACCACGGGGGTACCGATGCGCACACCGCTGGTAATGCCGGGCTTCTGGGGATCGTTGGGGATGGCGTTCTTGTTGAGGGTGATGTTCACCGTGTCCAGCTTGTCCTGCAGCTCGCGGCCGGTGATGCCCTTGGGACGCAGATCCACCAGCACCAGATGGTTGTCGGTGCCGCCGGAAACCATGTCAAAGCCGTGAGCGCGCAGGCTCTCGGCCAAAGCCGCGGCGTTGGTCACCACGTCGTGGGCATACTTGCTGAACTCGGGGGAGGCAGCTTCCTTCAGGCACACGGCCTTGCCGGCGATGACGTGCATCAGAGGGCCACCCTGAGAGCCGGGGAACACGGCGGAGTTGATCTTCTTATTCAGCTCCTCGCTGTTGGTGAGGATCATGCCGCCACGGGGACCACGGAGCGTCTTGTGGGTGGTGGTGGTCACCACGTCGGCGTAAGGCACGGGGTTCATGTGGGCGCCGCCTGCCACGAGACCGGCAATGTGGGCCATGTCCACCATCAGATAGGCGTCATAGCGGTGGGCGATCTCGGCAAAGCTCTTGAAGTCGATGGCACGGGGATAGGCGGAAGCGCCGGCCACCACCACACGGGGGCGGTACTGCTTGACCATATCCTCGATCATATTAAAGTCGATGACACCGGTCTCGGGATTGACACCGTAGGTGACGCTGTTGTAGTATTTACCGCTCAGGTTCACCTTGGCGCCGTGGGTCAGATGACCACCGTTGGCCAGATCCATACCCATCAGCGTCTCACCGGGCTTGAGCATGGCGGCGTAGGCCGCCAGATTGGCCTGTGCGCCGGAGTGAGGCTGCACGTTGGCGTACTGCGCGCCGAACAGAGCCTTGGCACGCTCGATGGCCAGCGTCTCCACCTCATCGACAAACTCGCAGCCGCCGTAATAGCGCTTGCCGGGATAGCCCTCGGCGTACTTGTTGGTCAGCACGCTGCCCATGGCGGCGATAACGGCCATGGAAGCCACGTTCTCCGAGGCGATCAGTTCAATATTGCGCTTCTGACGGGCGTACTCACGCTCCATCGAGGCGGCAACTTCGGCGTCAAAACCGGCCAGATAAGCCATGGACTGTTCGAGAATGTTGGACATGTTCATCGTTTCCTTTCTGTTATCCATATGGAAAAAAGTGGGAATTCCCACGGAAAATCCACTGCTTTTTGTTTATTATAACAAGCGCTGTGGGAAAGTCAACGCCGCGGCGGTACATTTAGGCGAATTCTCACATTTCGCCAAAAACTTGCCTGCCAGCGGTTGACATTTAGCGCGATTTGATATATATTTCAGTTAAGTTCTGGAAGCGAGGATTTTTCCTATGAAGAAGACCTATTTTGCATCCTATTACTTCTACTTTACCGCACTTTCGCTGTAAGGGTAATTTGTGATGCGTGAATAGGTTTTTATAAACTGTTTTGATGCGGCACAGGTTATCCACCTGTTCCGCTTTTTTGTTTTTCTACCGCTTCTGCGGCATGAAACTTTCGTTTTCCACCTTGTTTTCTATATTTTACCATATACGGAGGAATAGATCATGATCGTTATTCTCAAGCACGGCGTCGATAAAGAAATGCGCACACCCCTGATTGACTGGCTGAAGGGTCAGAATCTGGGCGTTCATATCTCCGAAGGTGACTTCCAGACCGTGCTCGGTCTCATTGGCGACACCTCCCACGTGGACATGGATCTGATCGCAAGTCTCGGCATCGTGGACAGCGTCAAGCGCGTCACCGATCCCTTCAAGTGCTGCAACCGCAAGTTCCATCCCGACGACACCGTGGTGGAAGTGGGCGAAACCAAGATCGGCGCCGGTCACTTCGCCATGATCGCCGGCCCCTGCTCCGTGGAGTCGGAAGAGCAGATCGTCACCGTGGCCAAGGCCGTGAAGGAAGCCGGCGCCACCATGCTGCGCGGCGGCGCTTTCAAGCCCCGTACCTCCCCCTACGATTTTCAGGGTCTCAAGGCCGAGGGTATCGAGCTTTTGAAGATCGCCCGCGCCGAGACGGGTCTGCCCATCGTGACGGAGATCATGTCCGTGGAGCATCTGCCCCTCTTTGAGGACGTGGATGTCATTCAGGTGGGCGCGCGCAATATGCAGAACTTCGACCTGCTGCGCAAGCTGGGCCAGCTGAGAAAGCCCATCCTCCTCAAGCGCGGCCTTGCCAACACCCTGAAGGAGTTTTTGATGAGCGCCGAGTACATCATGGCCGGCGGCAACGAGCAGGTGATTTTGTGCGAGCGCGGCATCCGCACCTTCGGCGACTACACCCGCAACACGCTGGATCTGGCTGCCGTGCCCATGCTGCACGAGCTGACCCACCTGCCCGTCATCGTCGACCCCAGCCATGCTACGGGACGTGCCAATCTGGTGCTGCCCATGGCGCTGGCCAGCGCCGCCTGCGGCGCCGACGGCCTGATCATCGAGGTCCACAACGATCCCATGCACGCCCTGTGTGACGGTGCTCAGTCCCTGCGTCCCGAGCAGTACGCCGTACTGGCGCAGAAAGTCCGCGCTGTGCGTGAGGTATCTGCGTTATGATCGCCGGCATCGTAGGTCTGGGCCTGATCGGCGGCTCCTTTGCCAAAGCTTATGCCGAAGCCGGTCACACCGTGTGGGCATGTGATGCCGACCGCAGCGTGCTGGACTTTGCCATGCTCTCCGGCGTGGTGCAGGCCCAGCTGACGCAGGAGAATATCGCCCGGTGCGACATCGTGCTGGTGTGCATCTTCCCTGCCGCCGCCGTGGACTACGTCCGTACTGCGGCGCCCTATATCGGCGCACACCCCGTGGTCATCGACTGCTGCGGCACCAAGCGCTTCGTCTGTGAGCAGCTGTTCCCCGTGGCCCGTGAGCACGGCTTTACGTATCTGGGCGGTCATCCCATGGCCGGCAACCATAACTCCGGCTTCAAGTATGCCCGTTCCAACCTCTATCATAACGCCCCCATGGTCATTGTCCCGGCTGATTTTGACGATATTGTGCTGCTGGACAAGGTCAAGACGCTGCTCTCCCCTGTCGGTTTCGGCCGCATCAGCGTCACCACCGCCCAGCGGCACGACGAGATGATCGCCTTCACCTCGCAGCTGGCCCATCTGGTGTCCAACGCCTATATCAAAAGTCCCACCGCCGGCAGCCACAAAGGCTTCTCCGCCGGCAGCTACAAGGATATGACCCGTGTGGCATGGCTCAACCCCACCATGTGGGCGGAGCTGTTTGCGGAAAATAAGGACTGTCTCCTCTCGGAGCTGGACACGCTCCTTCACTCGCTGCAGCAGTACCGCGACGCCATAGCCGCCGACGACCTGCCCACACTCACCGCCCTTCTGGATGACGGCCGCCGCCGCAAAGAGGAGGTGGACGGACGATGACACGCATTTCCGTTCCCGTCTCCCACCCCTACGAGGTCTGCATCGGCGCAGGGATCCTGCCCCAACTGGGTGGGGAGCTCTTGCAGCTCCACAAGGCCTGCACCGTGGCGGTGATCGCCGATGACACCGTCATGCCCCTCTACGGCGAGACGGTGTGCCAAAGCCTGCGCGAGGGCGGCTTCACGCCCCTGACCTACACCATCCCCAGCGGTGAGAGCGCCAAAAATCTCACCACCTACGCCGACCTCCTCACCTTTCTGGCCGAAAACCGCCTGACCCGCAGCGACCTGCTGGTGGCGCTGGGCGGCGGCGTGGTGGGTGATCTGGTGGGCTTTGCCGCCGCCACCTTCCTGCGCGGCGTGGACTATGTGCAGGTGCCCACCACCCTCCTCTCCGCCGTGGATTCCTCCGTGGGCGGCAAGACGGCGGTGGATCTGACTGTCGGCAAGAATCTGGTGGGCGCGTTCCACCAGCCCATTCTGGTCTGGTGCGATATCGACACCCTTGCCACGCTGCCGGCCGTCACCTTCCGCGACGGCTGCGCCGAGGTCATCAAATACGCCCTGCTGGACGACGCGGCATTTTTCAACTATCTGCGCGACAACTGTGAAAATCCCGATCTCGCCTACGTCATCGCCCGTTGCGTGGAAATGAAACGGGACGTGGTGGCGCTGGATGAGTTTGACCGTGGTCTCAGACAGCTTTTGAATCTGGGCCACACCTTCGGCCACGCCATCGAGTCCGTCAGCAGCTATTCCATCCCCCACGGCCATTGTGTGGCCATGGGCATGGCCATGATCTGCCGCGCCGCCGCATCCATGGGCGCCATGAGCGCCGACGATGCCGCCGCCGTGGAGTCGGTTCTCACTCTCTACGGCCTGCCCACCCACGTGCCCTATCCGCTGGAAGCCCTCAGCGCCGCCGTTTTGAGCGACAAGAAGATGGCCGGCAGCTCCATCACGCTGGTGCTGCCACGCAGCATCGGCCAGTGCCAGCTGCAGCGGTTCTCCGCCACGGCTCTGCCCCGTTGGCTCGCCGCCGGGGGTGCCGTATGAACATCTCCCTCTCCGCCGGAGCTCTTGGCGGCTGCGTGCGTATCCCTGCCTCCAAGTCTCAGGCCCACCGGCTGCTGATCTGCGCCGCGCTGGGCCGGACGCCCGTTACGCTCCACTGTGACGGTTTTTCCAACGACATCACCGCCACCGCCCATTGCCTGCGCTCGCTGGGCGCACAGGCAGAAATGGAATCCGATTCCCTCATCCGCCTCACCCCCGGCTGCACCGACGGTGCCTGCGTCCTCCCCTGCGGTGAGAGCGGCTCGACTCTGCGCTTTTTGCTGCCGGTGGCAGCTGCGCTGGGCGCCGACGCCACCTTCCGGATGGAAGGCCGCCTGCCCCAGCGTCCCCTCCATCCGCTGGATGACCAGCTCACCGCCCACGGCGTCACCCTCACACGCGATGGCGACAGCCTCACCGTGTCGGGCCGCCTGCTGCCGGGTGACTACACTCTCCCCGGCGATGTGTCCAGCCAGTATATCTCCGGCCTTTTGATGGCGCTGCCCCTTCTGCGCGGCGACAGCACCCTCACCGTTACCGGCAAGGTGGAATCCGCCGCCTACATCGCCATGACGGAGGATGCCCTGCGTTTGAGCGGTATCCGCTTTACCAAAGACGGCTGGGTCTACCGCATCCCCGGCGGCCAGACCTTTGCTCTGCCGCCAGAGCTTACGGTGGAGGGCGACTGGTCCAACGCCGCCTTCTTCCTGTGCGCCGGTGCGCTGAGTGACCGCGGCGTCACCGTCACGGGCCTCAACGCCGCCTCCTCTCAAGGTGACCGTGCCATTGTGGACATCCTGCGCGCTTTCGGCGCGCGTGTCATCGAGAGGGAAAGCGCCGTCACCGTCACCGCCGGTACGCTCCGCGGCATTACCGTGGACGCTGCCGCCATCCCCGATCTGATCCCCGTGGTCAGCGTGGTGGCTGCCGCCGCCAACGGCGAGAGCCGCATCGTAAACGCCGCCCGTCTGCGCCTGAAGGAATCCGACCGCCTTGCCACCACCGCCGCGCTGCTGCGTGGGCTGGGCTGCGGCGCGGAGGAGCTGCCCGACGGACTCATCATCCGCCCTGCCCCCCTCACGGGCGGCACAGTGGATGCTGCCAATGACCACCGCATCGCCATGTCTGCCGCCGTGGCCGCCTCTTTGTGCCCCGTCACGATGGAAGGCAAGGAATGTGTCAATAAATCCTACCCCCGTTTCTGGGAAGACTACGCCGCCTTGAAAGGAGACGTTTTATGAGCAGCACTTACGGTGAAAATCTGCGCCTGACCATCTTCGGTCAGTCCCATTCCCCTGCCATCGGCGTCACGGTGGAGGGTCTGCCTGCCGGCTTTGCCATCGATATGGCGGCGCTGCAATCCTTTCTGGATCGCCGCGCCCCCGGCCGCGACAAGAACTCCACCACCCGACGCGAACCGGACGCACCGGAGTTTCTCTGCGGCCTCACCGGCAATGTCACCTGCGGCGCACCGCTGACGGCCATCATCCGCAACACCAACACCCACTCCGGGGACTACACCGAGCTGGAGCGTAAGCCCCGCCCCGGCCACGCCGACTATACCGCCTTTGTCAAATACGGACCCAGCCGCGACTATGCCGGCGGCGGCCACTTCTCCGGCCGCCTGACGGCCCCCTTGTGCATCGCAGGCGGCATCTGCCTGCAGCTGCTGGCCCGTGAGGGCATCACCGTCCGCGCCCGTATCCGCTCTGTGGCCGACGTGACGGACGAGACAGCCTTCACCGAAAGCGTATCCCACAAGCCCTTCCCCACCGTGTCCGATGCCGCCGGTGAGAACATGCAGCAGCGCATCGCCGACGCCAAAGCCGCCGGTGACAGCGTAGGCGGCGTGGTGGAGTGCGTGGTGGACGGCCTGCCCGTAGGTCTGGGCGACCCCATGTTCGGCGGTATGGAAAACCGCATCGCCGCCGCCGTGTTTGGCATTCCTGCCGTCAAGGGCGTGGAATTTGGCGACGGCTTTGACGTGGCCAAGCGCCGCGGCAGCGAGAATAACGACCCCTTCCGTGTGGAAAACGGCCAAGTGGTCACCACGTCCAACCACTGCGGCGGTATTTTGGGCGGCATCACCAACGGCGCGCCCCTCATCGTCCGCGCCGCCTTCAAGCCCACCCCCTCCATCGGCATCCAGCAGAACACTGTGGATCTGCACACCATGGAGAACACCACCCTCACCGTCCACGGTCGCCACGATCCCTGCATCGTCCACCGTGCCGTCCCCTGTGTGGAGGCCGCGGTGGCCATCGCCGTGTACGATGCATTCTTGCAGCGCAAAAAGGAGCTTTGAGCATGGAACTGAAAGATTTACGCGTGGAGCTGGACCGCATCGACCGCCAGATGGTCACCCTGTTCGAAGAGCGCATGCGCGTTTGCGAAGATGTGGCACGCTATAAGATGGCCAACAACCTGCCCGTGCTGGACGCCTCCCGTGAAAACGAGAAGCTGCAGAGTGTGGCCGGTCAGCTGCCGGAAGATTTGCAGGAATACGGCGTGAGCCTGTACTCCCTCCTCATGGAGCTCAGCCGCTCCTCTCAGACCCGTCTGATGGGCCGCGCCGGCGACCTGCCCCACCGCATCCAAACCGCCATCGAGACCACCGAGCCCCTCTTCCCCCCCAGCGCCATGGTGGCCTGTCAGGGTGTGGCCGGTGCCTATTCCCAGCAGGCGGCAGAAAAGCTGTTCCGCCACCCCAATGTGATGTATTTCTCCAATTTCGAGGCCGTTTTCTCCGCCATCGAAAAGGGTCTTTGCCGCTACGGTGTCATTCCGCTGGAGAACAGCACCGCCGGCAGCGTGAACATGGTCTACGACCTGATGATGCGCCACCACTTCCACATTGTCCGCAGCGTGCGGCTGAAGGTGGACCACAACCTGCTGGCCCGCCCCGGCGCGAAGCTGGAAGATATCCGCGAGGTCTATTCCCATGAGCAGGCCATCGGCCAATGCAGCACCTTCCTGCAGGCCCATCCCGAGATCCGCGTGGTGCGCTGCGCCAACACCGCCGAGGCCGCCCGTCTGGTCTCCCAGTCTGACCGCCGCGACATCGCAGCCCTGTCCTCCCGTGCCTGCGCGGGTCTCTACGGTCTAACCAACCTTGTCCCCTCCTGTCAGGATCAGGGCAACAACTACACCCGTTTTATCTGCATCGCCCGTGATCTGGAGATCTATCCCGGCGCCGACCGCACCAGTCTCATGGTGGTGCTGCCCCACCGCCCCGGCTCCCTTTATAAGCTGCTCTCCCGTTTCTACGCTCTGGGCATCAACCTCAACAAGCTGGAAAGCCGCCCCCTGCCGGACCGCGACTTTGAGTTCATGTTCTACTTCGATCTGGATACCTCCGTCTACTCCCAGCAGTTCATGCAGCTGATGGGCGAGCTGGACACCGTGTGCGAATCCTTCACCTATCTTGGCAGTTACAGCGAGGTGATCTGACCGTGAAATGTGGTCTTCTGGGCCGGACGCTGGGCCATTCTTACTCCCCTGCCATCCACGCCCAGCTGGGCGATTACAGCTATGCCCTCTACGAAAAAGAGCCGGAAGAGTTGGCCGATTTCCTCCAAAAGGTTGACTTCACCGGTCTGAACGTCACCATCCCCTATAAAAAGGCCGTGGTGCCCTACTGCGCGCACCTCTCGGAAACGGCGCAGCTGCTGGGCAGCGTCAATACGCTGCTGCGGCTTCCCGACGGCACACTCTACGGCGACAACACCGATTACGACGGTTTTTCCGGCATGGTGCGCCTGAGCGGCATCCCTCTGGAAGGCAAAAAGGCCCTCGTCCTCGGCAGCGGCGGTGCCTCCGTCACGGCGCAGGCCGTGCTGCGCTCTCTGGGCGCGCAGGTGGTGGTCATCTCCCGCAGCGGTGAGGACAACTATGATAACCTCTTGCGCCACGCCGACGCCGCCTGCATCGTCAACACCACCCCCGTGGGCATGTATCCCCACAACGGCCAGTCCCCTGTGGACCTCACCGCCTTTCCCCGGTGTGAGGCGGTGTACGACATCGTCTATAACCCCCGGCGCACGGCGCTGATGCTGCAAGCCGAGTCTCTCGCCATCCCTGCATTCGGCGGATTGCACATGCTGGTGGCGCAGGCCAAGCGCGCCAGCGAGATCTGGCAGGATACCGCCATCCCCGACAGCGAGACACGCCGCATTGCGTCGCTCCTGCATCGTCAGATGTGCAACATCATCCTCGTGGGCATGCCCGGCTGCGGCAAGTCCACCGTGGCCGCGGCGCTGGGCGAAGCCACCGGCCGCGAGGTCTGCGACAGCGACGAGCTCATCGCAGAGCTGGCCGGTATGCCCATTCCCGAGATCTTCGCCACGCAGGGCGAGGACGCCTTCCGGCGCCTGGAAACGGAGGCCATCGCCCGACTTTCGAAGCGCAGCGGCATCATCCTTGCCACCGGCGGCGGCTGCGTCACACGGGAAGAGAACTATCCCCTCTTGCACCAGAACGGCATCATCGTCTGGCTGCAGCGCGATCTTTCCGCCCTGCCCACCGATGGCCGCCCCCTGTCCCAGACAGGCAAGCTGGAAGCCATGTACCACGTGCGCCGCCCCCTCTATGAGCGCTTTGCCGATGTCATCGTCGACAATAACGGCTCTCCGGAGGACACCATCCACGCCATCAAGGAGGTTTTGTGATGAAATTTCTCGTCATCAACGGCCCGAACCTGAATCTGCTGGGCCTGCGCGAGCCGGATATCTACGGCACGCAGAACTACGCCGCATTGTGCGACCTCTGCCGCAAGACCTGCGAGGAAAACGGCATCGAGGCCGAACTCTTCCAGTCCAACCACGAAGGCGCCATCGTCGACGCCATCCAGGCCGCTTACGGCAAGGCGGACGGCATCGTCATCAACCCTGCCGCCTATACCCATACCTCCATCGCCATCCTCGACGCGCTGAAGGCCGTGGGTATCCCTGCGGTGGAAGTGCACATCTCCGATGTAAAAGCGCGCGAGGACTTCCGCCAGATCTCCTACGCCGGAAAAGCCTGCGTCAAGACCTATATGGGTCTGGGCCTGGACGGCTACCGTCAGGCCATTTTGTGGCTGAAGGAGTATTTGGAAAAATAATAATAGTTCCCTCAAAAACGGAGAAACTTTGGTTTCTCCGCTTTTTTATTGAAATCATCTCCAACTCATGTTACACTTGTAACAGAAGTAAGCTGGCCGTAGTGTATGCAACGAGAAAGGAGCCTTTTATGTTTTTGATCGTTCTTTTTATCCTCGCCGCATTAGCCTTTCCCCCTTGTCTGATTGCTGCTATCACACTCCGTATCAAAGACGATGAGCGGGCAATTCGCTATACCATTGCCTCCTCTCTCTCTTTCGCCGCAACAGCTTTTCTCTTTGGATTCGCGATGTTTTATTTAGGCTTATTTTGACCGTCAGGCCATTTTGTGGCTGAAGGAGTATCTGGAAAACACGTGAATCTTATGATGCAAAAAAAGACCACCCCACGGGGTGGTCTTTTTTTGCTATCAAACTTCTCGCCAATTGGTTACGATATCAACCGTCTTCCCATTCACCGTAATAAAAGGATAGGAATCATCGTCTCGCTTAAAGAATACCCATTGCTCTTGATCTTCTCCGTAATGAGAATACCCGTTTGTAATAAACAATTCAATACGGACGCCGTTGTCCAGCCAAATCATCACATCGCGAACCGCGCTGACTTGAACAGACCCAACAACACCTCCCACAATCCGGCTCTTATATTTCGCCACAAAGTGCCATTCATCGTTGTTGCTTTCCGTTGCGCCATCCCAATTTTGATAGTCTGCCGTTGTCACGAGAATGTCATTCTCCCCAACGATCCGGGTAAAGCACTGCGCATGGAGTTCGTAATCTCCGAAAGAAAACGTCATCATTTCACACGCAAGGTTCCAATCATCCAGACGCGTTCCCTCGATCGCACGAAGATACTCGTTTAGTCCGTTTCCTTTATCCATACCTCTCCCCTCCTTTTTCTTTCATCATACCACAATCCAGACGCTTTGCAAGAAAAAGCCAACAGCTCCCTCTGACGAGGGCGCCGGCGCGGCGCAGCCGTGACTGCGAGAGCGACAGATTCCGTACTCCGCTAACGCTCACCAACTCCCTGCCAGTCCGCTGCCTTGTCCTGTTTTCGCCACAGCAGCGAGCCATTCCTTTCCCCTTTACACTTCCCACTAAATAAGGTATAATAAAATTTAGCCCATTTCGCCCCTTTTCGGGCAGGAAAGTGAGGAGCATATCCATGAATTTCACCCCCAACAGCACCTTTATGTACATCATCGGCGCCGCCGTGATCCTCTTCGTGCTGGCGCAGTCCGTGTTCTTTCTGGTGCGGGCATGGCGCCGCGCCAAAGAACTGGGCATCGACACCGCCAAATTGAAAAAGACCGTGAAGGCCACCGCCGTTTTCACCATCGCACCGGCCATTTCCATTCTGCTGGGCGTGGTGACCCTCTCCAAGTTCCTCGGCATCCCCCTGCCGTGGATCCGCATGAGCGTCATCGGCGCGCTGACCTATGAGCTGCCTGCCGCCACCTCCACCGCCAATGCGCTGGGCATCTCCCTCTCGGAACTCATCCGCGATCCCAAGGTCTACTCCGCCATCGCGTGGGTCATGACGCTGGGTATCATGCCCAGCATCATCCTGCCCCCCATCCTGATGAAGAAGATTCAGGGCGGCATGATGAACCTGCGCAAGCGCGACGCCAAGTGGAGCGATATTTTTATGACCTCCCTGTTCCTCGGCATGATCAGCGCCTTCCTGGGCATGGTGTTTGCCGACATCCGCGGCGGCATCGCCGGCTGGATTCCCATCTTCGTGCTGCTGGTCAGCGCCCTCGTCATGGCCATCTGCGGCATCCTCATTAAGAAATGCAAGATGCAGTGGCTGGAGACGTACGCCATGTCCATCAGCATGATCGCAGCCATGGCCTTCGCCGTGGTCATCACCCCCATTCTGGTGTAAGGAGGTAAGGCACGATGAAGAACTATATGACCCAAACCGACCGCTACGGCAAGCTGTGGATCTGGACCGCCGCCGTGGTGGTGCTGATGGTGCCTGTTGCCATCTGCTTGTACTACAATGCCTGGCCCTCCATGACTGCCGTTTTGAAAGGCCTCCTGGGCGTGGCGCCCATCTACTGGACGGTAGGCTGCATCGAAGTTTTGACCTATACCCCCATGCTGGGCGTGGGCGGCACGTATCTGGCCTTCGTCACCGGCAACCTCACCAGCCTCAAAGCACCCAGCGCCCTGAGCGCCATGGAGAACGCCGGTGTCAAGCCCGGCAGCGAAGAGGGCGAGGTCATCTCCACCATCGCCATCGCCACCTGCTCCATCGTCACCACCATCGTCATCGTCATCGGTGTGTGCGTGCTGCGCCTGATCTCCCCCGTGCTGGACTCCCCCGTGATGAAGCCGGCCTTCGACAACATCCTGCCTGCCCTCTTCGGCGGTCTGGGCGTTGTGTACATCAGCAAGAACGTGAAGCTGGCCATCGCGCCGCTGGCGTTTATGATCGTCTTGTTCCTGTGCGTGCCGGGTCTTGCCGGCAGCGTGGGCGTGCTGGTGCCCGTTGGCGTGCTGATCGCCCTTGGCGCAGGCCGCATCATGTACAAGAAAGGATGGCTGTAAATGTATTGGCTGATTCTCCCTGCCCTTGTGGTGGTTTTTCTGGCGGTGCTCCTGATCCGCACGCTGCGCTTCACGCCCCCCGTACAGGAGGATGTGACCGCTGACCCCCTCTCGCTCAACGAAGAGAAGATCGTGGACGATATGTGCGCCATGATCCGCTGCCGCACCGTCTCCAGCCACGACGAGTCCCTGGTGGACTGGGACGAGTTCACCCGTTTCCAGCAGGTTCTCGCTGACCGCTTCCCCCTTATCCATGAAAAGGCCACCCTCACCAAGCTGGGCAAAACCGGCCTTCTCTATCACCTCCGCGGCGAAAGCGCCGCCGCCCCCAGCGTGTGCATGTCCCACTATGACGTGGTGCCGGTGGACGAGAGCGGCTGGGAAAAACCTGCCTTTGACGGCATCGTGGAAGACGGTTTCCTCTGGGGCCGCGGCACGCTGGACACCAAGGGCACCCTCTGCGGCGTGATGGAAGCGCTGGAGCAGCTGCTCGCCGGCGGCTACATGCCGAAAAATGACCTCTACCTCTCCTTCTCCGGCGAAGAGGAGATTGACGGCGACTCCTGCCGCGCCATCGTCAGCTATCTCAAGGAACAGGGCGTCACCCCTGCGCTGGTGCTGGACGAGGGCGGCGCCGTGGTGGACCATGTGTTCCCCGGTGTGGACGGCCAGTGCGCCCTCATCGGCATCGCCGAAAAGGGCAACGTCAGCCTCGACCTGAGCCTTCTGTCTCAGGGCGGCCACGCCTCCACCCCTCCTCCCCACACCATTCTGGGCCAGCTGAGACAGGCGGCTGTGGATATCGAAAACCACCCCTTCCCCCGTCGTCTGACCCGTCCCGTGGCGGAGATGTTTGACACGCTGGGCCGTCACTCCAGCTTCCTGTACCGCTTGATCTTCGCCAACCTCTGGTGCTTTGAGCCGGTGCTGGACATGATCTGCAAAAAAAGCGGCGGTGAGCTCAACGCCATGATGCGCACCACCGTGGCCGTCACCCGTATGGAAGGCAGCCGCGCCTACAACGTGCTGCCCCCCAAGGCCAGCATGGGCATCAACGTCCGTCTCATGGAAGGCGACACCATTGACAGCGCCATGGCCTATCTCAAAAACGTCATTAAAAATGACAAGATCGACATCCGCGTGGTGGACGGCGGCAACCCCTCCGCCGTGTCCCTGACCGATGGCGAGAGCTGGAACACCCTGCGCCGCGCCATCCGCCAGACGTGGCCCGAAGCACTGGTATCCCCCTATCTGATGATGGCCGGCAGCGACTCGCGCAACTATTGCGCCATCTCCGACCACGTCTACCGCTTCAGCGCCATGCACCTTTCCAAGGAAGAGCGCGCCATGATCCACGGCCATAACGAGCGCGTGCCCATCGCCACACTGCTGCGCACGGTGGAGTTCTACCTGCGTCTGCTGGAAATGCTGTAAAAGAAAAGGAGTAACTGATGGAAAAGAATCTCAACGGCCGCCTGCTGCAGCAGATCGCCGCTTCCCCCACCGCCTTTCACGCGGTAGATACCGCCCGCCGCGCCCTCAGCGCCGCCGGTTACACCGCCCTCAGCGCCGCCGACGCATGGCAGCTGATCGGCGGCGGCAAGTACTATTTCACCGCCAACGACTCCACGCTGGTGGCTTTCCGCCTGCCTACGGGCGCCCCCACCGGCTTTATGGTCTCCGCCTCCCACTCCGACGCCCCCTGCTTCAAGCTCAAGCCCGGCTGTGAGCGCGCAGCCGCCGGTCACTATGTCCAGCTCAATACCGAGCGCTACGGCGGCACCATCAATAACACCTGGTTTGACCGCCCCCTCGGCATCGCCGGCCGCGTGCTGGCAGAGGAAGAGGGCCGCATCGTCAGCCGTCTTGTCTATCCCGATCGGAACGTGGCCATCATCCCCAGCGTAGCCCCCCACCTCAACAGCGAGATCAACAACGGCTTCAAGGCCAACCTCAACGTGGATACCTTCCCCCTCACCGCCATGTCCGGCGGCGAAGGCGCGCTGATGGAGCTGGTGGCCAACGAAGCCGGCGTGGACAAGGACGCCATTCTGGGCCATGACCTGTATCTGGTCTGCCGCGACGGCGGCACCACCGTGGGCGCAAAGGACGAGTTTATCTCCTCCCCCCGTCTGGACGATCTGGGCTGTGCCTTCGGCTGTCTGGAGGGCTTCCTCTCCGCCGCTGACAGCGACGCCGTGGCCGTCTACTGCCTCTTCGACAACGAGGAAGTGGGCAGCTCCACCCGTCAGGGCGCCGCTTCCACCCTGCTGCAAACGGCGCTGGAGCGCATCGCCGCCGCCCTCGGCTGCGACGCCGCCCGTCTTCTGGAGCGCAGCTTCCTGGTCTCCGCCGACAACGCCCACGCCATCCATCCCAACCATCCCGAGCTGTCCGACGCCCATAACGCCCCCGTGCTGAACGGCGGCGTGGTGGTGAAGTTCAACGCCAACCAGCGCTATACCACCAACGGCATCTCCGCCGCCCTCTTTGCCCAGCTGTGCCGCGATGCCGGTGTCAGCGTGCAGCGCTATGCCAACCGCTCCGACCTGCCCGGCGGCTCTACCCTGGGCAGCATCGCCACCACCCAGACTCCCATGCTGGCGGTGGATATCGGCCTTGGGCAGCTGGCCATGCA
>JAZKYM010000072.1:0-30371 GCA_045612165.1 Vescimonas sp.
AGAAAACATGACAGTATCGCCGCTTACACGACGAAACCAAGGACAAAAGCGCAGGCCGACTCCGTCCTTTCGGCGGAAAACCCCTTCCCTGTCTGCTTCTTCAAGTGCCTGAACTCATTACAGACCGGTACCCTGTTCTCCGCGCCTCTATTGACTGTTTTACGGAATTCACTGTCTAAATTATACGACTTTCAAGCTTTTTGTCAAGGGACTTTGTGAGAAAATAGACAACAAATTTTTATAAATGAAATAATTTTTTATCAAAAGAGAGAGACGTTCACCAACACCTCTCTCTTTTTGCGTCATTTTCAATAAGACTGCTCAATTTGGGCCAGAATTTCCGGCTTGAGAGACAGCATCCGGCAAATATTCAGCGCATCACGGGGGCAATCCGCCTTGCCCTCCACGCGGTACAGACCGTAGTTCATATGGCGCGCGATGACCTGAATACCGTCATCGCCGGTGGCCTTCAGTTCGGCGCGGATCTTGTCGGGATCCACATCTCGCAGACCGATGATCTGATAGTGGGCATTGGCGTTTTCCGCCACCTTGTCGTAGTGGGTCGTCAGCAGACTGATGGCATTGACATCGTTGAGATAGCGCGTGACGGCCTGCACGATGACGGCGCCCTCATCGGGGTTGGTGCCACGGGCAAACTCGTCCAGCAGGAACAGGGAGTAGCCCTGCTCCACCTCGGCCAGCGCCTTCTGGAACTGGACAATCTCAGAGCCGAAGCCACTCAGGCCGGACTGGATGGACTGCAGGTCGTCAAAGAGCATCTGTACGCTGTGGAAAAGGGGCATCTTCGCCTCCTTGGCGCAGACCAGAAAACCGGCCTGCAGCAGCGCCACATTCAGCGCCACCGTCTTCATGGCCACAGACTTGCCGCCCATGTTGGCGCCGGTGATCACCGTGGCGCCGCGGTCAAGCTTGATGGACACGGGCACAAAGCTTCTGCCCTTTTCGCCCAGCAGATCCACCAGTTCGGGGTTGATCATGTCGCTCAGTTCCAGCTCACCGTCGGTGATTTCGGGGCGGATGCCGCCGTAGCGCAGGGCGAAACGGGCTTTCTGAATGATGAAGTCCAGACGGCCCACCGTGTCGATATCTTCCAGAATTCCGTCAGCCAGAGGGGCAAGACGTGCGCCCATAGACTTGCGGATCTTCATCTCCTCGCTGTCCTCTTCGGCGCAAATGCGGGTGCGGCGCTGGCGCAGCTCGTCCTTCTCGGCGTCGGTGACGGCATGGTAGAGCTGCTCTTCGACCTTCTTTTTGGCCTGACGGATCTCACGCAGCAGCTTGGTGGCGCTGTCGGGGATGTAGAAGCCACGGCTGCGGGTCTTTTCCGGATCCAGCACCGCCAGAGCCTCGGCAGGATCGCGGAAAACGAGACTGCGGAAGGCCGTCTTTTCGTCCACCTGCTGCACCAGCGGAATCATGGTCTCCATGCGCTGGAGGTAGTTCTTCAGTTCAAACAGCTCCACATGGTCGGGGGTGTCGCCGTTCTTGATGCGGCGCAGCGTGCCGCGGATCTCCTTCATCTGGCAAAGGAGCATACAGATCTTGTCATAGACGGCCTTGAGCTCTTCGCCGTAACGGGCGGCCTGCTCTACGTTGTACAGCTCCGTCTCCAGTTCCTCGCGCTCCTCGGGGGTGTAGAAGCGCAGGCGGGGGATCTTTTCAATGCCAAAGGGGCTGCAGCCGTGGAGCGTCTCCAGTGCGTACTGCAGGCCGATTTTTTCTCTCTCTTCAAAACGAATGGCGATCATTTCAGCGCCTCCTTTACGTTGATCACAGGCACGTCCACCGCTTCGCTCATGCGGCGGCGGAACTCATCTTTATCGAACTTCCAACCATAGGCCGACACAGGGTTGATGGTAACGCACAGCGTACGGGCGGCGTCCACCGCCTGCAAGGCCACGCCGCGGGTTTGCAGCTTATCCAGCGTATCGGGCTTCAAGAGCACCTTGCTGGGGTCGCGCACCACCAGACGGCCGCCGCGCAGCACGCCGCTGCGAAGGAGCGGCACCACCATGGTGTCGGTCAGTGCGCCGTTCACCAGCGCTTCGCCGTGCTCTTTCAGCGTCTTTTCCAGCGTACCTTCCACCTCGGGGGGCAGCGTATCGGCCTTGGGCAGGTTCATGATGCGGTAGATGTTCAGCGTGTCCTCGATGACCTTGTCCATGCTCATGTGGTAGCTGGCGCCGGTACAGAGGATGATGCCCTCGGCCACGGCCCTTGCGCCCAGAGACTTGCGGCCCAGTGCGCCGTCGATGATGGACTGGTCGGCACCCAGCTCGAAGAAGATGTCGCTGACCGCCTTGAGCTGCGTGGTAATGGAGGGGCCGGCGATCTGGACATAGCCGTCGCTGCGTGCGCGCATCACCACCACTTCGCCAAGAGGCGTGGGGATACCGGTGGTGGCCACAATCTCCTTGGTCACATCGCCCAGACGCAGCATGTCCTTGGCCGTAGCGATCAGCGTACCGCAGGGTACGAAGATGCTGGGTTTTTCCGTGCCGGTGACCACGTCGGTGGACTCGCCGTCACGGCCGATGGACGTCAGGCCCAGCACACGCTCACGACCTGTATTTTGCAGGATCCAGTTCAGCACGGTGGTTTTGCCGGCATTTTTGCACATGCCCACGATGGACATGGTCTTGGCCGAAGCCAGAGCCTTTTCCAGTTCAGGTACCATCACGCACGCTCCTTTACGCGTTTTTCTCATAGTCCATTTTATTATAACGGATATTTGGCAAAAAAGGAAGAGGGGATTTCCTCCCCTCTTCCCTGTCGGTTCATTTTCCGCCCCATTTCCAATCCACGTCGTAACTTCCGTCGATGAGGTGATAGTCCACGCCATGCTCTTGGGCAAGGCGCAGCGTGTGCGCGTTATCTTCCAGCACGCTCTGCGGTGTCACATCGTCGGCTATGCGGCGCTCGATATCGCAGGCGTGGCTGACGATGTCGTCAAAATGGGCGCGGATATAATCCTCGCTCATCACAAGGCAGATATAGCGGATATGGGCAAGATAGTCCGGCGCAAAATCCTTCTGCCAGTCGAAGGGGATATAGCAGCCCTCCACCACCAGATTCTGGCCGTTTTCCACCGCCGTTTTCACCATCTCACGCACGATGGGCCAGAGGCAGGCTGTCAGGTCGGCATCGTCGCTCAAGGGCGTGAGGTCCGTCCGGCCGCTGCGGATGAGACCCATTTTGAGATGGTCGACAGACAGGTACGGCCAACCGTACTTTTCCAGCAGTTTTTGCGCCAGCAGCGTTTTTCCCGTGTGGGATGCGCCGGCAATGAGAACGATCATCTGCTCCCCTCCCCTCTTTTTTCTTCATTTTAGCACAGCCTGCACCCATCTGCAAGGCGGCGCATACTCTTCTCTCTGCGGCACACACTATGGGCAAAAGGAGTGATTTTCTTTGGCCACTGCGTTTTTTCGCACCATCATCCTCTACGCCGTACTGATCATCGGTTTGCGCCTCACCGGCAAGCGGCAGATCGGCGAGCTGGAGCCCAACGAGCTGGTGCTGACCATGCTCTTAAGTGACCTTGCCGCCGTGCCCATGCAGGATTTTGCGCTGCCGCTCATCAGCGGCGTGCTGCCCATTGTCACCATTTTAAGTCTGTCGGTGCTGATCAGCCAGTTGAGTCTGCGCAGCGTGCGATTCCGCGCACTGATGTGCGGAGAGCCGGCCACCATCATCCGAAACGGAAAGATTCAGCAGCAGGTCATGCGCCGCAACCGGCTGACCATCGACGAACTGATGGAGGAACTGCGCTGTCAGGGCGTCACCGACCTGCAAACAGTGAAATACGCCGTGCTGGAAACCAGTGGACAGCTGTCGGTGCTTCTCTATCCCGACCGGCAGACGCTGACGCCGCAGCAGGCCGGCATCACGGCGGAAGACGACCTGTTTATCCCCCACGTCATCATCAACGACGGACGGGTATTGGTGAAGAACCTGCAAAAATCCGGCCACAGCAGAGCGTGGCTGGAGCGGCAGATGAAAAAAGAGAATATCCGGCAGGCAGAGGATATCTTTTTGCTGACGGTGGATGAAAAGGGCCACGTTGTGTGTATTTTGAAGGAGGAGCAGGCATGAGATCGCCATGGGTCCCCTGTGCCGTGCTGGCGGCGCTGCTGGCTGTGTGTCTGATTAACAGCGTATGGCTCACCGGACGCTGCGGCCAGTGGAACCGTCAACTGGAGGATATCGACCAATGCGCCGCTGCAGAAAACTGGGACGGCGCACGGTTGCAGCTGCGCACCCTCTACGGTCAGTGGCAGGCATTGCAGCCGTGGCTGCACATAACGCTGGCCCACGATGCGCTCAGCGAAGCCGAAGCCCTCTTCTGCCGCGCCGCCGTGCTGGCCGCGGAGGAGGACAGTGTGGAGTTTCGCGCCCACATCGCCGATCTTCGCTCACAGCTGATGCTGCTGGCGGAGATGGAGCAGCCGCGAGCGGAAAATATTCTCTAAGCAAAACGCCCCCGACGGAGCTTCCGTCAGGGGCGTTACGTTTTTACTTCTCATTGAGCAGCTTGTTCAGCTCGTGCATGAAGGTGTCGATATCCTTGAACTGGCGGTACACGGAGGCGAAGCGGACATAGGCCACCTCGTCCACCTTCTTGAGCTTCTCCATCACCTTTTCGCCGATGGCTTCGGTGCTGACCTCGCGCTCGAGGGAGTTCTGGATCTCCTGCTCGATCTCGTTGGCCATACGCTCCATATCCGCAACGGACACAGGGCGCTTTTCGCAGGAGCGCTGAATGCCCTGCATGATCTTGCTGCGGTCAAAGCTCTGGCGGCTGCCATCCTTTTTGATGACCACCATCGGCAGGCTCTCTACCGTTTCATAAGTGGTAAAGCGCTTTTCACATTGCAGACACTCGCGGCGGCGGCGGATGCTGCTGCCCTCTTCTGCCGGACGGGAATCCACGACCTTACTCTCTTTATAACCACAATAGGGACATCTCATCTCTCTTTACACACCCTTCCACCGTCAAAACGGCTGATTTATGGGTATTATATCACAGCGCCACAAGATATGGTAGTGGCAAGTGAAAATTTTCTTATCTTTTTGGCCCAACAACGGGCCGATCCTTCCCGTCCAGCGTATAGAAAACCCAAAGCCGCCCGTTCATGGTGCCCACCCGGGCCAGACAGAACAGCGGCGACCACGGAAACGGCGCGTTATCCGCCCACGGCATGGCCAGCACTCTCCCGTCGGGCAGACTTTTCCACAAGGTGCCCTGCGGCAGCGGCGGCAGGCCGGACACAGCTTCCCCACAGGCTTGCCATTCGCTCTCCATCCGCGCACCCGTCTGCTGTGCTGTCACCGCCTGCACCGCGCCGATCTTCTCGGTCAGCGGTCGGGAAAAACGCCGCTGCATGGTTCCGCTGCCGCCTTCCCAAACCCCCAGCACCAACCGGCCTGACGTGCCCTGCGCCACGATGCGCCACAGTCCCTGCGGCAGGTGGGCGTCAACGGTAAAAAGCGTATCCTCCCCTATCCGCTGCACCGACACCGTACCGACAGCGCAGCCGTTTTCCAGACGAAGTTCCATGGCGCACCTCCCTCGCCGCCCAGCGGCGAAACTCTGCCAGGCGTGATAAAACGCCCCCATGCAGTATATGCACGAGGGCGCTTTGACTTGCCGTCTTTATACCAGTCGGCTGCGGCCCAGACCGAAGCTGACCACGATGGCCGTATCCACTTTTTCCATGACCGCGCCGTCCACTTTCCCCATTCGCTCCCGCAGGCGGCGCTTATCCAGCGTGCGGATCTGCTCGAGAAGGATCACCGAATCCTTGGGAAGGCCGCAGCATGACGCCGCCAGTTCGATATGCGTAGGCAGCTTCGCCTTGCCCGTCTGGGAAGTAATGGCCGCCGCGATCACCGTGGGGCTGTGGCGGTTACCGGTATCATTTTGTACGATCAGGACAGGCCGTACACCGCCCTGCTCACTGCCGACCACAGGACTGAGGTCAGCGTAATAAATCTCGCCGCGCTTGACAATGGGTCCCACAACGTTCACACTCCGCGCCAGATGAAGTACCCGTCAATCCTACGGGTCTCTTTCATTCTCCCACGCAGCCGCGGAATTTATACGCCCTGTGGGCGTCCAATCCCCGTCCCGTTGTATCCTATGCACTCCGCCGTGCCGCCGTTCCTCAAAACCGCAGCAGCAGCTCGCGGCTCACTTCTTCGCCGCCGCGGTAATAGATGCGCGGCACACGCTTGCTGACGGCGCAGGTCAGCTCGTAAGAAATGGTGCCTGCCAGCGCCGCCAACTCGTCCACGCTGTTGCGCGCACCGAAGATCTCCACCTCGTCGCCCACATCCACTTCCGGCAGATCCGTCAGGTCGATCATGCACATGTCCATGCAGATGCGGCCGCGCTGGGGCGCTTTGCCGTAATCGGTGACCAGACTGCACTTGCCCGAGAGGCTGCGCTGAAAACCATCGGCATAGCCGTAGGGCAGCACGCCCATACGGGCCGGTGCGGCGGTGGTATAGAGCCGACCGTAGCTGATATCCGTCCCCTCGTCATAGACCTTGATGGTGCTGACGGTGGTTTTGAGCGTCATCACCGGCTTCAGGCCCAGCGCCGCGGCAAAGGCGCCGCAGCCATAGAGCAGAAGGCCCGGACGCACCATATCCAGAAAAGCCTCCGGACGGGTGGCGGTGGCGCCGGTATTGGCGCAGTGATGCAGGCAGAACTTCTCACCCCGCTGCGCTTCCACCGCCTCAATGACGCGGCGGAACAGAGCCAGCTGACAGTCTGTATAGGCGGCGCTGCTCTCGTCCGGTTCATCGGAAACGGAGAAGTGGGTGAAAATACCCTCCGGCCGCAGACCCGGCATGGCGCAGGCATCGCAGATGCCCTGCACACCCGTTTCAAAATGGCGGCCGGCGCACAGGTAGCCAAGGCGCGACATGCCGGTATCCACCTTGAGGTGCACCGTCAGCTCGCCGCCGCAGCGCACCGCCTCTTCGCTGTACTCCACCGCCTTGGCGCGGCAGGTAACGGCCTGCGTGATGTGATGTTCGATCATCAAACCCACCTGTTCACGGGGGGTGTGGCCCAGAATCAGCAGCGGCATGGTGATGCCGTTTTTGCGCAGCTCCATGGCCTCGTCCACGCTGGACACCGCCAGATAGTCGGCGCCCAGCTCCTGCAGCAGACGGGAAACCTCCACCGCGCCGTGGCCGTAGGCGTCGGCCTTCACCACGCCCAGAAACTTGACATCGCTGCCGATGTGGGCGCGCAAGACGTGATAATTGTGGCTCAGGGCGTCCAGATCGATCTGCGCCCATGTTCTCTTCAGTGTGGATTCCATGATAATCCCTCTTTCTTAAGTCATATCAAACGACAGCGCGCGGATGGTCAGCACCACCATGCCGTCTGTGGAAAATTCCGTATAATACGGTGCACCGCTCTGTCGCTCCAGCCAGACGGTGCACAGGATCTTCGTGCCGTCCGGCGCGGTGGTATCGAACGCGGCGCGGATACAGTCCCTGCCATCCATCGTCTCGCCGCCGTACTCCAACAGGTAGCCATCGGATACCGCGCGCAGCAAATACGGCACACAGGCCGCCGGCGAGAGCACCATGGGCACACCGGCCGAGAGGGCCGCCCCGTCATAGGTCAGCATCAGTTTCTCCCCCGTCACCGTGGCGCTGATGCCGGCGATCTCCTCCGGCGCCACGACGGTGGTGGTGGCGCCCTGCGGCTCCCACACAACGCTGACGGTAAAGCTGCGGCTGCCGCCGTCGAAATGGCTGGTGATCTCCGCCTGCGCGGTGATCTTCTGTGCGGCGGCGTAGCGCGCCTGCAGATCGCGTACAGCGTTCTCCTCCCCCTTGCCGCAGCCGCACAGCAGCGTCAGGCAAAGGGCCAAAAGCAGCACTTTTTTCACGTGTTTCCCTCCGTTTTTTCAAATACGGAAGGCTTTCCCGTGATCCCGTTAAGTCTCTGTTTCTTTCAATGCGTAGGGGATGTTCTCCAGAAGATCGGTGGGCGTCATGCCCCGTTCCCCCTTTTCCGCGGCAGCCAGATCACCGGCGCGGCCGTGGAGATACACGGCGGCACAACAGGCATCAAAGGCCGCCATCCCCTGTCCCAGCAGCGAGACAATCATACCGGCCAGCACATCACCGCTGCCGCCTTTGGCCATGCCGGAATTGCCGGTGGTATTGATGCGGTACCGCCCGTCGGGCGCGGCCACCACCGTTTCGTGGCCCTTCAAGATGAGGTACACGCCGTGCTTTTGGGCGAAGTCCACAGCACCGTCGATGCGGCCGCGGGAGAGATCGCCACCCACGCGGAGAAACTCCCCCTCGTGGGGCGTAAGCACCGTGACGCGGCTGCGGCGGCGCTGCAATACATCCATATGCCCGGCGAGGGCGTTTATGCCGTCGGCATCCAGCACCAGCGGCTGCCGGAGCGCCAGCACATCGCGCGCCATCTCATCGAGGGCAGCGCTGCGCCCAAGGCCGCAGCCATAGAGCACCGCGTCACACCCCTCGGCGCGCTTTTGCAGCTCACGGAAACAGCCGTGGAGCTTGCCGTCCACGTCGCTGAAGGGAAAGGGCATGGCCTCGTCACTTTTCACGGCGCAGACCGGCCAGATGCTCTCCGGCACGGCCAAAAACACAAGGCCCGAGCCGGTACGCACAGCGGCACGGGAGGCGAAGATGGGCGCGCCGGTATACCCCACGCTGCCGCAGATGCACAACACCTTGCCGAAGGTGCCCTTATGGCCCCACGGGTCGCGCCGCGGCAGCAGACTTTTCACGTAGATGCGGTCAATACGGTCCATGGCAGCGCCCCCCCTTTTGGGTTATTTGATATATTATACCATCTTTCGGTGAAAGATGCGAGGGTTTTTCAGCGAAAAGAAAAGAATTTCCCCCTTGCAACTTGCCGCCGCCTATGGTATAAATATGTCTGTTGAGTTAAAAAGCGTTGAATGGGAAGTGCAGTGCGTAAGCATCCGCCAGAGAGGATCGGTCAGCGGCTGAAAGCCGGTCCGGGATCGCGGTACTGTGTTCGCCCGGGAGCTGCCGCGAGGAAATGCGCGGACGGGTTATCCCCCGTTATCAGGAAACGAGTGCACCGCTTTTCGTGCGGTGAATTTGGGTGGTACCACGGAAGTAATTGTGTCCTTTCGTCCCTAATGCTGGGAGGAAAGGGCTTTTTTTATTCCCCAAATCTCCCGAAAAATCTGTAAGGAGTGGAATTTGAACATGAAACAGCAACTGGAAATCATCCGCAAGAGCGCGCTGGAAGCCATTGCCGCTGCCGCCGTTTCCGAGGAACTGGAAGCCCTGCGCGTGAAATATCTGGGCAAGAAGGGTGAGCTGACCGCCGTTTTGAAGCAGATGGGTAAGCTCAGCGCCGAGGAGCGCCCCGTCATGGGTCAGGTGGCCAACGAGGTCCGCGCCGCGCTGGAAACCGCCATTGATGAGGCCCGCGAGCGTCTGGCCGCTGCCAAGCTGGAGCAGCAGCTCATTGACGAGGCCATCGACGTGACCATCCCCGGCACCGAGGTGCGCATCGGCCACAAGCACCCCATGTACAAGGCGCTGGACGAGATCAAGGATATCTTCGTGGGCATGGGTTTCACCGTACTGGACGGCCCCGAGGTGGAGCTGGCCACCTACAACTTTGATAAGCTGAACGCCGAAGAGGGTCACCCCTCCCGTGACTGGTCCGACACCTTCTATTTTGATGAGGACAGCCGCGTGATGCTGCGCTCTCAGACCAGCCCCATGCAGGTGCGCGCCATGGAAACCATGAAGCTGCCCATCCGCATCATCGCTCCCGGCCGCGTGTACCGCAAGGACGAAGTGGACGCCACCCACTCCCCCATGTTCCATCAGGTGGAAGGCATGGTCATCGACAAGGGTGTGACCATGGCTGACCTGAAGGGTACGCTGAACGCCGTGATGGAAGAGCTGTTCGGCGAGGGTACCGTCACCCGTTTCCGTCCCCACCACTTCCCCTTCACCGAACCCAGCTGCGAGATGGACGTGCAGTGCCACAAGTGCGGCGGCAAGGGCTGCCCCACCTGCAAGGGCGAGGGTTGGATTGAGGTGCTGGGCGCCGGCATGGTGCATCCCAAGGTGCTGGAGATGAGCGGCATCGACAGCGAGGAGTACACCGGCTGGGCTTTCGGTATGGGTCTGGAGCGTCTGGCCATGCGCCGCTTCAAGATCGCCGACCTGCGCCTCATTTTTGAAAATGATGTCCGTTTCCTCGAGCAGTTCTAAAACAACTCGCCAAAATGGCTGACGCCATTTTGTGCGAATGGTTTGCGGTGTGCCGCATCGCACTCGCGGTGCTCGCACGTTTGCACACCGAGCAGTGTTTTTTCCCCCGCACATGTCGGTGAAAAAAACAAATTTCATTTTATGATATATTACTTTTAGATATCTCTTCTAACCAATTAGGAGGACAATAAATTATGAATCTGAGCAGAAAATGGCTGGATGAATTCGTCACCGTGACCGCGGATGACCGTACTTTTGCAGAAGAAATGACCCTGTCCGGCTCCAAGGTGGAAGTTACTGAGGTGCAGGGCAGCGATATTGAAAACGTGGTGGTTGGTAAGGTTGTTTCCATCAAGCGCCACGAGAACAGCGACCACATGTTCGTGTGCATGGTGGATGTGGGCGCCGAGGCTCCCGTGCAGATCGTCACCGGCGCACAGAACGTCACCGAGGGCGCTCTGGTGCCCGTAGCTCTGGACGGCGCCAAGCTGCCCGGCGGCATCGAGATCCACAGCGGCAAGCTGCGCGGCGAACTGTCCGACGGCATGCTGTGCTCTTTCAAGGAGCTGGGCCTGGACCAGCGCGACTTCCCCACCGCCTACGAGAACGGTATCTGGATCCTCAGCGATGACGCAGAACTCACCGATCTGGCCATCGGTCAGGATATCTGCGACGCCGTGGGTCTGGACGACCACGTGGTGGAGTTTGAGATCACCCCCAACCGCCCCGACTGCCTGAGCATCATCGGTCTGGCCCGTGAGGCCAGCGCCACCTTCGATGCCCCCCTGTCCCTGCACACCCCCGAGGTGAAGGGCGGCGCCGAGGGCAACCTCTTTGAGCTGCTGGATGTGGAAACGCCTGCCGAGGATCTGGTGCCCCGTTACACCGCCCGTATGGTGCGTAACGTGAAGATCGGCCCCTCCCCCAAGTGGATGCGCGAGCGTCTGCGCGCCATGGGTGTGCGCCCCATCAACAACATCGTGGACATCACCAACTACGTAATGATGGAATACGGTCAGCCCATGCACGCTTTCGACTACCGCTACGTTAAGGGCGGCAAGATCATCGTGCGCCGCGCCGCTGAAGGCGAGGAACTGACCACGCTGGACGGCAACGTCCGTAAGCTGGGCGCCAACCATCTGGTCATCGCCGACGAGACCCGCGCTGTGGGTCTGGCCGGCATCATGGGCGGCATGAACAGCGAGATCGTGGACGACACCACCGACGTGGTGTTCGAATCCGCCTGCTTCGACGGTACCTGCATCCGCAAGGGCGCTCTGGCTCTGGGTATGCGTACCGAGGCTTCGGCCAAGTTCGAAAAGGGCCTCGACCCCATGAACACCCTGCCTGCCGTGGACCGCGCCTGCGAACTGGTGGAGCTGCTGGGTGCCGGCGAAGTGCTGGACGGCGTGATCGACGTTCTGAACTTCGTGCCCCATCCCACCGTGCTGGAGCTGCGCCCCGACAAGATCAACGCCCTGCTGGGCACCGACGTGTCCGTTGCCGAGATGCAGGAGATCCTCACCAAGCTGGGCTTCGGCGTGGATGGCGAGACCATCACCGTGCCCTCCTGGCGCGCCGACGTGGTGCACTACTCCGATCTGGCCGAAGAGGTGGCCCGTTTCCACGGCTACAACAACATCCCCTGCACGCTGGTGTCCGGCGAGACCACCCGCGGCGGCTACAACGCCGAGCAGCTGATGGAGCAGCATCTGGGCGCCGTGTGCCGCGGCATGGGTTATGACGAGATCATCACCTACTCCTTCATCTCCCCCACCTACTACGACAAGATCCGCTGGGCTGCCGACGATGCACGCCGCGAGAGCTTCCGTATCCTCAATCCTCTGGGCGAGGACACCTCCATCATGCGCACCACTTCCCTGCCCTCCATGCTGGAGATTCTCAGCCGCAACTACAACTACCGCAACAAGAACGTGCGCCTGTACGAAGTGGCCCGCACTTACGCTCTGGGTGGCGGGGACGGTCTGGCCATCGAGCGCAAGGTGCTGACGCTGGGCGCTTACGGTGACACCGATTTCTTCGCCATGAAGGGCATGATCGAGGCCATTCTCGGCACACTGCGCTGCGAGAACATCCGCTACGAGGCCGTCAAGGACAACCCCTCCTACCACCCCGGCCGCTGCGCCGCCCTGTACGTGGGCGAGACCTACATCGGCGTGTTCGGTCAGGTGCATCCTCTGGTGGCACGCAACTACGATGCCGAGGCAGAGCTGTACTGCGCCGAGCTGAAGCTGGACGCTCTTATGGCCGCCGAGGGCAGCGATCCCATCTACACCCCCCTGCCCAAGTTCCCTGCCGTCACCCGTGACATCGCCGTGGTGTGCAAGAACGAAGTGACTGTGGGCCAGCTGACCGACTGCATCCGCCGCGGTGCCAAGGGCCTTCTGAAGAACGCCGCCCTGTTTGATATCTATCAGGGCACCGGCATCCCTGCCGGTCACAAGTCCGTGGCCTTCAGCCTGACGCTGCGCAACGATGAGCGCAGCATCACCGGCGAGGAAGCTGACGAGGATATCCGCAGCATCCTCAGCCTGCTGGAGAGCGAGCTGGGCGCCGTACTGCGCTAAGTTCGACATTTTTCCTCTTTACAGACGGGGAAAAACAAGGTATACTGTTCCCAATATCAACAGGAAGGTGGTATGCCTGCATGGATGACTTTACCAGAAAGTTCAACACTGCCGAGGACAAGGACGAGCAGATCCGTCACATTCTGCAATCCGTGTATGAAGCACTGAAGGAAAAGGGTTACGACCCCATCAACCAGATCGTGGGCTACATCCTCTCTGAGGATCCCACCTACATCACCAATTACAAGAGCGCCCGTACGCTGATCTGCAAGATCGACCGCGATGAGCTGCTGCAGGGATTGGTAAAGACCTATCTGGGCCTGTAAAACATACGATGCCGGCTGCGATATTCCGCAGCCGGTTTTCCTTTTTGCCGTTTTCTGCCCGAATAATTGACAGATGGCGTAAATCGTGATATGCTTTAAGCACTAATGCGTTGATAAAGGAGCGAATACTATGGCAGACGTGAAAAAGGGCCAGGGTCTGGTGTATAAGAACCATCCTCTGCGCCGTATTGATAACATGATCTACTACGGCAGCATGGCCGACAAATACATTGTGATGTTCCAGATCCTCGAGACCCGTAAGGAGCAGGACATGAACGTGGCCAGCCGTGTGAGCGTGCAGCTGCAGCTGACCGACCCCGAGGTGAAGAGCCGCGACCGCGTGGTGAAGAAGACCGAGAAGGACAGTCTCTACGCCGCCATCGACGTGGGCTGCATCTGGCTGGAGCGTGCTCTGAGCAGCAAGTAAAGCGAAACAGGATAAAAAAAGAGAGAAACCGCAACGGTTTCTCTCTTTTTATCTTTTCAATTCATCACAGACGGTATCCGCTATGTTGGACAACAATTCTTCCACGGACGGATACGCCTGCGCAAAGCGGAATGTTTTTCCGTTGATCGTCACTACGACAGCGCGAGGTGTCAATTTCAGCAGCACAGCATTCTCCCGGCTTCTGCAAACAGCAGCATAATGCACCCGAAACTTCCTGTTATCCTTGCGAACATAGCCGGTAGTATACAGCTTCGTCTGCTTTTGCAGCGCAGAGAAAAATCCATCCATTTCGCCAAAGAAAGCACGTTGAAGCAGTTCACCGCTAACTGTTCCCTTGTTGAAAATACGCCGCAGTCGTTCCACTTTCAAGACAGAAAAATCAGTAATGCCAGAGAACAGGAAACTCAAAGCCAGCATAAACACACTGATTTCTTTTTGGTGCATCCACACCAACGGCACCCAGCACAGCAGCAACAGGAAATATTGGGCAATCAGAAAAACTTTCCGCTCCCTCTTGGAAGTTTTCGTCATCTGGCCTTTTTGTCGTGCACGTTCGCACTCTTCTTTATTACGGTTGCCATCAGCATACATACGGTCGGTGCGCTGATAATACCGTTTCCAGAAAGCAAACATCTGCATCACACACCCTCGTTCTCGCGTTTTCTTTTACTGTCTTGCTTTGGCGGCGGTGAGGGTATTCTCCATCAGCATGGCACGGGTCATGGGACCCACGCCTCCGGGAACGGGGGTGATGAAGGAGGCTTTTTCGGCAACCGCCGCATAGTCCACATCGCCGCAGAGCTTGCCCTCGGCATTACGGTTCATGGCCACGTCGATGACCACGGCGCCGTCTTTCACCATGTCGGCGGTGATGAGGTTCACGCGACCCACGGCGGCCACCAGAATGTCGGCCTGCAGGCACTCCTCCTTCAGATTGGGGGTGCGGCTGTGGCAGACGGTGACGGTGCCGTTCTCGCCCAGCAGCAGCAAGGCCATGGGCTTGCCCACGATATTGCTGCGGCCCACCACCACGCACTTTTTACCGGCGATTTCGATGCCGTATTCATGCAGCAGTTCCATCACGCCGGCAGGGGTGCAGGGCTGGAAACGGGCATCACCGCGGAGGATGCGGCCCATGTTGTCGGGGTGGAAGGCGTCCACATCCTTATCCGGAGAGATGGCCTCCAGCACCTTTTTCTCGGTAATATGGCCGGGCAGCGGCAGCTGGCAGAGGATGCCGTCCACATCGGGGCGCGCGTTCAGCTCCGCCACCAGAGAGAGGAGCTCCTCCTCGCTGGTATCGGCGCTCAAATAGAAGTCAAAGCAGGCGATGCCGCAATCGGCACAGTCCTTCACTTTGCCACGGACGTAGACCTGCGAGGCAGGATTCTCGCCCACCAGAATCACGGCAAGGCCCGGCTGACGGGCCAGTTCGCCGCTCCGGGCAAGGGCACGGGCCTTCACCTTGGCGGCCAGTGCTTTGCCGTCCATCACCACAGCACTCATGCCTGCTCCTCCTCTTGTGCGGTTTCTTCCGCGGCTGCCTCTTCGGCAGGCTCCTCGGCGGCCGCCTGAGCTGCGGCCAGTTGGTGGACAAACAGGGGCTTGCGGTTTTTCTTGTTGACGTTGATCAGCAAGGCGGCCAGCGCCACCACAACGATCACCAGACTGAGAGCCTGACTGACACGGATGGGCTTATCAAAGAGCGTCCAGTCGAACAGGTACAAACTGTCGGTACGCAGACCCTCGATCCAGAAGCGGCCGATGCCGTACCACAGGAAGTAGAAGCAGGTATTCTCACCGTCAAAACGGCGGGCACGGGAAATGACAAACACGATCATCAGCAGGCCGAGGGCGTTCCACAGACTCTCATAGAGGAACGTGGGATGCACCTGCACCACCTCACCGGTGGTCAGCGTCAGCTGCATGCGCCAGGGAAGGGTCGTTTCGCTGCCGAAGGCTTCGCGGTTCATAAAGTTGCCCCAGCGGCCCAGAGACTGGCCGATCAAAAGGCCCATCACCACCAGATCCATCAGTGCCCAGAGGTTGAACTTCTTCACGCGGCTGAGGATCAGGCACACCAGCACGGCGACAATGATACCGCCGTAGATGGCAAGGCCGCCATCCCAGATGGCGATGACTTCTTTCAAGACCAGCTTGCCCTCGGCGTTGCGGAACTGGTCAAGGTAGAAGATCACATAGTACAAACGGGCACCGATCACGCCGCAGGGGATGCCCCAGAGCACACCGTCGAGGAGGTTATCCTCGCTGATACCGTACTTTTTCCGCTGGGACATGCAGAAAAGCACCGCCAAAATCACGCCCAGCGCGATAAGGATACCGTACCAGTAAATACCGTTGCCGATATTCAGCGCCTTGCCGCTGGCGGTAAATTCCCAGTCACCAAACAGGCCGGGGAAAGAAATGGGACTGTCAGTCATTGCACGCATCTTGCATTTCCTCCTTGGGATCGATCACAGACAGAGCCATGCGGCTTTCCACGATGTTCTCGCGTAGGAAATCCACAAGATCCTGACTGGTAATGGAATCATAAATTTCAGGGAAGCGGTACGGGTCGAACCCGGCAAAGCAGCCTTCTGCCATGGACACGGCAATGGCCTCGAAGGAGTTCAAACCCTTGATGGCGGTGCCGAAATTGGCCCGAAGAATCCGCTGGAAATAGTCCTCGTCAATTCCTTCGCGCACCAGACGCTGCGCCTCGTCCAGCACAGCGCGCACCACCGTCTCCGGTTCGTTGCTGTCGCCGCCCAGATTCACATAGGCCACGCCGGGCAGCAAATCATAGCTGCTGCCAAAAGAGCCGTTGACAAGACCCTCGGCATAGAGTCGGGCAAACAGGGGGCTGGAATCACCGGCCAGCACATCGCAGGCCAATTCACCGATCACGTTGTTGCGCATACGCTCCTGCCCTTCAGGCGGAGGGGGACATTTGAAACCGGCAAGGAACGTGGGCATGGACACCTCCATGGTGCAGCGCACTTCCTTTTCACAGGGCGTGAGGCTCTCCTCTTCCCCGTAGTCACGCGCAATCACGCTGCCGCTTTCACAGGGCAGCACCTGTTCGGCCAGACGCAGCACCTGTTGCTCGTCCACATCGCCCACGATCACAAGGCACATATTGGCCGGCACATAAAAGGCTTTATGGCAGTCGTAGAGGGTCTGGGCCGTGATCTGCGCAATGCTCTCCACGCTGCCGGCCACGCTGACACGGGCAGGGCTTTTTTCATACAGCGCCTGCATCAGCTGCTTGTAGACCACCCATTCGGGGTTGTCCTCAATCATGCCGATCTCCTGACCGATAATGCCCTGCTCCTTACTGACGCTCTCGTCGGTAAAATAGGGGATGGACACAAACTCCAGCAGGATTTTCAGGTTATCGAGAAAATGCTCGGTGGAGTCAAAATAGTAAACGGTGATGGCATTGGAGGTGAAGGCATTGGGCTCGGCACCGTTTTTGGCCAGCTCCTGCAGGGCATTGCCCTCCTCCGTGTCGAACATCTTATGCTCCAGATAATGGGCAATACCGGCAGGCGTATCCAGCCACTGTCCGTTCAGCCGGAAGCGCAGGTCCATGCCGCCGTAGCGCGTGGCAAAGAGGGCGTATTGACGGGCAAAGCCCTTACGGGGCACGAAGCAAACGGGCAGACCGTTTTTCAGCGTATAGCGATGCACCGTTTCACCGATGCGAGGATACTTGATGTTTTCCATTTACGCTTCCTCCTTTCCCTTGAGGAAGTAGACCGTATCCAGTTCAATGGTGCGTGCCGCCTCGCAGATGCGCTCCGGCGTCACTTCCGAAAGCTGGTGGGCCATCTCCTCCGGCGTTTCCGTCTGGCCGGTGGCGTTCTGGCCCAGGAACCAGTTCTCCATGGCGCCCTGTCCGTCCGGCATGGCGGCAAGGGAGCTGAGAATGGTACTGCGGGCACCGGGGATCTCCCAATCCTCCCACTGGCCGTCCTGCACGGCCTTCAGCTGGCGCAGGATCTCCTCCAGCGCACGGTCGTAGTCCTTCGTCTCGATGCCGCTGGACACCGTAAGGATGCCCTTGCTGCGAGCATAGGAACTGGAGGCATAGTAGCAAAGCGACAGCTTTTCACGCACATTGAGGAACAGCTTGGAATTGCTGGAGCCGCCGAAGAGGAGGTTGGCCATAATCATGGCCGGCACATCCCGACTGCCGCAGCGGAAACCCATGGCCAGCTTTCCCTGACCGACATCCATGGTTTCCGTGACGATACGGGGCTGCTGCGGCGCAGTATACAGCCGCATTTCCGGCAGCGGTTCCACCACGCCGCGGCGCAGCGGTGCAAAGGCGTGCAGCAGGGCATCCACCACGCGCTGCCGCTCGGCACTGCCGCAATAGTACAGTTCCAGACGGCTGGTGGCCATCAGCTCCTGTCCGTGCTGGTAGAGCTTGCGGTTGTTGATCTTCCGGGCACTCTCCTCATCGCCCAGACGGCGCACACCGTAGGGTTCGTCGGCGCACATCTCCTGCATCAGACGCAGATCGGCCCAGTCCCGTTTATCGTTGCGCACCGAGCGGATGGCGTCAATGAGATTGGTCTTCTCACTCTCCACATACTCGCTCAAAAAGCGGCCGCCACGGGTGACGGGGTCCAGCAGCAGCTCACCCAGCAGCTGCGCCGCAGGCTCCAGCAGCCGCTGGCCGTGGGGGGCAAAGGCATCGTCAATGACGCTGGCCACAAAGCCCACACACTGACGCTCGCCCTTCTTGCGCACCGTATAGTCGATCTGTGCGCCGTAAAGCCGGTCCATGGCGGCGCTGAGCTTTTCCATGTCCGGGCAGCGCACCGTACCGCGGTGTAGCACCGCCGGCAGCAGCGCATTGGCCGCCGCCGTTTCGGCCCGTAGGGGCGTGATAAACTGGGCAGAGAGATATCCGGTTTTGAACTTTTTGGCAGGCAGGTACGTGAGGAACACGTCCTGCATGATCTCGGTTCTGGTGTACTCCATCAGGCTTGACCTCCTGTCAGGTTATAACAATACAAAATACATTATATACCTTTCCTTCCCCAAAAGCAAATGACGATTTTGTAAATTCCCCTCTTGCCATCCGTGTCCTGACAGGTGTAAAATAAGAAAAAACGAAGGGAAGTGTCCGTATGACCGCCAACGAACGCCGCAACCGGATCTATCAGCAGCTGACCACCGCCACCGCACCGCTGAGCGCCACGGCACTGGCCAAGCAACACGGTGTCAGCCGCCAGATCATCGTGGGCGACATCGCGCTGCTGCGGGCCGAGGGCCGGCAGGTCACCGCCACGCCCCGCGGATATGTGATCAGCGTTTCGGCCGGTCTGACGGTGCAGCTGGCTGTATGCCACAGCGGCAGCCAAACGCAGCAGGAGCTTTACGCCATGGTGGACTGCGGATGCACCGTGCTGGACGTGATAGTGGAACACCCCGTCTACGGTCAGCTGACCGCCGCGCTGCAGCTTTCCAGCCGCTACGATGTGGATCAGTTCATCGAGCGCATGGCTGACAACGATGCCCGTCCCCTGTCTGCCCTTACCGAGGGAATCCATCTGCACACCGTCTCCTGTCCCAGCGAGGATGCGCTGGCGCACCTGAAGACAAAGCTGCAAGCCATGGATGTACTGCTGGTGGAAAATTGATAGGCAAAAGCACCCTGCGGGGTGCTTTTTTGCGTCATTCAAAGAGGTTTTTCTTCCGCACGCTCTTGACAAATCCCCTTTGGTGTATATAATAGGACACGTCAGGTGTCTTGACACATAACTACTTAGATTTTGTGAGGTGTGCTATGGAAAAGATCCGCGCATTTTGCAAGCGCAAGAACATTGTGTTCTCCGCTAAACGTTACTTTATCGATGCCATGAGCGCCATGGCGCAGGGCCTGTTCTGCTCGCTTTTGATCGGCACCATCATCAAAACGCTGGGCCAGCAGCTGAATCTTCCTTTCCTGACGGAAATGGGCGGTTTTGCCACCGCTATGGCTGCACCTGCCATGGCCGTTGCCATCGGTTTTGCCTTGCAGGCGCCGCCTCTGGTGCTCTTCTCTCTGGCCGCTGTGGGACAGGCCGCCAACACAATGGGCGGCAGCGGCGGGCCTCTGGCCGTCTTCTTCCTGGCCATCATCGCCGCCGAGGTCGGCAAGGCCATCAGCAAGGAGACGAAAATCGACATTCTGGTGACCCCCTTCGTCACCATCTTCGCCGGCGTGGCGCTGTCCTATCTCATCGCGCCGCCCATCGGCGCCGTGGCCAACGCCTTCGGTACGCTGATCAATGAGACCACCCAGCTGCAGCCCTTCTGGATGGGCATTGCCGTGTCGGTGCTGGTGGGTATCGCGCTGACGCTGCCCATCTCCTCGGCCGCCATCTGCCACACGCTGGGTCTGGTGGGTCTGGCCGGCGGCGCTGCCGTGGCCGGCTGCTGCGCCCAGATGGTGGGTTTTGCGGTGATGAGCTTCCGGGAGAACCGCTGGGGCGGTATCGTCTCTCAGGGTCTTGGCACCAGCATGCTGCAAATGGGCAACATCGTCCGCAATCCCCGGGTGTGGATCCCACCCATCATCGTCTCGGCCATCACCGGCCCCATCGCCACCTGCGTGTTTGGTCTGCAGATGAACGGCGCGCCGGTGAATTCCGGCATGGGCACCTGCGGTCTGTGCGGCCCCATCGGCGTTTGGACCGGTTGGCTGGCCCCCAGCGAGAAGGCAGTGGAAATGGTCAGCGCCGTGGCCATCAGCCCCACGGCTATGGATTGGCTGGGCATGCTGCTGATCTGCATCGTTCTGCCTGCCGTGCTGACGCCCCTTGTGGCTCTGCCGCTGCGGAAGATGGGCTGGATCAAAGAGGGCGATCTGAAGTTGGATCTGTAAAAGCAAAGCTGTGGACAGCAGCGCGGTAAAAGGCCGCGCTGCTGTTTTTTTCTGCCAAAACGGAAATACTACTCCCATGAAAAACGCTGAGAAAGGACGAGGTGTTCGGTCATGCTGGAGCATGTGGTGGGTGCGGTTTTGGAGATTCTGATTCCCGTGTGCGAGATCATCGGGATCGTTGTGGTGGCCATATCGGCGCTGAGCGCATTCTGGCGCTATCTGCGGCGACTGGTCAGCGGCGATATGGGGGACATCAAATTTCGTCTGGCGGCAGGGCTGGCTTTGAGTTTGGAGTTCAAAATGGCCGCCGAGATCCTCAAGACGGTGCAGATCCACGATCTGAGGGAGCTGACGGTGCTGGCTATCGTCATCGTTCTACGGGCGCTATTGAGTTTTTTGATTCATTTCGAGATGCAGCACAAAGATTGAAGGGCAAAAAGAGGGTCTGTCTCATACTGCCGCTTGCCTTTTCCCCCATCCGGCGGTATAATTTGAAAAAAACGAGGGGGATACACCGGGGATACACCGATGAAATATGACGCTATTTTACTTTTGGGTGTGGCACTGGGAAAAGACGACCGGCCCACCGCCGAACTGCTGGCCCGTGTGAAAAAGGCCGCGGAGGTCTACCGCCGTTATGACGGACAGGTGCCCGTTATGCCCTGCGGCGGCGTCACGCGCGGTCATCAGCGCAGCGAGGCGGAGGTCATGGCGGAACTGCTGATGGCCGAAGGCGTGCCTGCCGACGATATCCGTGTGGAGAAAAAATCCCGCACCACCATGGAGAATTTCCGCAACGCCCTTGCCCTGCTGGGCAGCAACGCACAGGTGCTGGTGGTCACCAGCGACTACCACGTGCGCCGCGCCGTCAAGACGGCAAAGCGCGTGGGTCTGCGAGCCCACGGCGTCAAAACGCCGCTGCCCCACGATGCGCTGTGGGTGTGTAACCGCATGCTGGAATTCCGCTGGATGACCGAGCTCAAGCGCGGCTGGCTGGATCATCCCGGCGCACGACCCAAAGAGGCCAAGAAATTGATGGATGCCCGGTACGACAAGTACATGAAGCGCCGCGAAGAGCTGCTGGCGCAGATGGAAAGCGAATAAAAAAAGCACTCCCCGTTTGGGGAGTGCTTTTTCATGCTTGAAACAACATCTCAATCGGCACATTCAAAATTTGAGCAATGGCCTGCACTTCGATATCCGAAGCCAGACGACTCTGACCTTCCAGCTTGGAATAACTGCTGGGATTGATATCCACACCGGCCACCTGTAGCTGTGCCACGATCTCCAACTGCTTAAGGCCCTTTTCTCTGCGGATGCGCTCAATATTTGCGCCGCAGATATTCTTATCGCCATACGGAAGTTTTCTGGGTTTCATAGCCCGTCACCGCCCTCTATCATTCTTTTTTAGAATTATATTGGGTGAAAGGCTTGTTTTAATTCCGTATCAGAATTATAATCGCTTATAGAGAAAAAAGAGGAGGGCTTCCCATGCCAGACTATCAGAAGATGTATTACACGCTGTTCCACGCCACAGAAGATGCCCTTTCTATTTTGGGTACTCCTCCCTATTCGGCAGAAGAACTGGCCGTGCGCGCAAAGGCGGCAGAGCGGCTGATACAGGCGCAGCAGGTCTGCGAGGATATTTATGTGGAAAGCGAATAAAAAAAGCACTCCCCGGTTGGGGAGTGCTTTTTCCTGTCAACAATCAGTCAACGATATCCACCGAAACCTTCACGCCGGTGCGCTGGGCATAAGAGCGTACCACGGTACGGATCTCCTTGGCGATACGGCCCTGACGGCCAATCACCTTACCCATGTCCTCAGGGGCAACACGCAGCTCCAGCGTCAGATCATCGCCATCACCGATTTCAGTCACAGTGACCTGATCGGGATGTTCCACAAGGCTTCTGGCGATGTAGAGCAGCAGATCCTTCATGATTTGCCCTCAGATTACAGAACGTCGACCTTCTTCAGCAGAGCGCGGACAGTCTCAGTGGGCTGAGCACCGGTCTTGATCCACTCGCGAGCGCGGTCAGCATCGATGCTGATCTGGGCGGGGGACACGCAGGGATTGTAAGTGCCGATCTCCTCGATGAAACGGCCATCACGGGGATAACGGGAATCAGCGACGACGACGCGGTAGAAAGGAGCCTTCTTAGCGCCCATTCTTCTCAGACGAATCTTAACCATAGTATTTTTCCTCCAATAATATAAATATAATTTGATCTCTATTGATAAATGCCTTGCACATTTATTTACTTAAAACGTTTTTTGCGGCCGAAACCGTGCATACGGCTCATGTTGCCCATGTTGGGCATACCGCCCATGCCGGGCATACCGCGGAACTTGCCGCTGCTCATGGACTTTGTCAGCTGCTGGAGCATTTCAAAGCTCTTGAGCAAACGGTTCACGTCCTGCACCTGCTGGCCGCAGCCGGCGGCAATGCGCTTTTTGCGGCTGGCATTGAGGATCTGGGGATTTTCCCTCTCCTTGGGCGTCATGGACTGGATGATGGCCTTGGTGCGTGCCATCTGCTTTTCATCGATCTGGGTGTTGGCCATCTGCTGGCCCATGCCGGGGAGCATGCCCATCATCTGGCTCAGATCGCCCATGTTTTGCAGCTGCTCCAGCTGATCGAGATAGTCGGTAAGCGTCAGCTTATTCTTCCGCATCTTCTCTTCCAGCTTCTTGGCCTGCTGCTCATCAAACTGCTGTTCGGCCTTTTCGATGAGGGTGAGCATATCGCCCATGCCCAGAATACGGGAGGCCATACGCTCGGGGTGGAACAGCTCGATCATGTCCAGCTTTTCGCCGGTACCGACGAACTTGACGGGCTTGCCGGTTGTGGCGCGGATGGAAAGTGCCGCACCGCCGCGGGCGTCGCCGTCCAGCTTGGTGAGCATCACGCCGTCGATGCCGAGGGCACCGTCAAAAGCGGAGGCGGCGTTCACCGCATCCTGACCGGTCATGGCGTCCACCACCAGCAAGATCTCGTTGGGACGGACCGTGGCCTTGATGTTCTTCAGCTCGTCCATCAGCGTCTCGTCAATATGGAGACGGCCGGCGGTATCCAGGAAGACCATGTCGTGACCGTGGTCACGGGCATATTTGAGCGCCTCTTCGGCGATGTGAACGGGGTTGTCCTGGCCCATTTCGAAGACCGGGATATCCAGCTGACGACCGACTACCTGCAGCTGCTGAATGGCGGCAGGACGGTACACGTCGCAGGCCACCAGCAGAGGACGCTTGCCATACTGGCGGCGCATGAGGCCGGCCAGCTTGGCACCGTTGGTGGTTTTACCGGCACCCTGCAGGCCCACCAGCATCACAACGGTGGGGCCCTTGTTGGCCATGGAGATACGGGCGTTGGTGCCGCCCATCAGCGCAGTCAGCTCTTCGTTAACGATCTTGATGATCTGCTGGGCAGGAGTCAGGCTGTCGAGCACATCGCTGCCTACGCAGCGCTCGGTGACGCGGGCCACAAAGTCCTTGACCACCTTGTAGCTGACGTCGGCTTCCAGCAGCGCAAGACGCACTTCGCGCATGCCCTCACGGACATCGGCTTCCGTCAGGCGGCCCTTACCGCGCAGGCGCTTAAATGTGGCATTCAGTTTTTCGCTCAGTCCCTCAAAGGCCATGGCGCAAACTCCTTACTCTTTCAGTGCCGCAGCATTCTCTGCGATGATATCCACCAGCCGCTGCAGATCAGCGTTTTCATACTGGCGATAATTGATGGTGCCGATGGCGGCGGCGGCTTCCTCAATGGCGCTCACCTTGTCCTTCATCTGCATGAAGCGCTTGAGAAGGCCGGTCTTATCCTCCAGCTCCGTCATAATGGCGTCGGCGCGGACGATCACATCGCGCACGCCCTGACGGGAAATGCCGTAGTTCTCGGCGATCTCAGCCAGAGACAGATCCTCATTATAATAGAGGTCAAAGAACTCTTTCTGCCGCTCGGTGAGGACTTCACCGTAAAAATCGAACAGCATGGTCATGCGATAAGTCTGGTTTTTCACGGAACTTTCCTCCTTCTGTAAAGTTATAAGGCTTTACAACGAGAATTACTATACCGTATAAATGGGTAAATGTCAAGGAAAATTTAGTCGATTGAGCCAAAAATTTTTGAATATTTTTGGTAAAAACAGCCTTATCACGCCGCCGACGGACGAAAAAACGCGCCCCCGACAAAAGGAGCGCGTTTTCGTGTGATTTTCTTCTTTTCCGCAGGGGATTTTGCCTTGTTTTATGCCTTCTGCTTCTTGGTGAAGATCAGAGCGGCACCGGCCAGAACGGTCAGGCTCATCAGGGCGGCGTACAGCATGATCTGGGAAGCATCAGCGGTTTCGGGGTTGAGGTTCTTGCCGCAGGCGCAGACGCTGTTGGTGAAGCTATGGGCCTGAGCATCGGTAGCGTAGTCGCACTCGATGCACTCTTCCCAGTGGCCGTTGTTGTCATAAGCGCTCTCCATCTGGTGAGCGGCGATCTCGGTGACGTTGCCGCAGATGGTGCATTCCATCCAGTGAGCGTCATCATCGCAGGTCAGCTCTTCAGTATGGGTGGGCAGGAACTCGGCAGCCACGGAATAATCGGGCATGGTGGCCAGCACAGCATCGCTCAGGGCGAAGGGGGCGGTGTGGGTATCTTCGGAGAAGTAGGCGCGCAGTTCAGCCAGAACGGCGGAGCTGATGTCGCTGACCTGCTTGGCCAGATCCATACCCAGAGCGGTAGCGGCGGCCTTGGCACCGTCAATACCATGAGCGTAGATCTGCAGCATGATCTGATCCACTGCTGCCTGCTGGTCGATCAGGCTCTGCTGATAGGCCTCGAAGTAGGCCGCCACAGCGGCACCGGCTTCGGGATCGGTGGCACGGTTCATATCGCACAGGTAGTTGATCAGGTGGAAGTTGGTACCGATCTTGCCTTCCGTGTCGCCGGTCAGCAGGTCGATCATACCGGGTATGGTCTCGGTCTGATAGTACTCGCTGACGGCGGTGACCAGAGCGCTGTAGTAAGGAACGTAGATGGAGAACTCGGCGTCGGCCGGGGCCTGCCACTGCAGAACGGCCATCAGTTCGGGCATGTTCTGTCTGGTCTCGAAGACATGGCACTCGGACTGACCTCTGGTACCGATGACGTTGCCATTGCCCAGATTGGGCTCGGCGCTGTAGTCCCAGGCAGAGCCTTCACCGCGGAAAGCCAGCAGGTTCAGCACGTCCATGGTGCTCAGGGTCTTGGTGGTATCAAACAGCAGGTCGTAGTCGAACATAGTATTCTTTTCAATGGTGCCATAGGCGTTGGCGGCATCTTCATTGAAGTAGAACAGACCCTGATAGTATCTCTTGCTGGTGCCGGAGGGGGTTCCGTAAGTAGCGGTGACGTCAATCTTGCCGTTCTCGTCGGTGACCAAAATGTTGTTTTCTTCAGCCACACTGATCAGGTTGGCGGAAGCCACCACGTTCTCGGTATCGTTGATATCGATGACACCCAGCAGCATGATGTTGGGCTGCACGGAGACCTTGTCGTCGGGCAGCTTGACAGCGGCGTACTGGTGGCCGGAGACGATCTCAAAGTACCAGGTCTCGTTGGCATCGCCGATCATCAGAGAGTTGCCCTCACCGGAACCGTACTTGTCGATGATCTCAGCCAGCAGGATAACCGCTTCCTTGGCAGTGGCGGCGCCACCCATCAGGATGCTGGTCATGGAAATCTCGCAGATACCGGTACCGACAAAGGGATCGGTTTTCGCCTTAAGGCTCCGTCTATTAATGGTGGAGACGGTGGCGGTCATAGCCACGCCCTTTTCGTTCTGGCTGACCTCGGCATAAGCCTCGCCCACATAGTTGCCGTCGGCATCCTTCATGGTCTCGCCGTACAGATAGGAGTCTCTCATATAGGTGTAGGAGTAGGTGGTGCTGGGATAGTCAAATTCCAGATCACTGTACTTCATGGAGAAGTCGTAAGTATCAGCGAACACGGTCTCGTCGGTGATGGTCTGGGGCTGAGCCACGCCAAACACCTTGCCGTAGCGGTCGCCGATATCCTCAGATCGGCCAAAGTAGGAGCTGCCGTTTTCCGTCACATCGCTGCCCACATAAAAGCCGGTGCAGGCAAAGGCGGACGTCACACTGGATACGATCACGCAAGCGGCCAGAGCCGTTGTCAGCATCTTCTTCCAAAAACTCTTTTTCATAATTGTTACCTCCAACATGGGGCGTCGGTGGTTGGCGCTCCGTTTTTGTTGTACTGATCATACTGCATAGAAATGCATAATGCAAGGGTTTTTTATGTATATTTATAATCTCTACCGAACAGACAGATTCTACCAAAATTCCCCTCTCCATTTTGTGCACTTTGCCAACAAAACCACGCATTCCCTTTGCGAAAGGCCTTAATTCCCCGTGTCTCACGGAGGTGCAGCAGCAATTTTTATGCATCGACGCCAAAAAACATACAGAAAACGCTGTATATTCGCGCGGATACATATTCACGCATTGCGCGGAAAAATATGCAGCATTCCGTCAAAAAAAGAGAAGTCCCGACGGGACTTCTCTTTTTATCGTTTATGATTCCTTGGCGCCTTCGGCTTCCGCTTCCAGCTCCGCTGCCAGTTCACGCTTAGCCTCGGCCAGTACCTTACGGTCGTGCTTGGTGGTCAGCTGCTTTTCGTCGAACTTCTCAAAGAGGTCGGGGCGGCGGCGCATGGTGCGCTTATAGCTCTCCTTCTTGCGCCAGTCGGCCACGTTGCCGTGGTGACCGCTGAGAAGAACGGCAGGCACTTTGCGGCCGTGCCACTCCTCGGGACGGGAGTACTGGGGATGCTCCAAAAGGCCGTTCCAGTGGGACTCCTCGGTATAGCAGCTCTCCTCCGGCAGGACACCGGGCACCATGCGGCACAGGCAGTCGGCCAGCGCCATGGCAGGGATCTCACCGCCGGTGAGGACGAAGTCGCCCATGGAGATCTCCTCATCCACGCACTCTTCGATGAAGCGCTCGTCAATGCCCTCGTAGTGGCCGCAGACGATGATGAGCCGGTCATACTGCGCCTTCAGCTCACGGGCCACGCTCTGGGTCAGCACGCGGCCGCAGGGGGACATATAAATGGTATGGACACGGCCGCCGGCCTCGTCACAGATGTGCTGCCAGCAGCGGTAGAGGGGGTCGGCCTGCATAACGGCGCCGCGGCCGCCGCCGTAGGGGTAGTCGTCCACCTGCATCTGCTTGTTGGTGGTATAATCCCGGATCTGATGGGCCACGATCTTCACGTGACCGCGTGCCTGCGCCCGACCGATGATGGATTGGCCCATCATGGCCTCGATGGCGTCCGGGAAGAGGGTCATGATGTCAATTCTCATCGGTGGCCAGTCCTTTCATCAGGTGCACACGCATTTCGGCGGCATCCAGATCCACCGACTCGATGAACACACCGGGGACGGCAGGGATGAGATACTCGCGCTCGCCCTTGACCTCATAGATCTTATGGGCAGGATAGCTGAGGACGCGGCGCACCTTGCCGATCACAGCACCGTCGGCGCTGTCGATGACGGTGAGACCCTCGATCTCTTCGTCGAAATAATAGCCCTCCGGCACTTCCACATCGTCGCGGCGGATGGACACGTCCTTGCCCTTGAGAGCCAGAGCGGCATCCATATCGTTGACACCGGGCAGCGTCAGCAGCACCACGGACTTGTGGACACGGGCGTGCTTGACCTCGGTGCGCTTGCCGCCGATATAAATCACATCAAACTCGGCCAGAAACTCCGGATCGAAACCAAGAGGGTTGAGCTTCACTTCACCTTTGATACCGTGGGCGTTGACGATCTGACCCACAGGGATAAATTCCACGCGCATAAGCTTTTCTCCTTTGCGGTATTGTTTAACTAATGTATTATATCGGATTTTGCCGCAACAAACAAGGGGCGGCGGAGAAAAAAGTGCCGCTGCGGCGGCGCTGTATGAATCTGCCAAATGGGGGTAAACTTGACAAAGAAAGTGGCCGGTGGTATACTCGCCAAAGTCCAAAGTGTCATTCACAGAATCATCAAGCGGTATAATTTGCCGAATTCTGGCAAATTACCACACTTGGAGGAACAATGAAGCAATTTTTGATACAACTGAAATCCGTCTCCCCCTCCCGTATCCTGCTGTGGCTGGAACGGGGCGCCGAGGCGATCCACAACATACCCTACCGCATCGCCGCGTGGCTGCCCAAGGCGCCGGCGCAGGCCGCCCGGGCCGTCAAAGCCGTGTGGCGTTGGTTTTGCCGCACGGAAACGGTGCAGGAAGTGCTGGCCATCTATCGCTGGATGGAGCGCAGGGCTGACGATATCCACGACCTGCCCTACCGCTTCGCCCGTTGGCTGCCCACGGTGCCGCCCCGTTTGCAGGCAGCAGACCGCCGGATCCGGCAGGGCGCAGCGCAGCTGTGGGCATGGATGGAGAAAAAGGACATCACGCCCCGTCTGGCCGTTTTTCTTCCGGCCTGCTTTGCCGCCGTGGTCATCGCTTTTTGCGTCCAGCCGGTGGTAAAAGAGAACATCACCTATCTCATCACCGAGGGCGAAGTTCCCTCTTTTATCTACGGGCACATCACCGATGACGGCCGTTATCCCGGCATGACGCTGGTATCCGGCAGCGAGGGCCGCGACGCCCAGCTGGTGCTGGACGAGGGACAGTGGGTGACCGTGCGTGTGAACGGCAGCACCGTCAAGGCGGAAACGCGCCACGAGACGGTGGCCAATCTCCTGCGCCGTATGCACATCTCCGTAGGGGATGATCAGATGGTGGTGCTGGACGTATCCGGCAGCACACCTGCCATCAGCGTGCAGAACACCTATTCCTACACATGGGAAGAGACGGTGCCGCTGGAATATGAGACCCAGTACGTTGCCGCCCCTCTGATGGACAAGGGCACGGAAGAGCTGACCCAAGCCGGTGCCATCGGCGGTATTCTGGAGACATACCGCAACAACTATCGCCACGGTGAACTGGAGAGCACGGAGCTGCTCAGCGCCGTGACCACCGAGCCGGTGCCGGAAATCATCCGGCAAGGCACGAAGGTACAGGAAGTCAGCCGCGACGACCGCATCAAGGAAGTGTTCTACAATGCCGACGGCAGCGGTTACCTGCTCTTTGAGTCCGGTGAGACGATGACGTTCTCGGAAAAAGTGACGTGCAACGCCACGGCCTATTCCATCGGCAGCTGGACGGCTTCGGGCCTGCCCACCAAGGTGGGGCACATCGCCGTGGACACCAGTGTCTTCCCCTACCACACCCGGTTTTATATCTACACCAACGATGGCTATCTGGTCTACGGCAACGCCGTGGCCGCCGACTGCGGCAGCGCCATCAAGGGCTATAAGATCGACCTGTGGTTTGAGACTTTTGACGAGGCCTGCTGGTTCGGACGGCGCGACTGCACCGTGTTTGTGCTGGACTGAAAACAAAAAGCGTAAGAATAAATATCCCCCGGCTTGGCCGGGTGTCCGTAAAACAGTTAATCCTCCCTGCGGATTTCTCGCAGGGAGGATTCTTTTTGCACTGGCGTGGGAGCGCCAAAGGCTCCCTTGTGTAAAGGGGCCGACGCGTAAAGAAAACATGCCTGTGGCATGTTTTTAGCCAAAGGCGGGAGCAATCTATGATTGCGACCCGGGCCGAAGGCTGTCAGCGAAGCTGACTGAGGGATTGACAACCCCTCCGAGCCGCCGTTCGGCGGCCCACCTCCCCTTACACAGGGGAGGCGCAGGTAGCGGTGCAAAACTCCAAATTGCGCACGACACCGAACGGTGTATAGAAGTGCGCCCTTTATCTGTTAGATAAATTGGAATTGGATA
>JAZKYM010000073.1:0-3054 GCA_045612165.1 Vescimonas sp.
CGGGCGCAGCAGATATGCTCCTTGGGCACCACCAGGAAGTGGACGGGAGCCTGAGGCTCGATGTCATAGAAAGCGAGGCACAGCTCGTCCTCATAGACCTTGTTGGAAGGGATGTCGCCATCGGCGATGGCGCAGAACAGGCAATCGTTACGCATGAAATATGCTCCTTTCCCTTTGATTCTTGTGATTTTTTACAGTTTTTCGGCAACAAAAGGCTTCACAGCGGCCAGGGCCTCGCTGACCTTGGACTTGTCGCTTCCGCCGCCCATAGCGCTGTCGGGCTTGCCGCCGCCCTTACCGCCCACGATGGGAGCAATGGTCTTGATGATGTCGCCGGCCTTGATGCCGCGGGAGACGGCATCCTTACCGCAGACGGCCAGCAGGCTCAACTTCTCGCCCACCAGCGCGATGACAGCCACCACGGCGCTGTCCTTATCGCGCAGCAGGTCGCCCAGCTGGCGCAGGCTGTTGGCGTCACCCTCGGTGACGGTGGCGGTGACCACATGGAGGCCGGACACATCCTCAGCCTTCTTGAGCATATCGTCGGCACCGCCGGCAGATTCCTTGGCCTTGAACTGCTCAATCTGGCGCTTATACTCGCGGATCTCCTCCAGCAGACCCTCGATGCGGCCGTGGAGCTGATCGGGATTGGTTTTCAAAGAAGCAGACATGACGCGCAGCTTCTCGCGGTCGTTCATCATAGCCAGATGAGCCTCAGCGCCCACCACGGCCTCGATACGGCGCACGCCGGAGGCAACGCTGCCCTCGGAAACAATGCGGAAAGAGCCCACCTTGGCGGTGTTATCCAGATGGGTACCGCCGCAGAACTCCATAGAGGCATCGCCCATCTCTACCACGCGAACCATGTCGCCGTACTTCTCACCGAAGGCGGCGATGGCACCCTTCTTCTTGGCTTCCTCGATGGGCAGCTCCTCGGTGACGATGGCGTGGCCTTCCATGGCCCAGCGGTTCACCAGAGCCTCGATCTGCACCAGAGTGTGGGAATCCACGCCCTCGAAATGGCTGAAGTCGAAGCGCAGACGGTCGGGCTCCACCAGAGGGCCGGCCTGATGGACATGGTCGCCCAGCAGCTTCACCAGCGCGGCGTTGAGCAGATGGGTGGCGCTGTGGGCGCGGCGGATGGCGGCGCGGCGCTCGGTATCGATGGCAGCGGTGACGGTGTCGCCCACCTTGAGCTGTCCGCGCAGGAGCTTACCGTAGTGCATATACTTGCCGCCCTTATTCTTCTGGACGTTATCCACCACGAAGGACAGGGCCACGCCCTTGCCTTCCAGATTCTCGATGCTCTCGTCAGCGCTGTCGCACAGGTAGCCGTGGTCAGCGGTCTGGCCACCCATCTCAGCGTAGAAGGGGGTCTGATCCAGCACCACCAGCGCGTCCATGCCGGCTACGATCTCGTCCACCTGCTCTCCATCCACCACGATGGCCAGCACCTTGGCATCGTCGATGGCGTCGTAGTCATAGCCTACGAACTCAGTGGCAGGCATATCCTGACCGAACTCCACGCCGGCCCAGCCCAGATCGCCCAGAGCCTTACGGGCCTCACGGGCGCGGATCTTATCCTCTTCGCGCTTGGCGTAGTAGGCATCCATATCCACGCTCATACCCTCATCGGCCACCATTTCCACCGTCAGGTCGATGGGGAAACCGTAGGTAGCAGCCAGATCAAAGGCGTTCTCGCCGGAGAAGACGGTCTCGCCCTTGGCCTTGTGGGCACTCAGCATCTCGGCATAGATACGCATACCGGCATCGATGGTACGGGCGAAGTTTTCCTCCTCGGTGCGGATGACCTTGGTGATATAACCCTCGCGCTCACGCAGTTCGGGATAGTGACCCTCGTTCTCGTGGATGACAGTCTCCACCACCTGGAACAGAAACGGATCGTTGACACCCAGGAGCTTACCGTGACGGGCAGCGCGGCGCAGCAGACGGCGCAGCACGTAGCCGCGGCCTTCGTTGCTGGGCAGCACGCCATCGCAGATCATGAAGGAAGCGGAGCGGATATGGTCGGTGATGATACGCAGAGACACGTCGGTCTTGTTGCTCTGGCCGTAGTGGGCGCCGGTGATCTCACTGACCTTGTCGGTGATGTTCATGACGGTATCCACATCGAACAGGCTACGCACGTTCTGGCACACGCAGGCCAGACGCTCCAGACCCATGCCGGTGTCGATATTCTTCTGGCTCAGCTCCACATAGTGGCCCTCGCCGTCGTTGTTGAACTGGGAGAAGACGTTGTTCCACACTTCGATATAGCGGTCGCAGTCGCAGCCCACGGTGCAGCCGGGCTTGCCGCAGCCGTACTCTTCACCGCGATCGTAGTAGATCTCGGAGCAGGGGCCGCAGGGACCGGAGCCGTGCTCCCAGAAGTTGTCGGCCTTGCCGAAGCGGAAGATGTGGTCGGCAGGAATGCCGATCTCCTTGTGCCAGATGTCGAAAGCCTCGTCATCGGCAGGCGTGGTCTCGTTACCCTCGAACACAGAGGGATACAGACGGTCAGGCTCCAGACCCACCCACTCGGGGCTGGTCAGGAACTCCCAGGACCAATGGATGGCTTCGCGCTTGAAATAGTCACCGAAAGAGAAGTTGCCCAGCATCTCGAAATAGGTGCCGTGGCGAGCGGTCTTACCGATGTTCTCGATATCGCCGGTACGGATGCACTTCTGGCAGGTGCAGACGCGGCGACGGGGAGGAATCTGCTCACCGGTGAAGTAAGGCTTCATGGGGGCCATACCGGAGTTGATGAGCAGCAGGCTTGCATCGTTCTGGGGAATCAGGGAAAAGCTGGGCAGACGCAGATGGTCTTTGGTCTCGAAGAAGCGCAGGAACATCTCGCGCAGCTCGTTGAGGCCATGGTAGGGATGAGACATGGTTTTTTTCTCCTTTATGATAAATTTTTTGAACTTTTTCGTGAGTGGGGAGGCAAAAAAATAGACCCCCGCCCACACATAGGGGCGAAGGTTCACTTCACGGTACCACCCTAATTTGACGCACCGAAGATGCGCCATCTCAGCCATCCGGTAACGGGGATGA
>JAZKYM010000074.1:0-48259 GCA_045612165.1 Vescimonas sp.
CGCCCAGCACCAGGCCGATGGCAATCTGCACCGTCAGAGACAGCTTTTTCTTATTCTTCATGCTTCTTTTCCTCCTTCTTTTGTGTTGACGCATTCCGCGTTCCACCACAGCTTATATTATACATGATACCCATAAGAAAAGAAACTTTTTCTTTTCAAAATTATTCCACACTTTTCCACATTACGTTATTCGCTTCACAATTTGTGTAGTCAATTTAACTTTTCTCCTTCTCCTTATTGTGATATAATAAAGGTTTTCCTTGTCACATTTTCAGGTTTGTGCTACACTAAGTAAAATAACAAACAAGGGGGATCCGTTATGAGCCGCGCAGATGAAATTTTTAAGCAGAATATCCGTGATATCCTGACCCACGGCGTGTGGGACACCGACCAGAACGTCCGTCCCCGTTGGGATGACGGCACTCCTGCCCACACCGTAAAAAAGTTCGGCATTGTCAACCGCTATAACCTGAAAGAAGAGTTCCCCATTCTGACCATCCGCCGCACCTATTTCAAAACCTGCATTGATGAACTTTTGTGGATCTGGCAGATGAAGAGCAACAACATCCACGACCTGCGCGGCCACATCTGGGACAGCTGGGCCGATGAGACCGGCTCCATCGGCAAGGCCTACGGCTATCAGCTGGGCGTCAAGCACCAGTATCCTGAAGGTGAAATGGATCAGGTGGACCGCGTGCTGTACGATCTCAAGCACAATCCTGCCTCTCGCCGCATCCTCACCAACATCTACAACTTCCAGGACCTGCACGAGATGGCCCTGTATCCCTGCGCCTACTCCATGACCTTCAACGTCTCCGGCAACACCCTCAACGCCATCTTGAACCAGCGCAGTCAGGACATGCTGGCCGCCAACAACTGGAACGTGGTGCAGTATGCCGTGCTGGTGCACATGATGGCACAGGTCAGCGGTCTGGAAGTGGGCGAGCTGGTGCACGTCATCGCCGATGCCCACATCTATGACCGCCACGTGCCCATCGTGGAAAAGATGCTGGAAAAAGAGGGCAAAGACGCACCCAAGTTTGTCATCGACAAGTCCGTCACCGATTTCTATCAGTTCACCCGTGACAGCTTCTCGCTGGAGGGTTACGACCCCCACGCCTTTGACGATAAAATCCCCGTGGCCATTTAAGGCATTCGCTCAAAATCTTACACTTTTGAGTGAGTAAGGTTTCATATCGGCCGCACCTCGGTTCTTCACAGAAAAGTCGGCACGGCCGATATGCAAAGTATGATTTTCGCCGCACATGTCGCCAAAAATCATGGATTTCATTTTGTTTCCCCGTCTGCGGACAGGGAAATTCTGTGAAACCAGCATTGTGCCGCTCCATGAGTGCCTTATGACACGCGGCACACATGGAACGACAAATATAGGAGGGTTCTTTTATGCAAGCTATTGTCGCCGTCAGTGAAAACTGGGGCATCGGAAAAGACAACGAACTTCTTTTTCACATCAGCGCCGATCTCAAGCGCTTCCGTGCGCTGACCTCCGGCCAGACAGTACTGATGGGCCGCAAAACGCTGGAAAGCCTCCCCGGCTCCAAGGGTCTGCCGGGCCGCCGCAACATCGTGCTGACCTCCGACCCCACCTATACCGCCGAAAACGCCGAATGTGTCAACACACCGGCAGGCGCTGTTTTCGCCGCCGGAGCCGACGCCTTTGTCATCGGCGGCGGCTCGGTGTACCGCCAGTTCCTCGGTCTGTGTGACCGCGTCTATGTCACTCGCGTCTTTGCCGACGTTGAGGCCGACACCTTCTTCCCCAATCTGGAGGAATCTCCCGACTGGGAGGTGGCGGAAGCGAGCGAGATCATGGAGGAAAACGGTGTCCGTTTCCAGTATGTGGACTATGTACCGCGGCAGGAAGAGGAGGATGACTTTCTCACCATGCCTGCACCGGCAGAAGAATTTGCGCCCGTAGGCGACGTTTTCAGTCCCTTCAGCGGCTTTTGACCAGTTAAAAAGACGCCCTTTAGAACGGAATTCGTAAAACAGGAACAGCCAAGCTGCAAAACGCAGCTTGGCTGTTATCATTGTTCGCACCGCATCGCAAAGTGTCGCGGATAGAAATGCGCTTTGACTGTTCGACAAATTGGAATTTGGTTAATACAAGGATGTTGCTAATTGCGTTCTGATATCGAATTGCCCCTCATAGTCAATTGCCCAAGCGATACCAAATACAACCTTATCAACAGGGGTTCTACGAACATACTCCACTCCAAAGGGAATTCGGTTGGTATCAAATGCGGGGATTTCATCGCCTGCACCTATGGTCAGAACAATGTTGTCTTTTACAAACTCCGAATACAAATATCGCTCTCCTGTTGCTCCCTCATTAAGTATCTCTGTGTCGCAGAGAGAAACAACACAACGAATAGTCTGCCACTCTTTTGCTGAAACAACAATCCGATAACTACCTGCCAGCGGTTTGTCACGAACTGAACGAATGTTGCAATTATAGGGTTCAACTTCATAATCGGAGCGAACATTGTCTATGTAGACATGGATTTCACCCAATGGGGTTATCATTCCTTTTTCCATACAATCACCCTCCTTTGCCAAATTCAAGCTTATCTAACTGATGATATCCTATCATAATTTAGCCGAACATGCAACAGGAGGAGGAACAGCAGCTCGCCCCGTTGTTCCTGTTAACCGTCCTTTGCGTGCCTCCCTTTGGTCGGCTCTTTTCTTTCGATTGTATTTCCCGTGCAAAACTGATACAATAGAGAAAACTTTTGCAGGAGGTGAGTCCATGGCCGATCTGAAAACCGACATCCGCTACATCAAGGGCATTGGCGAGCAGCGCGCCAAATCGCTGAACAAGCTGGGCATCGCCACGCTCAAAGACCTCATCTCCTATTTCCCCCGTGGCTATGAAGACCGCACCCTCACCCGTCCCATCCGCGATCTCATTCTGGGGGAAAACGCCTGCGTCCGTGCCATGGTGGCCTCCGACCCCACCGCAAGCCGCATCAGCGGCGGCCGCACGCTGGTGAAATGCCGTGCCGTGGACGAGGGCGGCAGTCTCGATCTGGTGTTTTTCAATCAGGAATACCGCAAAAACTCCCTCCACAAAGGCGAAAGCTATATTTTCTACGGCAAGGTGGAGGGCAATCTCCTGCGCCGCCAAATGATCAACCCCCTCATCGAGAGGGAGGGTCAGCAGCAGATCACCGGCCGCATCATGCCCCTGTACCCCCTCACCGCCGGTGTCAGCCAGCTGATTCTCAGCCGCTCTGTGCGCCAAGGTCTGGATGCGTGCCGCGATCTTTTGGAGGACGTACTGCCGGATGCTGTACGGCGGCAGCACCGGCTGTGTTATGCCGGCTACGCCTATGAAAACATCCACTTCCCCACCTCTCCCGAAGCGCTGGAGATCGCCCGGCGACGCATGGTGTTTGAAGAGCTCTTCCTCCTCACCTGCGGCCTGCAGCTGCTGCGCTCGCGGCGGCAGGATGTCTCCGGCCCCGTCTGCCGTCCCTTTGATCTTGCCCCCTTCTACGAAAAGCTGCCCTTTACGCTGACTTCCGCCCAGCAGCGCGCCATCGGCGACGCCATCGGCGATATGTGCGCCCAGCGGCCCATGAACCGCCTGTGTCAGGGCGATGTGGGCAGCGGTAAAACCATGGTGGCCGCCGCCTGCGTGTGGTTCGCCGCACAAAACCGCTGGCAGAGCGCCCTGATGGCCCCTACGGAGATTTTGGCGCGCCAGCACTATGAGACACTCGCGCCGCTGTTCGCCCGTTTTGGCCTCTCCTGCGCGCTTCTGACAGGTTCCACCCGTGCCGCAGAGCGCCGCGCCATTCTGGCCGATCTGAAGTGCGGCGCCATCGATCTGTGCATCGGCACCCACGCTCTGCTGACGCAGGATGTACAATACGCCCGTCTCGGACTTGTCATCACCGATGAGCAGCACCGCTTCGGCGTGGGACAGAGAGCCGCACTGGGCCAAAAGGCCGACCATCCTCACACGCTGGTGCTCTCGGCCACCCCCATCCCTCGCACCCTTGCCCTCATCATCTACGGCGATCTGGACGTATCCATCATCAACGAGCTGCCCCCCGGACGGCAGAAGGTGGATACCTTCTGCGTAGGCGAGGACTACCGCCAACGCATCAACGCCTTCATTCGCAAGCAAGTGGCGGAAGAGCGGCAGGTATTCATCGTCTGCCCTCTGGTAGGCGATGGCGAGGAAATCCCCGATGAGCGCAAGGCCGTTACCGCTTACGCGCAGGACCTGCAGAAAAATGTATTCCCCGATCTGAGGGTTTCCGTACTCCACGGCAAGATGAAGCCCAAAGAAAAAGAGGCCGTCATGGCCGCCTTTGCCGCCGGCGAGAGCGATATCCTGGTGTCCACTACCGTCATCGAAGTGGGCGTGGACGTGCCCAACGCCAACACCATGGTGGTGGAAAACGCCGAGCGCTTCGGTCTGAGCCAGCTGCACCAGCTGCGCGGCCGCGTGGGCCGCGGCAGCGCCAAGAGCTACTGCATCCTGATGAGCGATACGAAAAATGAGGAAACGCGGCAGCGTCTGAAGATTATGACCAAGACAAACGACGGCTTCCAAATCTCGGAAGAGGACCTGCGGCTGCGCGGCCCCGGCGACTTCTTCGGTCAGCGCCAGCACGGCCTGCCTGCCATGAAAATTGCCGACCTCAGCTGCGATATGCGCCTTCTGGACGAGGCGCAGACCGCAGCCAAAGCGCTGCTGGCAGCCGATCCCACGCTGGAAAAAGCCGAGCACCGCGCCCTGCGCCAGCGCATCGGTGAACTCTTTGAGCTGAATGCCGAGGCATTGAACTGAAAAAGCGCATCCATCAATCTGATGGATGCGCTTTTCTTATTTCTCCCCCCGACGGAACATCTCGATCATCTCCGCCGTCAGCGAAATATCATTCTCGCGCAGCGGCAGTTCGCTTCGCGCCATCCACACGCCCTCGCACAGCTCGTTGCGGTCCAGACGGATCTCCGCCTCGCCATCCAGATCGCAGTAAAAGCCACACAGCATCGTGTCGGTAAAAGACCAGGGCTGGCTCTTATAGTAGCGGATATTTTTCACGCGAAGGCCCACCTCTTCCAGCACCTCGCGGCGCACCGTGTCCTCCAGCGTTTCGCCCACTTCCACAAAGCCGGCAATCAGGGCCGGTCCACGGTAGGGCCGGTCGGCGTAACGGGTCAGCAGCAGCTTGTCGCCGTCTGTCACCGCCACGATCACCGCAGGGCAGATCTTGGGATATTCGATGAGGCCGCAGTCGGGGCAGGCCATAGCCCGCTCGATGTCGCTGGGCTTCATTTTCGCGCCACAGCGGCCGCAGAAGGCGCGGGACTTATACCACCGGTCCAGCTGCGCGCCGGTGATGGCGGCGAAGGCCACCTCCATGGGACGCACGTTGCGCAGCGCCTGTGGGCCACAGTATTCCCAGCCCTCCGGCAGTGCATCCTCCGCCGGATCGGGGTCGCACAGATAGCAGCCCACACCATCGAGGGCAAAAAAGTGCCGCGCCGTGGTCAGATCGGGGCTGATCTCCGCCGGAAAATCGACAAAACGGGGCAGCGCCCACGCATCCTGCGCCACGCGGCGCAGCAGCACCTTTCCCTGTCGGTAGCAAAGGGCAAAATCCTCTTTTTCCGCACAGCGCAAGCTATAACTTCTGTCGTAGATGTGGTTTCCGATATCCTGAATCATCGCCTACCCCTCCCGTTTTGTTTTTTCTTATTATACCTTCCCGGTGTCTCCGATGCAACCATGCTTTTGCTTGCACCGGACAGGAGGGCATGCTATACTGGCCGTAAGAAGACGGAAAGGAGGCGCTGCCATGACACGGGAAGAATTACGGCAAAAAGCCAATGACCTGCCGCAAGTGCCCGGCGTTTATCTGATGATGGACAAGACCGGCAAGGTCATTTATGTGGGCAAGGCCAAGAAGCTGAAAAACCGCGTCACCCAATATTTTCAGGGCGGCAGCACTCACAACGCCAAAACGCGGCTCATGGTCAGTCAGGTAGATCGGTTTGATACCATCTTTGTTGCCTCCGAGTTTGAGGCGCTGGTGCTGGAAAACTCCCTCATCAAGCGCCATCAGCCCCGTTATAATATCCTTCTGAAGGACGACAAGGGGTATCCCTTTGTCCGTCTGGAACAGGGTGTCCCCTATCCCCGTTTCTCTCTGGTTTCCAAAGCCGCCGATGACGGTGCCCGATATTTCGGCCCCTTTGGCGCCCGCCACGACACCCACAACGCCATCGACGCCGTGTGCAGCGCGCTGCGCCTGCCCACCTGCTCGCGCCGGTTTCCCCGTGACATCGGCAAGGACAGACCGTGCCTGAACTACCACATCGGGAAGTGCGACGGCTTTTGCCGCATCAACGGACCCGACTGCACCGAATATCAGTCCCGTATCCATCAGGCCGCGCGGCTTTTCTCCGGTAAATACCGCCAGCTGGCCGGCGAATTGCAGGCGCAAATGGAACAGGCCGCGGAAGATCTTGCTTTCGAAAAGGCCGCCGCGCTGCGCGACCGCATTCGTTCGCTGGCCGTGCTGGGTAAACAGCAGCAGGTCATCGCCGGTGTCTGCGCCGATACAGATGTCTGGGGCGTTCATCCCGGTCAGGTGCGCTGCGGCTGTGCCGTATTGCACATCCAGAACGGCGATTTGCTGGGCCGCGAGGTACAGGTGTTTCCTGCCGCTGCCGATGAGAGCGAAAGCGCCATCCTCAGCGCCGTTTTAAGTCAATACTATCTGGACCGCGGCGTGTTCCCTTCCGAGATTCTGCTGCCCTGCACACTGGAAGATCAGGATGTTTTCTCAGCGCTGTTGAGCGAAAAAGCCGGCCATAAGGTGACGGTTCGCCTGCCTCAGCGCGGCGAAAAAGCCGATCTTTTGAAAATGGCCGTGCGCAACGCCGCCGAAGAGGTGGAGCGCATCACCACCCAGAGCGAGCGCACCGGCAAAACGCTGGAGCAGTTGGGCGATCTGGCCGGTCTGGATCACCCACCGCGCCGCATAGAGGCCTACGATATCTCCCACACCGGCAGTGCCGACATGGTGGCCAGCATGGTGGTTTTCTATGACGGAAAGCCCCTCAAACGGGATTATCGCCGCTTCCAGATCAAAACTTTGACCGCGCCCGATGACTATGCCGCCATGCGTGAAGTGTTGACGCGCCGCTTTCGCCGCTATCTGGATGGGGATGAAAAGTTCGATCAAACGCCGGACCTTCTCCTGATTGACGGCGGCCAAATGCACGCCCGTGTTGCCCAAGAGGCGCTGGGCGCTCTTGGTTTGAACCTGCCCATTTTAGGCATGGTGAAAGATGACCGCCACCGCACCCGCGCCCTGATGACAGCCGAGGGGCAAGAACTGGGCATTCAGCACAGCCCCCATCTGTTTGCTTTCGTCGGCACCGTTCAGGAAGAAGTGCATCGCTTTGCCATCGCCTATCACCATGAAAAGCATACCCACAGTAGCTTCGCTTCCCGTCTCGACGGCATTCCCGGCATCGGGCAGGCGCGAAAAAAAGCGCTGCTGCAGCACTTCAAAACCATCAAAGCCATCACCGCCGCCTCTCTTGACGATTTGTGCGCCGTTCTGCCTAAGACGGCGGCGCAGGCGGTGTATGACCATTTCCACAAGGAGAACACACCATGATCAAGACATATGCCACGCTGGGACCGGCCTGCTGCGAAGTAGATACCCTCACCGCTATGCTGCGGCTGGGCCTGACCGGTTTTCGCCTGAACCTCTCCCACCGCACCCTTTCCGATTGCCGCCGCTGGACCGATGCGCTGCGCGCCGCCGGTGAGGCAGTCGGTGTCCGGCCCGAGCTGATCATTGATATGCGCGGTTCCGAGCTGCGACTGGGGCAGCTGACCCGTCCCATCCGCCTGCAAACGGGCGACTGCCTTCGCTTTGGCAAGATGGGGCTGCCGCTATTAGATCAGGATATTCTGGCCGCCCTGCAGCCGGGACAGACCATGCTGGTGGATGACGGCGCCATTGAGCTGACGGTAGAATCCCATGACGGGTGCACTGCCGTATGCCGCTGCCTGCGCGGCGGTCTGCTGGAGGGCCGCAAGAGCATCACGCTGCCCGGCGTGGAGATCCCTCGTCCTGCCGTGTCAGCTGCCGATCACGCCGATCTGGCCGTGGCCCGTGCACACGGCGTTACCGCTGTGATGCAGCCTTTCCTCCGTTGCCGCGGCGATTTGATGCAGGTCCGGCAGGCTCTGCACCAACACGGGCTGGACGATCTGCAGATCTTTGCCAAAGTCGAGGACGCCGAAGGCCTTGCTACAGTCGAAGATTGGTTGGATCTGTGCGACGTGGTCACCATTGCCCGTGGCGATCTGGGCAGCAATCTGTGCCTGTACGATCTGCCCCGTGCCCAGAAAAAGATTGCCGCCGTGTGCCGCGCCGCCGGCAAGGATTTTCTGGTTGTCACCCATCTGCTGCAAAGCATGATCCATTCTCCCGTCCCTACCCGTGCCGAGGTGACGGACATCTATAACGCCTGCCTTGACGGAGCATCCTGCCTGATGCTTACCGGCGAGACGGCACAGGGTCAATACGGCGTGGACGCTGTTGGCGTACTGCTGGAAGTGGCGCGCCGCGGCGAAGAAGACCGCACATAAAAAAAGACCGATGCCTGAATGGCATCGGTCTTTTGCAGTTTTATTATTCGCCGAAATTGTTTTCAATCAGCTCAGCCAAAGCAGCAACAGCCTGCTGCTCATCTGCGCCATCGGCAATCAGCGTAATCACAGTGTCTTTGGCAATGCCCAGAGACAGAACGCCCAGAAGGCTCTTGGCGTTGACACGACGCTCTTCCTTCTCGACCCAGATGCCACTCTTAAATTCGTTGGCCTTCTGAATGAAATACGTAGCAGGACGGGCGTGCAGACCGACCTCGTTCTTAACAGTAATTTCCTGAGTATACATCGAATCAATCTCCTTTATCAGCAGCTTTTTTTATGGAGCAACCAATCCTTCTTGGTGCCTTTATTATACCGAATCTTCGCAGTTCAATCAATATCCAAAACCACAAAATTTTCTCGTGGCTCGATTCAATTCGCGCAGAAATTCGGCGCTTGTCACAAAAGAGCGTTTATTTCAGTTCCACCACGGTGACTCCGGCCTCGCCTTCGCCATAGTGACCCAGTCGGAAGCTTTTGACCGCCTTGTTGCGCCGCAGCATTTCATGCACCGCCTTGCGCAGGGCACCGGTGCCCTTGCCGTGGATGATGGTCACCGTTCCCAGCTTTGCCATTACGGCGCTGTCGATGTAGTTCTCCACGATGCTCTCGGCCTCCAGCGTTTCATAGCCGCGGATATCCAACTCCGACGCCGCCCGTGCCGCAATGCGCACCGCCGGCGCGGCAGAGGTCTTGGGCACGGTCTGCTTTTTCTTCTGCTGCGCCTCGGCCGTATCCAGCAGCCGCACCTGCGCGGCCTTGGTCGTCATCTTCATCTTGCCGGCCTGCAGCAGCAGCGTGCCGTCGCCGTTGACGCTCAGCACTGTGGCCGCCATCTTCACACCGGGAATCTCCACCATATCGCCCACCTCATAAGGACGGCTGGGTGTCAGCGTGGGGTCTACCGTCTCCTCTTTCTGATGCAGCAGCTGTTCGGCCTCCTTCAGGCTGTGGCGAATGGCCGCCTTGGCATCATTGATGGCCTGGAAATTGGCCTGCTTCTGCTGCTCACGGCGCAGCGCGTCCAATTCCGCAAAAATCGCCTCACTGCGCTGTGTGGCCTCACGGATAATGCGCTTGGCTTCTGCTTCACCGCGACTCTTGGCGTTTTCCTTGGCTTTTTCCATCTGCTCGCGGTAGGTACGTGCTTTACGGGCATCCTCCTCCCGTTGACGCCACAAGCGCTCCGCCTCATTCTGCGCCTTTTCCAGATGCTGCCGCTTCTCTTCCAGCTGCGACAGCACATCTTCAAAGCGCACCGATTCACTATCCATCTGATTTTTCGCCGCCTGAATCACTTCCTCCGGCAGGCCCAGCCGCCGGGAAATGGCAAAAGCGTTGGACTTGCCGGGAATGCCGATGAGCAGCCGGTACGTGGGGCGCAGCGTCTGCACATCAAATTCACAGCTGGCGTTCTCCACACCTGCCGTGGTCATAGCAAAGGTCTTGAGCTCTGCATAGTGGGTGGTGGCAGCCGTCAGTGCACCGCAGCTGCGAGCGTGCTGGATAATGGCAATGGCCAGCGCCGCACCCTCGATGGGGTCGGTACCGGCGCCCAGCTCATCGAAGAGGATCAGGCTCTTCTCATCGGCCTCCTGCAGGATCTGCACCGTGTTGGACATGTGGGCCGAGAAGGTAGACAGGCTCTGCTCAATGCTCTGCTCATCGCCCACGTCGGCCAGAATCCGCTCAAACACCCGAACGGCGCTGCCGTCATCGGCCGGAATATGCAGGCCGCACTGGGCCATCAGGCACAGAAGACCCAGCGTCTTGAGGGTCACCGTCTTACCTCCGGTGTTGGGACCGGTGATCACCAGTGTGTCGAAGCTCTCACCCAAATCCACCGTAATGGGCACCGCTTTGGCGCTGTCCAGCAGCGGATGACGGGCACGGCGCAGCACAACGCCGCCGCGCTTTCGCACTTCCGGTCGCGCTGCGTTCATGTGATAGCTCAGCTGCGCTCTGGCGAAAATGACATCAAGACACACTAAAATGTCGTAATCCCACAGTATATTGTTCATTTGCATGGCGCAATCGGCAGAGAGCTGGCGCAAAATGCGGTCGATCTCCTTCTCCTCCTTGGCCTGCAGCTCCCGTAGCTCGTTGTTGGCCTGCACCACGCCCATGGGCTCGACAAAGAGCGTTGCACCGGAGGAGGAGATATCATGCACCAGACCGGGCAAACTTCCCTTATACTCCGCCTTCACCGGCACCACAAAGCGGCCGTCGCGCTGGGTAATGAGCGCCTCCTGCAGCACTTTGGCATAGGAGGGCGAGGCAATGATCTTTTGCAGGATCTGCCGACCCTTGGCCGCGGCGATGCGCATCTTGCGGCGAATGTCGGCAAGCTCAGCGCTGGCCGTGTCGGCAATGGTCTCCTCGTCCAGGATGGCCGAGCGGATCTTCTCTTCCAAAAACTTATTGGTGTGCAGAGAGGAAAACATCTGGTCAATCACCGTGGGCTCACCCTTGCGATCCAGATCGTATTCATATACCCGGCGGCTGGCCGTCAGCACACCGGCGATATCCAGCAGTTCACGGGTGTTCAGCATACCGCCATGGTCGGCTCGGCTGAGGGCCGGTGCCACGTTCTTCACGCCGGAAAAAGAGGGGCTGCCATGCAGGCCCAACCGCTCTTTTGCCGCATCGGTCTGGCTGAGCAGCAGCATTACCTCGTCCGCATCGGTGCTGGGCACAAGGCGCAGACACCGCTCCTTGGCCGCATCGCTGACCGCTTTATGACTCAGCATCTCCAGCACCGCCGGCAGTTCCAGCGTGCGAATAGATTTTTCAAACATTTCGCTCATAAGTATCTCTTTTCTCGTTACATCCCGTCTTGCGGCAGGATGGCCTTATAGTAATCCAGCGTGCGGAATCCGCGCTCCAGCTGGGCGGCCGCAAATGCCTCGGCGGCATGACCCAGAATCCGCAGCTGCGGCGCATCCAAAGTAAAGCTGTAAAGCCGTTTGGGTGGGCAGGACAGCACATGCTGCATGGCATTCAGCGCTCCGTGGGTCAGCGGCAGAGACAGGCCACCCGGCTCCTTACACTTGCCGCAATGCACGATACCGCGCACTACATCCAGCATAGGGGCCTCCGGCTCTTCCCGACCGCACACCGCGCAGCCATCTGCCAGCGGCTCAAATCCACTCAGCGCCAAAAGCCGCAGTTCGAAGGCCGCTTTTACCTGCGCCGGATCTTTTTTCAGTGTGCCCAAAGCATAGAGGGCGTTCAAAAGCAGTGGCAGTTCCTCCCGTGCTTCCCCCTCGTCTGTGAGGGATTCGGTCAGCTCGGCAAAATAGGAGGCAAGGCTCAGCAAAATGAAGTCCTGCCGCACACCGTCGAACAGTTCCAGCGTGGATGCCTCATCCAGCATATACCAGTTGTTGCGCTTGTAAAGCGTCAGCTCGGAGTATGCCAGCAACTGACTGGCCGCGGCAATGCGGCTGTTCTTGCGCCGCGCACCACGGGCGATTACGGCGATCTTGCCCAGATCCGCCGTCAGTACCGTCAGAATCTTGTCGGTCTCCTTGGTTTCTGTCTCCCGCAACACGATGCCGGAGGTCACGATTTTTCCTGTTTGCATGCGTCCTCCTCATCGCAGGCGCGGCACAGCAGATACAGCTCCGGCGCACCGGTCTGCCAGAATGCCTGCCAGCAAAACTCCTTATCCATCACGCCACCTCCCTGCCGTTATCTTGTGCCGGCAGACTGCGGTTATGGATGGGAATTGTTAGCTGAACTTCCTCTTCTTACTGCTCGTCGTAGCCCTGACTTCTGATGAAATTGGCGTTATCGCGCCAGTTTCCCCCATCAAATGTTCCATTTGATAGGGACCCCGCATTTTATCGTTTAACGGCGGAAATGAATTCCGCCTACGCAATTCTGGCGAATTGACGCCGCAAGCGGCGGCTCATTTTCACTCGCAGGAAAACTGGCCGAAGCCATCACTTTACTTTCAGCTTACTGCTCGTCGTAGCCCTGACTTCTGATGAAGTTCGCATTATCGCGCCAGTTTTCCTTCACCTTCACCCAAGTCTCCATATAGACCTTGGTGCCCATGAAGCGCTCGATATCGCGACGGGCAAGAGAGGAGATCTTCTTCATCATCTCGCCGCCCTTGCCGATGATAATACCCTTGTGGCTGGCCTTTTCGCAGTAGATGGTCACGTCCAGATCAATGATGCCGCTGTCCACACGCTCGGTGAAACGGGTCACTTCCACGGCGGTACCGTGGGGAATCTCTTTGTCCAGGCAGTGCAGCATCTTTTCGCGCACGATCTCGGCGCACACCTGCGCATCCGGCTGGTCGGTGGTCATGCCATCGGGGAACAGCTGGGGACCTTCCTGTGCATACTTACCCATCTGCGCCATCAGCTCATCCAGACCGTCACCGGTCCGGGCAGAAATGGGAATAATGGCCTCAAAGCCGTCGTAATACTGGCTGTAGGCGGCGATAACTTCCAGCAGTTCTTCCTTTTTCTCCACCATATCCACCTTGTTGATGCACAAAATGGCAGGAATGCCCTCTTCCTGAATACGCTGGATCAGGATTTTCTCCGGCTCGCCCACACGGGCCACAGGCTCTACCAGCAGCATGGCGGCCTCTACATCGGCCAAGCTCTCACGCACCACCTTCACCATGTAGTCGCCCAGACGGGAACGAGGCTTGTGCAGACCGGGGGTGTCCAGCAGTACAAACTGGGTGTCGCCGTGGTTCACCACGCCGTAAATGCGGTTACGGGTGGTCTGGGGCTTGTTGGACACGATGGCGATCTTCTCGCCCACCAGCGCGTTGGTCAGGCTGGACTTGCCCACATTGGGACGGCCGCAAACGGTGATCATGGCGGTTTTGGTAATGTTGTTCATAGATGATCCTCAACTTTCTTTGAGCATTTTTCTCTATCTTTGCAGATTCAGAATCTGCATAATTTCTTCTTCTCTCCGGCGCATCTGACGCTTCATCTCGCCCTCATCCAAATGGTCATAGCCCAGCAGATGCAGCACCGAGTGGACGCAGAGATAGCAGATCTCCCGGCGGAAACTGTGGCCATACTCAGCCGCCTGTGCCTTCGCACGCTCCACGCTGATGCACATGTCACCCAGCGGCACAAGGCCGGTGTCGGGGTCGGCATCCGTTTCATCGGGATGCTCGCCCGGTGTCAGATTAAACATGGGGAAGCTGAGCACATCGGTGGCGCGGTCGATCTCACGCATGGTGCGGTTCACCTCACGGATGCCCTCGTCATCGGTCAGCATGATATTGATCTCGCAGGAGGGCTGCACACCCTCGGCAGCCAGCGCCGTTTTCACGGTGCGGCACAGCACACGCATCACAGGGAACAGCTTCCACGCGCCTTTATCGGCGGAAACGGTCACTTTATGGCTCATCTCTTCGCCCCTCCCTTGTTGCGATCCTCATACTTGGCATAGGCTTCGATGATACGCTGCACCATCACATGGCGCACCACGTCCTGCTGAGAAAGCTGGCAGATGCCAACACCTTCCACGCCCTGCAATACCTTCATGGCCTCTTTCAGACCGCTGGGCTTGTCTCCGGGCAGGTCGATCTGGGTGATGTCGCCGGTGATGACCACCTTGGAACCAAAGCCCATGCGCGTGAGGAACATCTTCATCTGCTCGCGGCTGGTGTTCTGAGCTTCATCGAGAATGATAAAGCTGTCGTCCAGCGTGCGGCCGCGCATATAGGCCAGAGGCGCCACCTCGATATTGCCTCGCTCGAGGTACTTCTGGTATGTCTCGGCGCCCAGCATGTCAAAGAGGGCATCGTACAGGGGGCGCAGATAGGGGTCTACCTTGCTCTGCAGGTCACCGGGCAGGAAGCCCAGCCGCTCACCGGCCTCCACCGCAGGACGGGTGAGGATAATGCGGTTGATCTGCTTGTCCCGGAAGGCAGCCACCGCCGCAGCCACCGCCAGATACGTTTTACCCGTACCGGCAGGGCCAACACCGATGGTCACCGTGTTTTTCAGCACACTGTCCACATACTGCTTCTGTCCGATGGTCTTGGGCTTAACGGGGCGACCCTTGGAGGTAATGCAGATCACATCCTGCGTCAGTTCCGCCACGCGCTCGGACTGGCCGCTGCGGCACAAACCGATGACATAGCGCACATGCTGGGCGTTGATCACCTCGCCTTTTGCGCTGAGAGTCAGCAGCGCCTCTACCGCCTTAGTGGCCAGCATCACATTCTCCACATCGCCGGAGATGCACAGCTCGCCGCCGCGGCTGACCACCGTGACATGGAGTTCCGACTCCAGCAGGCGAATATTTTCATCAAAGGAGCCAAACAAATTGATGGCTTCCTCCATACGTTCCAAACTGATGCGCTGTTCCATATTGCATCCTTCTCTCTTGTGTGAAATCTATGACTGGGGCAGCACCACCTGTTGTCCAATCTGTTCCAGGCACTCAGCCCACAGCGTCACCAACAGGTAGTTTCCTTTCTTTGCCGCGGAAAATCGGGTAGAAGTCACACTTCCGCCCTCCGCCATCTCCGCTTGCAGCATCTGCATCAGAACGGCCTCACCTTCTGCCTGCGCGTCGGATTGGCTGCGCTGTACGACGGCGCTGCTGCTGCACACGGTTTCTTCCCGTACCACCGTAATCGGCAGCCGGAATCCACCGGGCAGGCATACTGCTCCATAATGGAGTATTTTACCACAATCCTTCCCCAATATGCTACCCTTTGTCCATAATTTTATTTGCCGTTTCCCAAAATCCAGCCAAATACGGGTGGTCTTTTTCTCCTGCACCGTCTGCTGCACTTCCTGCAATGGCACCAGCACCGACAAATCGTACCACGTCCGCGCCCAGACATTGCCCATGCCATGCACAAAACGCACACCGCTGCGGGTGGAGTCCACCACGCCGGAGATCAAAAGCTGCCCCTCCACCACTGTGGCGCCGGGGCTAACCTGTGCCTTTCCGTCCAACGGCTCCACCCTTGTCACAAGGCCCGATCGCTCTGCCACCACATTGGTCACTTCATCCTCCTGCACGATCTGCGGAGGGCGCTGGCGCTCCACCACCTGCACATGGGCGGTGCACCCCTTCACATTGACCACCAGCCACGAAAGATCCGCCAGTTCCAGCAGCACGTGGTTACGCATGGCCTCCTGATCGATCCGCAGACTGCACGTCCCCACCGTAATGCCGTATTCTTCCAGCGCCCGTAGAATCGTCTCGGTGGGCACCGTATCGTTCCCTGTCACACGGAAGTCCCAAACGAAGAAGTTGCCTGCCAGCAGAAACAGCAGCAGCAAAATCACGCCGCCCAGCAGCGCGTAGCGGCGGCAGATGCTTCGCAGCAGCACAGGGGCGCCCTGCTGACCCAACGGCGTGACAACACATTCTGCCTTCTCGGTCACGGCTCGCAGCCTTTCCAGCGAATGGCGGCTGGTACGCGCCGTAAAAGTAGTCTCGTCAATCCAGCGCAAGTCCCAGAAGGGAATGGCGTGGACGGCGATCAGGTTCACCGCCCGTTCCGGATAGGCACTCTCCACCTGCACGGTCACACTTCCGCGCAGATAGTTTATAGCTTTTCTATACATAAGCTCACTAACTCCACTTTTTCAATGACGCCGCCCAAACGCAAGTCCTCTTCCGTCATCGCCAACAACTGCAAATCCCGTCCTGTCACGCGCACCACCAAACTGCCGCCGTTGATCTCCACCAACTGCGTGCTGTAAGAGAGTACCCCTTTGTGTCGCGCCATAAAAAATTGCTGCTGCCCCATCAATTCCATCTGCGGCATTCCGTAGGCCAACTCTGCCGGCAAATCCAGTCGTTCCACCGCTTCAGCGCCGACCCGACCAAAAATTCCTCGCCCCACGTCCACCACCTCCTGTGGAAAAAGATATGCTTCAGCCGGTCAAAACTTGCTTTCCCTGCGCATAAGCTTTGTTCTGGAGGCGATAACATGAAAGCGCGCGCAATTTCTTCCGTTCTGCTGGCCGTGATGGCACTTCTCCTTCTTTTTTCGACTGAGGCCGCCGGCGCTGTGCAGCAGGGTTTGCAGCTGTGCGCCGGCTCCGTGATTCCGTCACTCTTTCCTTTTTTGGTGCTCTCCTCCCTCTTTTTCGCGGTAAGCGGCGGCCTGTCCGATAACTTCCTGCAACGCGCCGCAGCCGGTTTTCTCGGTTGCAGCTCCACCGGTGTCGGCGTTTTCTTCCTCTCTTTGCTGGGCGGTTATCCGGTTGGTGCGCGGCTCATTGCGCAGCTGTATCGCGTCAATCAAATTTCCCGGGAAGAGGCGACCTATCTCCTGCACTTTTGCAATAACGCAGGCCCTGCTTTTCTTCTGGGCTTTGTGGGGCTGGGACAATTCGCCAGCCTTCGCGTCGGCGTATCCCTCTATCTGATTCACGCCGCTGTGGCCGCCGTTCTGGCGCTTTTGTTTCGGCCGCGAACGGCGATTTTCTCCGCGAAAACAGCCCCCTTGCCCGTCAGCCGCCCCGTCTGCGAATCATTTGTCAGCGCCATCGGTGAGGCAGGCGGCACCATGGTGCAAATCTGCGCCTTTGTCACCTTTTTTTACACGGTGCTGCAGCTTTTCTCCTCACTCACCGGTCTTTTCCACCCCATACTTCTGGGACTCGTGGAAATCACCGGCGGTCTTGCGCACCTCAGTGCCGATCGCAGCGGCTTTGTCATAGCCTGCGGCCTTGCCGGATGGGGTGGGCTCAGCGTGCACTGCCAGACAGCAGCCGTCCTCTCCGGCACCGGCCTTCCCATGAGGGGATACCTGCAAAGCAAGCTTTTGCACGGCGTCTTTTCCGCTTTCGTGGGATTTTTTGCGTGGCGTTTGCTGTAAACAGCGCAAAAAAAGACGGCCCAAAGGCCGTCTTTTTTCGAATATTACAGCGTCAGCGCTGACCCTTATCGTAGGGGATACCCTCCGCCTTGGGTGCACGGGACTTCTTGGAGGTGAAGGCCAGCACAACCAGAGAGATGATGTAGGGCATCATATTGTAGACCTGACTGGGCAGGTTCAGTGCTGCCAGGAAGTCAAAGCCCATGTACACATTGGACAAAGCGCGGAACAGACCGAACAGCAGCGCAGACAGAGCAATGCGCAGAGGATTCCACTGGCCGAAGATCATAACAGCCAGAGACAGGAAGCCGAAACCGGCCACACCGTACTCAAAGCGCCACTCGGACACACCGGCGGTGATAAACACGATACCGCCCAGACCGCCCAGCGCACCGGAGATCAGCACACCGGCCCAGCGCATCTTGTAGACATTGATACCCACGGAGTCAGCAGCCTGAGGATGCTCACCGCAAGCTCTCAGCCGCAGGCCGAAACGGGTCTTAAAGAGCATCACATACACCAGCACCAGCGCAACAGCGGTCACCGCCATGAACCAGTTGAACTCAAAGCCGCCCATTTTCACAAGGAAAGCCTGCTTGGGGCCCATATACTGAATGACGGAGGACACGTCATCGGGATTGGCAGCCGTGTTGATTGCCTTGACGATAACGGTAGCACCGGCAGTGCCCAACAGGTTCAGCGCCGTACCAACGATGGTCTGGTCGGCCTTGAAGTTGACGCAGGCTACCGCCAGCAAAGAGGAATACACCATACCGACCGCCGCGGAAATCAGCAGCACCATCACGATGATGACAATGCCCGAGTTCGTGCCGGACATATAGCGCATCGTCAGTGCGCCGCCCATGGCGCCCATGACCATGATGCCTTCCAGACCCAGGTTGATAACGCCGGAACGCTCAGAGATACAGCCGCCCAGAGCCACCAGAATCAGAACAGAGGAGAACGTCAGTGTGTATTGCAGAAGCAGCAACAACATTACTGGTCGCCTCCTTTCTCTTCATTCTTGGCCGCAAGTTTAGCGGACACCTTGGCTTCGCGCTTGGCCAGACCCTTGTTCATAACATGCTTCATGAACAGAACGAAACCGCACAGGTAAATGATGATGGCGCTGATCAGATCGGAGATCTGTGCGCAGTACATGGTCTTATCCACGTATGCACCGCCGATGGTGATATGCTGGATGAAGAAGGATGCCAAAATGGCGCCCACCGGGTGCAGACCGCCCAGGAAGGCCGCGGCGATGCCGTTGAATCCCATGGCAGGGACGGAGGAGGTGGAGCACTGCCACTGTTCAAAACCGGTCAGATACAGCAGGGCGGCACCCATGCCGGCCAGCGCACCGCCGATAATCAGCGTAACGATGATGTTGCGCTTCTCGGCCATACCGCAGTACTTGGCAGCATTCTTGTTGTTGCCGGTAGCACGCAGCTCATAACCAAAACGGGTCTTGTCCAGAATGATCCATACCGCGAAAGCCACGATAATGGCCAGAGGAATTGCCAGCGTCACGTACTGATTGTTGTTGAACAGAGCACCCAGACCCAGAGAGGGGATCATCGCCTGCGCGCCGTGGGTGGACAGCTGGAAGGTATAGGGGCTGGTCGGTTCTTTCACCAGCGTCAGCAGCATGTTCACCAGATACAGCGTAATCCAGTTGAGCATAATACCGGAAATGACTTCGTTGACGTTGCAGTAAGCCTTCAGCAGGCCGCTGACAGCGCCCAGCAGCGCACCGGCTGCCATGGCGATCAGCAGGCAGGCCCACCAGGGCAAATGCCAAGCCAGCGCAGAGTACAGCGCCAGACCCACACCGGCGCAGTACTGACCGGCAGCACCGATGTTGAAAAGGCCCACCTTATAAGCAAAGATGATGGACAAAGAGCACAGCAGCAGCGGCGCGGTTTTCACCAGCGTATTGCCCAGATACTTCATCTGGGTGGCAGGCTTACTGTAGGTGAGGAAGTTCTTCATAACAGTCACGATGGCCTCACCTGCGCCGGAGGGATTGATGAACAGAAGGACCACAAAGCCCAGGAACAGGCCCAGAACCACGCAGATCAGGGAAGCCAGCAGAGACTGCACACCTTCATTTTTCAGCAGGTTTTTCTTCATGCCTTCACCTCATCTCTCTTGGCGCCGGCCATATACAGGCCCAGCTCTTCCTGTGTGGTGGTCTTGGGATCCAGTTCGCCCACGATCTCACCCTCATACATCACGAGGATGCGGTCAGGCACGTCCATGACCTCGTCCAGCCCCAGAGACACCAGCAGCACTGCCTTACCGGCATCGCGCTGGGCCACCAACTGCTTGTGGATATACTCGATAGCGCCCACGTCCAGACCACGGGTGGGCTGAACGGCGATGAGCAGCTCGGGATTCTTGTCGATCTCACGGGCAATGATTGCCTTCTGCTGGTTACCGCCGGACATGCTGCGGGCACGGGTAATGGCACCCTGACCGCTGCGCACGTCATACTGCTCAATGAGACGCTCGGCATAAGCGCGGATATTATCGCGGCGCAGGAAGCCCAGCTTGGAGGTGAACTCCGGCTCAAAATAGCGCTGCAGGATCATATTGTCTTCCAGAGAATAATCCAGCACCAGACCGTGCTTATGGCGATCTTCGGGAATATGGCTCATGCCGCCGAGGCTGCGCTGGCGGATGGATGCCTTGGTGATATCCTTGCCGCACAGGCTCACGCTGCCCTCGCTGAGGGGCTCCAGACCGGACAGGCCGTACACCAGTTCGGTCTGACCGTTGCCGTCAATACCGGCAATGCAGACGATCTCACCGCGGCGCACCTTGAAGGACACCTTGTTGACGGCGTTTTCCTTGCTGCGCTTGGAAGCAACGGACATATCCTTCACTTCCAGCACCACATCGCCGGGGGCGCTGCTCTCCTTGGCCACATGGAAGTTGACGTTGCGGCCCACCATCATGGCGGAAAGCTCTTCCATAGTGGTGGTAGCCGTCTCCACCGTACCGATGTATTTGCCCTTACGCAGCACGCTGCAGCGGTCGGCCACCGCCATGATCTCAGCCAGCTTGTGGGAGATGAAGAGGATGGACTTGCCCTCGGCCGCCAGATTCTTCATAATCTGCATCAGCTCGGCGATCTCCTGCGGCGTCAGAACGGCAGTAGGCTCATCGAAAATGAGGATCTCGTTGTCGCGATAGAGCATCTTGAGGATCTCGGTACGCTGCTGCATACCGACGGTGATATCTTCGATAATGGCGTCGGGGTCTACGTGCAGGCCATACTTTTCGGACAGGGCGGTCACCTTTTCCCGTGCTTCCTTCTTCTGCAGGAAGCCGTTCTTGGTGGGCTCCACGCCCAGAATGATGTTGTCCAGCACGCTGAAGCATTCCACCAGCTTAAAGTGCTGGTGCACCATGCCGATGCCCAAATCATTGGCGTCATTGGGGTTCTTGATGGAGACCACCTGACCGTCCTTCTTGATGACACCCTCCTCCGGCTGATAAAGACCGAAGAGAACAGACATCAGCGTGGACTTGCCGGCGCCGTTTTCGCCCAGCAGCGCATGGATTTCACCCTTGCGCAGCTGCAAAGTAACGTTGTCATTGGCGATGATACCTGGGAACTTTTTGGTAATGTTTAACATTTCAATTGCATACGGAGTTTCCAAGTTAAACGCCCTCCTTCCGTTTTCATGGCCCGCACACGAAATTCACGGGGACGGAAACCATATTAATGGCAATAGTATATCACACCGTGCGTATGAACGCAAAGATATTTTATGTCGTTTGTCCGGTTTCCTCACAAAAACAAAAAAGGATGGGCAAAAGCCCATCCTTTTTGTGATCAGTCAGTTGGATTAGCCAACGATCTGGCCCAGCTCCACAACGTTCACGTTGGTGGTAGCAGGCATAGCAGAGATGTCAGCGGAAACCACGATGGTACCGTCGAACATGCCCTTCACCAGAGCCTTGTAATTGTCCTGAGTAAAGCTGGCGCTCCACTGAGTGGACTCCATGGGGATCTGGACATAGTTAGCCTCGGGATCGGTGCCGCTCACCAGACCCAGAGTCTCAACCTTGCCGGCGTACTTGGCCCAGTTGCCGTTGACGATGACATCGGTCAGGGTGTCAACGGTGGTGGGATACAGACCCTTCATGGCGGAGGTGATGGTCAGGGACTTGTCAGCCTGACCGGCATAACCGGCGATCACGCCAGCCTGGTCAACGTCAACACCGATGACCTTGGCGCCGTCAACCTTCAGAGCAGCGTCAACAGCGGAGGTGAAGATACCGCCGCCGCAGGCGAAGACGACCTGAGTGCCGCCCTGATACCAGGTATCCATCACGGCAGTGATGTCAGCGGTGCCGTAGAACAGACCGCCATAGGTGTAGTTCATGTCGACAGTGATGCCCAGCTCCTTAGCGGCAGCGTCAGCACCCTGCACGTAGCCGTAACCGAAGCGCTGAACAGCGGGAACAGCCATGCCACCCAGGAAGCCCAGCTTGGTGTAGCCCAGCTTCACAGCAGCGTAACCGGCCATGTAACCGGACAGCTCTTCCTGATAAACGGCGGAGTAGACGTTCTTCATGGTCTCGGCGGTCAGGCCGGCGGAGGTCAGGTCAAACTCGGAAACGTCCAGAGCGATGAACTTAACACCAGCATAGGAGGGAGCAGTACCGGCGATAGCATTAGCGAAAGCAAAGCCGGGCAGGACGATGACGTTGTAACCTTCGTCAATGGCCTTCTCGATCATGGCGATACGCTCAGCATCGGAGTCACCGGCGGGCTTGTAGTAAGTAAAGCCAATGCCGTTGGCCTCGCAGAAAGCCTTGCAAGCTTCGTAAGTGGTCTGGTTGAAGGACTGGTCGGTGATATCACCGTAGTCGGTAACCATAGCAACCTTGTACTCGGGCTCTTCGGGCTGATCGGTGTTGGGCTTTTCGCCGCAAGCGACCAGAGACAGAGCCATGACCAGAGTCAGGATCAGGGCAAGAATCTTCTTCATAATTCTTCATACCTTTCTTTCATTTAATCGGGTTTTCACCCAAGCCTGTGCATTATATCAAACTTTTTTACCAAAGGCAACCCCTTTTCCGACCCTTTTTGCCTTTTGGTAAAAATTAATCACACCATCTGGAGAAAAACAAAAAAGTGGGCGATTTTGCCCACTTTTTTGTTTCCACTTTTTACTTATTTGCCATCTTCACGGCGATTTCCAGACCGATCTTCATCATGTTGGTGAAGGTGGTCTGACGCTCATCGGCAGACAGCTCCTCGCCGGTGATCAGGTTGTCGGAGATGGAGCAGATGGCGAGGGCGCGCTTGCCGGTATAGGCAGCGTTGCAGTACAGGCCCGCCGCTTCCATTTCCACGGCCATGACGCCCATCTTGGTCCAGCGCATGCTGCGCTGCGCGGCATCATAAAACACATCGGACGAATACAGGTTGCCAACAGGCATCTTCACGCCCAGTTCCTTGGCAGAATCCACAGCCGCCATCAGCAGGTCAAAGTCGGCAATGGGAGCAAAGGTGCCGCCCAGCTCATACTGATCGGCAAAGTTGGAATTGGTGCAGGCGCCCATACCGGCCACCACGCTGCCCAGCTCCAGATCAGCACGCAAAGCACCGGCAGAACCGACACGGATAATATTCTCCACGTCGTACTGGGTGAACAGCTCATAGGAGTAGATACCAATGGTGGGAATGCCCATGCCGGAGGCCATCACGGAAACGGGAACACCCTTATAAGTGCCGGTATAGCCCTGAATGCCACGGACATTGTTCACCAGCACAGGATTCTCCAGGAAAGTCTCAGCGATAAATTTGGCGCGCAGCGGATCGCCGGGCATCAGAACGGTCTTTGCGAATGCGCCCTTGGGGGCATTATTGTGAGCAGTAGGCATAGTTGTTATCTCCTTTTCTTAATAGGTATCGTCCGTGGTCTGAATATTCTTGACGGCCTTCACGATACGGGAAGTGCCCAGACGGTCGGCACCGAGGGCCATAAAGTCACGGGCGTCATCCAGATTGGAAATGCCGCCGGCAGCCTTGATCTTCACATGAGGGGCAACGTTGGCCTTGAACAGGGCCACGTCGGCACGGGTAGCGCCGCCGCCGGCAAAGCCGGTGGAGGTCTTGATATACTCAGCGCCGGACTGGCTGACCACGCGGCACATTTCGATCTTTTCCTCGTCGGTCAGCAGGCAAGTCTCAATGATGACCTTCAGCAGCTTGCCGCCGCAGGCCTCCTTGATGGCGCGGATCTCTTCGAGAACCTGCTCATACAGACCGTCCTTGACCCAGCCGATGTTGATGACCATGTCAATCTCGGCAGCACCGTTGGCCACGGCGTCACGGGTCTCGGCGCACTTGACAGCGGTGGTGGAGTAGCCGTTGGGGAAGCCGATGACAGTGCAGATGGGCAGCTTGCCATCCACATATTCGGCAGCCTGCTTAACGTAGGAGGCAGGGATGCACACGCTGGCGCAGCCGTACTTCATGCCATCGTCGCAGATAGCGCGGATCTCATCCCAAGTGGCAGCCTGACCCAGCAGCGTATGGTCCACGATGGCGAGAATCTTCTGAATATCCTGATTCATTGCAAATACTCCTCTCTCGGGGTAATTTCCCATAGTAAGTTATTTTATATTGTACCAAACTTCACCGCCCTTGTAAACCTGCTTTTCGGTGTATCTTTGCCGTCTGCGCCGCCTCGGCTGTCCGGCTTTTCATATTTTGTGTTGACGAAAGGCGGCAGATATACTATGATAGATAGCAGAAGTTCATATGGAAACGTCTTTGGGGCAGGGTGAAATTCCCGACCGATGGTACAGTCCATGAACCTCCTTTTCAGGAGGCCGATCCGGTGCAATTCCGGAACCGACGGTTACAGTCCGGATGGGAAAAGACGAAATACTTCCACAGCGGAAAGGGCCATTTGCCTCTTGCCGCCTGTGCGTATTTCCCGAGGCTGTTTCTTGTCGGCTTCGGGATTTTAGCATTTTTGGAGGTATTTTATGAAAAAAACCAACCTGCGGCGTATGACCGTGGCCGCTATGATGGGCGCCATCGCCTTTTTGTTGATTTTCATCAACTTCGGCGTGCCATTCCTCTCCCCGGTGGCAGAGTTTGACCTGTCGGCTCTGCCGGAACTGATCGGCGGCTTTATCCTCGGCCCTGTGGGCGCCGTGATGATCATCGTGGTGAAGCTGGCATTGAAGCTGGCCATTCAGGGCACCGAGTCCATGTTCACCGGTGAGATTCAAAACTTCCTGCTGAGCGTGTCCTACGTGCTGCCGGCCGTTTTCTATTACCGCCGTCATCGCACCAAGAAGGGTGCCGCTGTCGGTCTGGCCATCGGCGCCGTCACCAGCGTAGTGGTCGCCATCTTCACCAATCTCTATATCATCTTCCCCTTCTATATCAAGCTCTATGGCATGAACTGGGACGGCATCGTGGCCATGTTCAGCGCCGTGAATCCGTGGATCAAGAATATCCCCACCATGGTGGCCTTCTCCGTGGTTCCCTTTAACCTGATCTCCCGCACCATTACGGCGGTGCTGGCGTTTATCACTTACAAAAAACTCAGCGTTCCGCTGAAGAAGATGATCCAGTAAGGAGGATGCAATATGAATTTCAGTGTCGATAAAACCCTCAGCTTCGATCAGGCGGTGGAGCTGATGTTCCGCAAGCTGGGCGACTGGAAGATCATGGCTCTGGCCAGCAGCGTCAACGACTATGTGATGGTGCGCAACGTCAGCTGCCTGTTCTATGACAACAAGGTCTGGTTCAAGACCGACAAGAATTTCCGCAAGACCCAGCAGCTCTATCAGAATCCGCAGGTGGCCCTGTGCTGGAGCGGCGTGCAGATCGAGGGTACGGCCCGCAACTGCGGTCTCGTGATCGACGAGCCGGATCGCAAGTTCGAGCGGCTCTATAAAGAGCACCTCTGGGGCAGCTACAACAAGTACTCCCATGAGGAGGACGAGATCATCATCGAGATCACGCCCCGTTTCGTGGAGGTGTGGGACACCAGCGAGGATAACTACGCCTTTCAGGTGTTCATCGACTTCGACAAAAAGAGCGTGGAAGTCAAGCAGTACGACCACCGATAAACAAAAAGAAGGACGCCGGGGGGCGTCCTTCTTTTTTTCATCTTTACTTTTTCGGCTTGGGGTGCTCCATATTCTCGTGGGCCTTGTAGCGGCCGCCGGTCACCTTTTCCAGAATGTGCACGATGCGGCGACGGGGCAGCAGCCAGTTGAGCAGCAGCGCGATGATCACACCGACGGCAGTGTCGAAAATGCGGTTGAGGGAGTAGGGGATGTAAGACTGCACCGGCTGGTTGAACAGCAGGATGCACAGCATCACACCGCCGGGCTGAATGGCACCGGGCCAGCGGAACCACTGGCTCACCAGAATCAGCAGCACCACGCCCACGAACAAAAGCAGCAGCATCAGCGGCCGAAAACCGCCTTCCGGGTAAATCTGCACATAGATGCTGAAAAGACCCATACCCAGCAGACCGCCGAAGATGGTGCCGAACAGTCGGTTGCCGCCGTTGAGCCAGGAGTTTGCCATGTCGCTGCCGGTTCCGAAAATGGCACCGATGCAGGCAAACGTGGGATTGCGGTCGATCAGAAGATACAAAAGTGCGCAAATGGTAGCCGCCGAAGCCGTCTTAATATTGCGCATGCCGATATGAAATTTACCGTGATGGCGGTGAGACACAGTAATCTCTCCTTTCCCGTTTTTACGGGTTCTTTATGTCGTATCCATTATATCAGCCGCGTCGAAAATGTCAACTTTTCTGCTTTTGAAAAATTTATCTGTTTGTTTTTCCGGCATTGTGCTATAATGGGCGCAAGATTCGGCAAATGGAGGTTCCTGCCATGAAATTTCAGATCGATACGCAGTTTATGATGGATTGCTTCCGCAACCTTGTGGAAGTTCCCAGCCCCGTGGGATATGACCTGCAGCTGCGCCCCGTGCTGGAGCGCTATGCCGCCATGTTTGGTCACAGCATCACCTATGACCGCCGCGGCACCCCCTACCTCACGCTGGAAGGCGAGGACAACAGCAAGACCATCCTCTTCGGCGCCCACGCCGACACGCTGGGTTTGATGGTCCGCCACATCGAGTCCAACGGCACTCTCCGTGTGCGTGCTCTGGGCGGCGTCAACTTTAACAACATCGAAGGTTCCACCGTTACCGTATATACCCGTGACGGCCGCAGCTATACCGGCATGGTGGTGTGCAATTCCCACTCCGTCCACGTCTTTCCCGATGCCCGTACGCTGCCGCGTAATGACGAGACCCTGTACATCCTGCTGGATGAAAACGTGCACACCAAGGAAGCCGTGCAGGCGCTGGGCATCCGCAACGGCGATTTCATCCACATCGACCCCGAATTTGAATTGACAGAAAACGGCTACCTCAAGTCCCGTTTCATCGATGACAAGGCCGCCATCGCCTGCGCTTTCACGGCGGTGAAGTACCTTGCCGAAAACGGACGCAAGCCTCACTACCGCACGCTCATCGCCTTCCCCTACCGCGAGGAGATCGGTCAGGGTGGCCGCTACGTGCCTGCAGAAGTCAGCGAATACATCGCCATCGACATTGGCCTCATCGGCCCTCAGCACGAAGGTGACGAGCGCAAGGTGAGCATCTGTGCCAAGGACAACAACGGCCCTTACGACTACGAGCTGATCAATCGCCTGATCCGCTGCGCCGAAAAGGCGGAGGTAGACTATGTGCTGGACGTGTTCCTCAACTACAGCACCGACGCCCATGCCGCTGTCCGCGGCGGCAACGACCTGAAGGCCGCCGATTTCGGTATGGCCTGCTGGTGCAGCCATGGCCGCGAGCGCACCCACATTGACGGTCTCGTAGGCACCACCCAGCTGATGCTGGCTTATGTATTGGATATTTGAAATCACAACATCTTTCTAAAAGGAACCCGGAGGAGCGGTTGCAGCGCTCCTCCGGGTTCCTTTTTGTTAGGAGAGAGTATGATAAGATGAAGTCATTCTTACTTATTGTTACAGCACCAAACTGGGGGCGGAATAGACACGGGCAGCATATTCCTGGTCCAGCAAATACAGACCGCGAGGGTCGCTGCCGAAGAGCTTATAGCGACTGATCATGCTGTCGGCATTCTCCTCTTCCTCGCGCTGCTCATCCACAAACCAGTCCAAAAACTTCATGGTGCGGTAATCCTTGGCCTGATAGGCCTCGTGGTAGATATCATTGATGAGGGCGCTGACATAACGCTCGTGTTCGGCCGCCACTTCCAGCGGATCGAGCACCGTTTCAAACGTTTTGTCCGGCTTACCGATGGCATCCAGCGTCACCTTCTCGCCGTTGCTCTGCAGGTACTTCATAAACAGCAGCGCATGGTCGCGCTCTTCCTGCGCCTGAATGGTGTAATAGTTGGCATAGCCATCTAAATCCATCGCGTCATAGAAAATCGCCATGTCCAGATAGAGATAAGCGCTGTAAAACTCCTTATTGATCTGCTCGTTAAGCAGTCGGGCAACGGTTGCGTTCATAATAGCTCCTCCTTAATGATAATTATTCTTGTTTACGGCTTTACTTTACCACATGTTCAACCCTTTGTCAATAGGAATTATTATCATTAATCTTTTATTCTTGTCAATGAATCCCCGGCGGATTATAATATCCCCAAAGTACACTTTCCAAGGAGGCTGCTATGGAACGAAACTTAAAAGACATGCGCCTTTTTATCTGGGATTTTGACGGCACGCTGATGGACACCTATCCCGTCACCTTCTCGGCCTATCTGCGTCTGGCGCTGGCCGATTTCGGCCGCAGCGCACCGGAAGCGGAGATCATGGAAAAGATGCTGGTGAACACCGGCCACGCCGTTGACTATTATACGCAGCTGTACCACCTGCCCCAGCTGCGTGAGCGGTACAAATTCCACGGCAGCAAGGGCCCCGTTGCCATGCCGGCGGCGCTGCCGCAGGTGAAAGAGGTCTTGCAGCTGATCCGCCGCATGGGCGGCATCAACTGCATCTATACCCACCGCGACGACGGCACCTTCCCCATGCTGGCTCACGGCGGTCTGACGGAGGAATTTCAAGAGATCGTCACCTCCACCCATCCGGCCTTTGCCGCCAAACCGGCACCGGACGTGGTGCACTATCTGATGGAAAAATACGGCATCGCTCCGGAGGAAACCGTCATGGTGGGCGACCGCGCCTGCGATCTGGAGTCGGGTCAAAACGCCGGCTGTCGAGCACTCCACCTGCTGACCCCCTCTGTGCCCCAGTATCCCCCTTGCGACTGGCGCATCGAGAATTTTGCACAAATGCTGGAGATGCTGAAATAATGAAAAAGCGGCAGAGGAAAATCCTCTGCCGCTTATATTTTGTTTTCTTACTTGAAGTAACGGTTCAGCAGGCCTTCCAGACCGCGGCCGTGGCGGGCCTCGTCGCGAGCCATCTCATGGACGGTGTCGTGGATGGCATCCAGGCCGTTCTTCTTGGCGCAGGCGGCCAGATCGAACTTACCCTGAGTGGCGCCGTACTCGCAGTCCACACGCCATGCCAGGTTCTCCTTGGTGGAGGCCTTCATGTTGGGCTCCAGCTCCTCGCCCAGGAGCTCAGCAAACTTGGCAGCGTGCTCAGCCTCTTCCCAAGCGGCCTTCTCCCAGTACAGACCCACCTCGGGATAACCCTCGCGGTGAGCGATGCGGGCCATGCACAGGTACATACCGACCTCAGAGCACTCGCCCTGGAAGTTGGCCATCAGCTGCTCGAAGATGTACTTCTTATCTTCCTCAGAGATATCGGGGTTGTTCTTCACGGTCTTGGCATAGACGCCGTACTCATGCTCGGCAGCCAACTTCATCTCGCCCTTCTGCTCAACAAACTTGGAAGCAGGGACCTTGCACACGGGACAGCGGAAATCGGCATCCAGAGCCTCAGCAGTGTGGACATAACCGCAAACAGAACATACGAACTTCTTCATGATTTTTTCCTCCATATTTTTCATTAAAATTTTATTTTTTGTTTTCCCCGTCCGGTGCCATCGGTACGGGAGTTGATTACTTCTTTCGCCTTACAGGCAGTCGTTGCAGCAGCCGTAGAAGGTCACGCTGCAAGAATCGGTTCGACCCACACCGGAAGTATCCGGCATCGCCACTTCACTGAAGGGCAGGTCCGCCACCTTGCCGCAGCTGCGGCAGATAAAATGGCTGTGGGGAGAGGTGTCCCCATCGTAGCGCTCCTCGCCGTCCACATTGCCGATAACCTGAATGGTGCCGTCCTTACGGAACTGACCCAGATTGCGGTACACCGTGGCAAGGGACAAATCGGGGATCGAGGGTTTCAGCTGGGCGTAGACCCATTCAGCCGCGGGGTGATTGTGTGTGGAGCGCAGACACTCCAAAATCGCTTCCCGTTTCGGGCTGTATCTTCTTGCCTTTTCCATACACCACCTCGTTTCTTATTGATAACAATTATTGTTTGCATTTGTATAGTAACATACACTCCGCCGTTTGTAAAGAGTTTTTTTCAAGTTTTTCGAAAATTTTTTAAGAGGGCAAAAAAGAAAAGAGTGGGCAAGCGTCCACTCTTTCTTTTACATCAAATCCGTAAGGATCGTCAGCATGCCCTCGGCACTGATGATCTCCAACGGAACAACGGCCGGATCTTCAATTTTGACATAGTAACTATCAGGATCAAAGTTCAACCGCACCTGCACCTGCTGGTGATCGCCCTGCGAATAGCATACATCCACATAGTTGCCATCGTCCAGCAGTGCCTGCATGTATTGCTTCTTCAGCTGCAACCGGTATTCGCCGTTCACACACGCCACTTCAAGATGGTCCTCCCAAGCGCGAGTGACCACCTGATACGCCATATAGCCATACGCATGCCAGTCGGGTTTTGTTTCGTAGAGATACAGGGTAATCCCCTCTTCATCTGTCATGAAGTAGGAGCCGCGGATGTTCCGGATCTCAAAACGGGAAGTCGTTCCGTTTTTCCAGACGCAGTCCAACGTCATGCCCTCCAGCTTCCATGTGCCACCGTTTCCGGTGGTTCCGTCAGCGTTGAACACAAGACCAGCGGGCGTACGCAGACCCAGATAATACCACTCACCGGTGCAGAGGATCTCTTCCAGCGCGGGCATCTTTTCATTGCCGCCGTCATTCTGCTGCGGCTCATCAGCAGGCTTTTCGCCGCAGGCGACCAAAGACAGGCACAGCAGCACGGCCAGCAGCATTGCAAAAATCTTTTTCATCGCGTTCTCCTCAAGAAAATAAGGGCGGATCGAAATCCGCCCTTATTTTGTGTCTGATTAGTGAGCAGCGTGCTCAGCCTCGGCCAGAGCCTTAGCCTCAGCGATAGCCTTCTCCTGAGCCGCACCGGGGCAATCCTCGTAGCGGATGAAGTCGAAGGTGAAGCTGCCGCGGGACTGGGTCATGGAGCGCAGATCGATGGCATAGCTCATCATCTCGGCCATGGGGACTTCAGCGGTCAGCACCTGCTCGCCGTCACCGATGGGATCCATACCCATGACGCGGCCGCGACGCTTGTTCAGGTCGCCCATAACATCGCCCAGATAGCTGTCAGGAATGGTGACCTTCAGCTCGCCGATGGGTTCCATCAGAACGGGCTTAGCCTCGGGCAGAGCGGCCTTGAATGCCAGACCGGCTGCCAGCTTGAAGGCGATTTCGGAGGAGTCAACGGGGTGGTAAGAACCGTCCACCAGAGTTGCCTTCAGGAACACCACGGGATAGCCAGCCAGCACGCCGTGCAGGCAGCTCTCGCGCAGACCCTTTTCAACAGCAGGGAAGAAGTTCTTGGGCACGGAACCGCCGAAGACGTTCTCTTCGAAGATCATCTCTTCCTGCTCAGCCTGAGGCTCGAAGATGATGTGAACATCACCGAACTGGCCGCTGCCGCCGGTCTGCTTCTTATAACGGCCCTGCTTGCGCACCTGAGAACGGATCTTCTCACGGTAAGCAACACGGGGAGCGCTCAGCTCGCTGTCGACGCCGAAGCGGCTCTTCAGCTTGGAGCACAGGATGTCGATCTGGATATCGCCGGCGCCGGAGATCACGGTCTGGTGAGTCTCAGCGTTGTTGACGACGGTAAAGGTGGGATCTTCTTCGTTCAGCTTGTGCAGGCCGGCGCCCAGCTTTTCGATTTCCTGCTTGACCTTGGGGGAGATAGCGCGGCTGTAGCAGGGCTTGGCGTAGCTCATGCCTTCCAGCTTGACGATGTGCTTGGCATCACACAGGGTGTCGCCGGTCTTGACCTTGTCCATCTTGCCGATGGCAGCGATATCGCCGCAGCAGATTTCCTTGGTCTCTTCGGTCTTCTTGCCCTTCATGATGTACAGACGGCCCAGCTTCTCGGTGTTGCCGGTGGTGGGGTTGTACAGAGCCATATCGCTGGTGATGTGGCCGCGGATGACCTTCACCATGGAGTACTTGCCGTACTGGTCGGAGATGGTCTTGAAAACGATGGCAGCAGTGGTGCCGTTGGGATCGTAAGCGACCTCGATGGCCTTGTCATCATCGTCCATAGCAGCCTCAGCAGGCATATCGGTAGCAACGGGAACCAGATCCAGAATGGTCTGCATCAGCATGTCCACACCCAGACCGGTGGCGGCGCTGCCGCACAGGACGGGGCAAACGCTGCCTTCACGCACGCCGATCTTCAGACCCTTGGCCATTTCGGCATCGGTCAGTTCCATGGTGTCGAAGAACTTCTCCATCAGTTCCTCATCGGCACCGGCAGCGGCTTCCATCAGCTCAGCGCGCAGAGCTTCCACTTCGTCAGCCAGATCGGCAGGAATGGCACACTCCACAGCCTTGCCGCCCTTGACCTCATAGGCCTTGTTGTGCAGCAGGTCAACGATAGCGGTGACCTTCTTGGCGCCGTCCAGAACAGGAACAACGATGGGGGCCACGCTCTGACCGAACTTAGCCTTGATGGCCTCCAGGCAGGCGTTGTAATCGCTGTTGTCTTCATCGGTGCGGTTGATGAAGATCATACGGGGCTTCTTGCCCAGCATCTTCCAGGTGCGCTCCATACCGACGGACATCGCATCCTTGGCAGCGCCCACCACAACAGCACATTCAGCAGCGCGGATAGCAGACAGAGCCTCGCCGGAGAAATCGAAGTTGCCGGGGGCATCCATAACATTGATCTTTACGCCCTTGTAGTTCACAGGAGCAAAAGCCAGAGAGATGGAAATCTGGCGCTTGATCTCTTCAGCATCGTAGTCACAAGTGGTATTGCCGTCCACGATTTTGCCCAGACGGTCGGTACCCTTGGTCATAAAGAGCATCTGCTCGACGAGAGACGTCTTGCCGGAGCCACCGTGGCCCAGCAGGCAGATATTACGGATTTCATTGGCGGTCATATAGAGATTCTCCCTTCGTTTTGTAACGCGCACCCGCAGGTGCGCAAATCGCTCAACAATCGAATTATATAATATTTTTTCTGAACTGACAACCATATTTTTGTGAAATTTTCAGCAAGTTTTACAGTTTCTTGCGGTTTGATAGCAAAAAGGGCGCCGAAGCGCCCTTTTCATCTGCTCAATATCTTCTTGTCAGGTCGCCCATCAACACCACCGGCAGCAGCCACAGAAGGCCGAACACCAGCACATAGGCCGCATTCAGCGCCCCGTATGCGGCAACATCGGCCAGATAATAGCCAAACAGCAAGCCGCAAAAACTGCCCAGCCAGCAAAAAACCGTACTGCGCCGCACAGCGCGACAGCAGCGCCGGCTGCCGATCACCGTTTCGGCGAAGGGCATCAGGCCTTCGCGGTACAAAATCGCATTGGACTGGGAGGCCATCTCCCGGGAAGCGTCGGACAGCGCCAGACGCGTGGATACATCGGGATAGATAGGTTTGACATCCACGCCGAAGCGTTTTTTCAATAAACCGGGCGTAATATTGCCGCTGCGGGTCGCCAGCACAGCCGCGATCCGGTTGCGGCGCAGCGCGCGCAGTGCCCACTCCACATTGCGCGAAGCCTGATACTTAATGGCAAAGATGGCAATCAGCTGCCCGTCCACTGCCAGATAGACGCCTGTTTTTACCTTCAGTTCCTGCGGCAGGCGCACCTTACGCTTGCGCATAAAGTACTCACTGCCCACCGTCACACTCTCACCGCGGATGGTGATGCCCACGCCGCCTTCTTCGTAAAAGTGCAGGTCCTCATAGGCGCGATAGCTGCCGCCCTCCGCCGCAAGGAGCTGCTCGAAAAGCGGCAGGAGCTGACTGCCCGATGCACGAATGGCGGTGGCAGCATAGGAGACAACTTTCCCGATCTCCTCACCGTAGATCTTCAGTCCGTTCAAGCTGATGGTGCCGGGAGGGAACACATCGCTGTCTGTCAGCACCATGCGCCGGGAATCATTCAGCGCACGGGCACCGGCGTAACCGGCAACGGCACATCCACTGCGACTCAGACGGCGATTGAGACAATAGACACTCAGCGCGCCGCACAGGGGCAAGCCCAACGACAGCGTCGCACTGAGCATGGCCGACCAGACCCGGAAAAACTCATCCATCCGCTCTCCGCCGATACACACGATTCCGGCAAGCACCGTGCAGCTGGACAGCAGCAGCGGAAGCAGGATCTGCTGGCTGATGGACGACGGATCGGAAGCGGAAAACGTGTTGTAAAACCCTTCGAGCCGCCCCCCCTGCTTGCAGGCGCCCACCGCCGTCACAGACACGGAATAAGGGGGACGTCCACCCAGATCAGCCAGACGGAACGCCTCGCTTTTGGCCCGATTCAGCAGCAGCTGACCCAGCAGACACAGCCACACCAGCACAGCCGCCGGCGCCGCCATAGGCAAATACTCCAAGCGGTTCGTCGCAGCGCCGTAGCCGCATTCACACAAAACCGCCAGCACCAAAAGTGCTGCCGCGGCACCGCAGCTCAACCGGAATGCTTTCATCTCACGCAGCGTCTCGCGCCAAACGCCCACGGCCAGCAGGCACGTTGCCAACAGCAATCCGCCCACCACGCCGCAGCGCAGCAGAACTGTTTCGTGCCAGACAGTGGGCAGATTTTCTCCCCATCGGGCATCCAGCGCCGTCAACACCACCAGCAGTCCCATAGGGATCGCCGAGAGCAGCAGCTGACGCCCCAACCGCTTGCACCGCCGCTTTACATCCCGTGCCGCCTTTTCCATGTCCGGCTCCGGCACGGCAGTATCCACTCTTCCAAACGGCAGCTTTTGGGCAGGGACGAACTGGGCGATCAGGCGGTTTCCTTTTTCCTTCAAGCCATCCCAAAGGGGACCGATCCGCTCTTTCAGCGAGGACTTCTCCTCCAGAATGCCGTCACTCTCATCCTCCAGCACCGAATCCACCGTCTGCGCCATCACATCCTCAATGGACAACCGCTCTTGCAGCGCGTCCGGCGTCAGTGTCGGTATCGGTGCAGGGGCAGCCACTTCGGCTTCTGCTTGTACCGGCTCAGACGCAGCCGGCTCTTCCTCGGCGCGTGCCGCCTCAGGCTCCTGTTCGGTCGCCTGCGGCTGCTCCACCGTCTTCCGGTGGGGGAACTGCAGTACCTTGCGGCGCCGGACAGCAGTTTTTTTCGGCGGCGTTTCTTCTGTCACCTGCTCCGCCGCGGTTTCGGCAATTTCTTCCGGCTCCGGTGGCTTTTTCGCCTCTTGTACAGGCTCACTTTCCGTCTTCGGCGCAGGCTCCGCCTCACCCTGACCAAACTCGGCCAGGATGGACTCCAGCGAAAACTCCTCACCGGAAGGCACTTCCATGTTGCCCACCAGCAGGTGTGTCTCCGACAGCGTATGGAACAGATCGTCGTTGCGCCGTTTACTCATTACGCACCTTTCTTACATTAACTGCGCTGGCGCACAGCCTCATACAGCAAAATTGCCGCAGCTGCCGATGCATTCAGCGAAGAAATCTTGCCCTTCATGGGAATACTGACCAAGAAGTCGCAATTCTCAGCCACCAGTCGGCTCATACCGCTGCCCTCACTGCCAATTACGATGGCGGCAGGGCCTTTCAAATCGGCATTGTAGAGCGTAGTGTTGCCGTCAGCCGCCGTGCCGAACACCCACACACCCTGCTTCTTCAAATCCTTCAGCAAGCTGGGGATATTGGCCACGCGGGCCACCGGCATATAGCTCACCGCACCGGCGGAAGTCTTTGCCACGATGGCAGTCAGACCGGCACTGCGGCGCTTGGGGATGATGACGCCGTGGGCACCGGCGCATTCAGCAGTACGGAGAATGGCACCCAGATTATGGGGGTCGGAGATCTCATCACAGACCACCAGCAGGGGATGCTCGCCCTTGGCGGCGGCATTCTCCAGCAGGGACTCTACCGACACATACTCGCGCATAGCAGCCAGCGCGATGACGCCCTGATGGGAGTGGGTACGGCTCATGTTGTCCAACTTGCGGCGGTCAGCTTCCACCACCACGATACCGGCAGCACGAGCCTTGGATGCAATGTGGCCCAGCGTCTTGTCGGTCTCGCCCTTGGCAAGATAGATCTTGTCGATGGCCGTGCCGGAACGCAGCGCCTCAATCACCGCATTGCGGCCTTCGATAATGCCGTCAGCTTCTGCTTCCGGCAGTGTCTTTTTGACTTCGTTTTCTTTCATGTCGTATTCCTCATCTCTTCTTTGGATGTTATAATTCAGGATTTTATCAGTATAGCATATCCAACCGACAAGATAAAGCACCATTCATAGAAATTTTACAGAAAAAGCAAAGGTGTTTGCCTTGTGACTTTCTATATTTTATGGTATACTGCCACAGAATACCGAGTTTATCCGTCCCACCGGACGGTTTTACGGAAGGAGACATATATGGACCCCAAAAAGACCCCCAACAAAAACAGTAAAAACAAGAAGAACCTGAAAGGGCTGCTGACCTTGATCGCCTGGGCCGTTTTGCTGACGCTGACGTTTCATCTGGTCAATGGCCGCATGTCGCAGGCCTCCAGACACGAGATCGCTTACAGCGAGTTTGTGGCTATGGTCAAGGCCGACGAGGTGAAGGAAGTCCTGTTTGACGGCGGCTTTGTTTACATCACCCCGGTGGACGGCTACGTCTACACCGATGAGGACGGCAAGACTTACGAGGGCGAGAAAATCAAGCTCTATACGGCCGAAGTCGACAACCCCGGTTTGTTTGAACTGCTGGACGCCCATCCCGAGATCAAGTACGCCAGCAGCTATCAGACAGCGGCCGACATCCTGCTGAGTCTCTTTATCAATTTCCTGCTGCCGGTCGTCCTGATGGTGGTGGCCTTCATCCTTCTGATGAAGGTGATGTCCAAGAACGGCGGCGGCATGGGCGGCATCGGCAACGTAGGCAAGGCCAACGCCAAGGTCTATATGGAAAAATCCACCGGCGTCACCTTCAAGGATGTGGCCGGTCAGGACGAGGCCAAGGAATCTCTGGAGGAGATCATCGACTTCCTCCACAACCCCGGCAAGTACACCGCCATCGGCGCACGGCTCCCCAAGGGCGCACTGCTGGTGGGTTCTCCCGGTACCGGTAAGACGCTGCTGGCCAAGGCCGTGGCAGGCGAAGCAGGCGTTCCCTTCTTCTCCATCTCCGGTTCCGACTTTGTGGAAATGTTCGTCGGCGTCGGCGCCAGCCGCGTGCGCGACCTGTTCAAGGAAGCATCCAAGGTGGCCCCCTGCATCATTTTCATTGACGAAATCGACACCATCGGCAAAACCCGTGACGGCGCCCGTTTTGGCGGCGGCAACGATGAGCGCGAGCAGACCCTCAACCAGCTGTTGGCCGAGCTGGACGGCTTTGACCCCAGCAAGGGCGTCATCGTTCTGGGTGCCACCAACCGCCCCGAAGTGCTGGACAAGGCGCTGCTGCGTCCCGGCCGCTTTGACCGCCGCATCACCGTGGACCGCCCCAATCTGGCCGGCCGTCTGGCAACGCTGCAGGTCCACACTCGCAACATCCATCTGGCAGAAGACGTGGATCTGAACAAGATCGCACAGGCCACTGCCGGCTGCGTGGGTGCAGATCTGGCCAATCTGGTCAACGAGGCCGCACTGCGCGCCGTGCGCAAGGGCCGCAAGGCTGTTAACCAGAACGACCTGCTGGTTTCCTTTGAAGTGGTCATCGCCGGCAGCGAAAAGAAGGGCACCGTCCTTACCGAAGAAGAAAAGAAGATCATCGCCTATCACGAGGTGGGTCACGCACTGGTGGCTGCCAAGCAGAAGAACGCCCAGCCCGTTTCCAAGATCACCATCGTGCCTCATACGCAGGGTGCGCTGGGTTACACCCTGCACCTGCCCGAGGAGGAGAAGTTCCTCATGTCCCGTGAGGATATCCTCACCGAGATCCGCGTGCTGCTGGCCGGTCGTTCCAGCGAAGAGGTGGTGTGCAACACCATGACCTCCGGTGCCGCCAACGACATCGAGCGCGCCACGGAGCTGGCCCGCAATCTGGTGGCTCGCTTCGGCATGACCGACGAGTTCGATATGATGGCTCTGGGCACTGTCCACAACCAGTATCTGGACGGCAGTTACTCCATGTCCTGCGCTGAGGAGACTTACGCTGCCGCCGACCGCGCCACCATCGCCATCATCCGCCAGTGCCACGAGGATGCCAAGACCATCCTGAAGGAAAACCGCGAGCTGCTGGATAAAATCGCCGCATACCTCCTGAAGAAGGAGACCATCACCGGTCAGGAAATGATGGCCATCATCGAGGGCCGCGACCCCGAGCTGGTGGACAACTACGGCGCCACCCGTGAGGACGAACCCAAGCTGTTCCGTCCCAGCACGCCCGATGTGATCGAAGCCCCTGCCAAGCACATCTCCATGGTGTCTGAGCCGGTGCCCATGCCGGACTTTGAGACTCCCACCGAGGAAGCCCCCGTAGAGGAGGCGCCTGCCGAGGAGCCCAAGGACGAGGAATAAGACAATATGATAAAAGACCTGCTGTTGCAACAGCAGGTCTTTTCTTTTTTATTTGATGTCTTTCAGCCGCTCGCACAGCATGGGGATGGCGCGCTCAAACTCCACGCCGTACCACGTTTCCTCGCGGTTGGTGATGCGGATACACGCCAGTACATAATCCACCGCCAGACGCAGCGTCTCATCCATGGAAAGACCGCGCATCAGGCCGCCCACCACCACGGAGGAGAAAATATCGCCGGTGCCGTGGAAAACAGCAGGCAGCTTGCGGTTGAAATAAGAAAAATATTCGTCCCTCTTGCTGTCATAGCCCATGACACCCACCCGGTCGGCATCAAAGCTGACGCCGGTGAGGATCACCTGCTTGGCACCCAGAGCCGCCACCGCCTGCAGCAATTCCTTGATATACGCTTCGTCGTAGCTCTCCCGATACTCCGTGCCGGTCAGCATACACGCCTCCGTCAGATTGGGAACGGCCACATCGGCACGGGCCACCACCTTTGCCATGGCGGCAGGAAAATCGGGGCCGAAGCCGGCATAGAGTTTGCCGTGATCAGCCATGGCAGGATCCACAAAGATCAGCGTATCCTCTCCGCCCAGCAGGTCAAAAAAAGCGCACACATCGTCGATCTGCGGCTCGCTGGCAAGATAGCCGGTATAGATGGCGTCCAGATGCAGTTTCTCGCTCTTCCAGTGACGGGCGATGGGCAGCAGCTGATGGCTCAGGTCGCAGGCAGTGATGTTTTGAAACGCCGTATGGGCGCTGAGGACGGCAGTGGGCACAATGGCGCATTCCACACCCATGGCAGAAATAATGGGCAGCGCAACTGTGAGAGAACAGCGGCCCAGACAGGAAATATCCTGAATGCTGGCGACCCGTTTCATATGGTCATCTCCTTTGAGAGAAATTTTTTTATCAGTATAACACGATTCCGGCGATAAGAAAACCACCAGTTTTACGCCAAGGGACAGCGCCGGATTCTCTTGGCAAAAAAAGAGCGCCCCGGGCGCTCTTTTTTACACTTTTCGGTTGTAGATAGCCGCCACGTGGTGCCGTCCCCGGTACATCAGGAAATATACACCCAAAAGGCCCACACCGGCCAGCAGTGAAACCGCCCAGCGCTCCGTCATAAACTCCGCCAGCGTTCCTGCCACCAGCGAGCCGGCAATGCCGCCCACAGAGCACAGCATCTGGAACGTGCCGTTGAAACGGCCGCGCATCCCGTCGGGAATATAGGACTGGGTGGCGGAAATGCGGATATTAAAGGATGTCACACCCAGCAGGCCGCTGACGAAGAACGAAGCCGCCATCAACGGCACCGGCAGCCACAGACACACGCCCTCCAGCACGTTGAGCACCGTGTAGACGGTCAATGCGATGAGGAATTTCTTCTCCACCGGGAACTTCACTTTATAATGGATCACGCCACCGATGGCACGGCCCACCACGCCAAAGTTGGACAACACCGCATACAGCGTCTCCGCCGCCAACGCCCAGACGAGGAACAGCTCGGCATTGTTGCGGAAGAAAGGCAGATGCAGCTGATCGGCACCGCCGCCGGCAAAGCCGGAAACCATGAAGTACAGCGTAATGACCAAAAGGCCCTTTTCGCTGATGATATATTGCAGACCCTCGCGGAAGTCCCGTCGAAATCGGCGCAGCGTACCCAAGCCGTCGGCGGCAGGGGCGTTGGCCATGTGGGTCTCCTGATATCGGATGGAGCACTCAAAGCAGGCAGCAACAAAAAACGTGCCGGCCGTAATGGCGAAAAGAGGCGCAATGCCGATCCGATCATACAAAACAGCGCCCAGGGGATAGGCCAGCGCCGTAATATCCATCATAACGCTGGAGACGGAGTAAGCTTTACCGTAGTTTCCCTCGGAGATCAGATTGGGGTAAAAGCTGTCGTAGGCCACCATGTAGACACTGCTGATGGCGCCCACCAAAATACAGCTGACCAGCATGGTGGGGTAGTGGAACCATCCGGTGCGCAGCACAAAAAACATGGTCAGATAAATGCCGGCCGACAGAAAATCCAGTCCGTAGATCACCTTTTTGCGGCTCATGCGGTCCAGATAAGGGCCTGCCAGCAACGGGCACACCAGCATGGGTACCTGCCAGCACACGTTGAAAAGCACATATAAAAACGTAGACTCCGTCTTGTCCAGCACCATCAGGCTCACCGCAAAGCCGGAGAGCATATTGCCCAGCATCGAGATCATGCTGCCGACGGTAATGATGGTGAAATCGCGCGTCCACAGACGCGGCGCTGCCGCTTGTGACACAATACCCCTCCTTCCGCTTTTGTGCAGTATCGTTTGTTATCATACCACAACTTTACCCACCCACGCAAGAGCGGCCGGCAGCGTTCAGGACTGTATCTATTTTGTAAAACCCTTCCTTTTTCAGGCTTTCCCAATTTACTTTGTGGGCGCGGTGTAGTACCATGGTTAAAAACAAACTGTCACTACATCTCCGGAGGTCTTTACCATGAAAACAGCGAGCGGCAGCCTGACCAAGAAACACTGGTTCGGCTATATGTTCGGCGATTGGGGCGGCTGTATGACCTTTGCCCTGATGTCGGGCACCTTCTCCATCTACTGCACCAACGTGCTGGGGATCAGCAGAACCCTGATGTTTGCATTGACCGTGATCTGGACCGTCTGGGACGCCATCAACGACCCCATGATGGGCGCCTTGATGGATAAGGCCTTTGCCAGAAAGCAGAACAAGCGCGGCAAGTTCCGCCCTTGGCTGCTGCGCGCCACCCCCTTGCTGGCCGTGACTGCCATTGCCCTGTGGACTGTCCCCACCTTTCTGGAGGGCATCCCCTTGTTGGTGGCTCTGTTCTCCTTCAAGGTTCTCTACGAGGCCTCTTACACCATGTTCAACATCCCCATGGGTTCTTTGCTGAGCGCCATGTCCACCAACGATACCGAGCGCGCCTCCCTCTCCTCCGCACGCGGCGTTGGCTCCATGTTCGGCAACATGATCCCCGGCATCGTCTGCCCGTTGATCATCGGCATGTTCGGCGAAAACACCTCCACCGGTTATATGATCATCGGCACCGGTTGCGCCATTGTCGGCTTTGTGGCCTGCCTGCTGCACTATGCACTGACCGAGGAGCGCGTTATTGTGGGGCAGCAGGTCAAATCCGATGACATCAAAGTCTCCGACATTCTGGATGTCTTGAAGAGGAACCGTCCCTTTGTGGCACTGTGCATCCACGGTGTATGCATCTGCACCATGCAGCATCTGACCGACAACATCAGTATGTACATGTACTCCGCCGTTTACAATGATGTGACGTATAAATCTCTGGCCTCCATTCTGTCTGCCCCCTTTATGGCCGGCGCAATGATCGGCGTCCCGTTCCTGTGCAAAAAGCTAGGCCTGGAAAAGGTAATCCGCGTCACGCTGCTCATCGGCGGCGCCCTGTGTGTCGGTCTGTTTGCCATGCACCTGATGATGAATGTCGGCCCTCTGGTTCATGGCGTTATCCTCGGTGTGGGCACCGGCTTTGCCATGGTGTCCATCCAGATGCAATGGGGTCTGGTGGGCGAAGCCATCGACTACAACGAACACCAAACGGGCAAGCGCACGGAAGGCTCCATTTACGGCACGTTCAGTCTCTCCCGTCGCATCGGTCAGACCATCGGCATGGGCGTCACCTTTTTGGCGCTGGATTGGGTTCACTACGACTCGAATCTGGCCATTCAGAGCGCAAACACCGTCTTTGGCTTTAAGATTCTGTGCGTGCTGATTCCTGCCGTGTTTATTCTGGGTTCTTGGGCCGCTTTCAAGTTCGTTTGGAACATCACCCCCGAGGTTCGCGCCCAAATCGCCCTCAAAAAAGCTGCCGCTGTCAGCAAAGAGCCGTCTGACGGCGAAGCGTAATCTCCACGCCGGCCAAACGGCACAACCATTCTTTCCGTGAGGTAGCATTTATGGATTACATCGTTCACACTCCCTGCGGTCCGGTACGCGGTTGCGCCGGCCGCGTCAGCGGCACCGTTGCTTATAAGGGCATCCGCTATGCCACCGCCGGCCGCTGGGAATATCCCCGACAGGTAACCTGCTGGGACGGCATCTACGATGCCACCGAATACGGCGCGTGCTGCTATCAGCCCCGTTCTTTTTACAACGAAGAAGAAAATCCCAAAAAGATCTTTTACTACAACGAGTTCCGCCGGGGTGAAACCTACACTTACAGCGAAGACTGCCTGTTTCTCAACATCTTCACGCCAGACGGCGCCAAAGCTGGCGACAATCTGCCGGTTCTGGTCTATATCCACGGCGGCGGCTTCACCGGCGGCTGCGCCCACGAAAAGCATTTCGACGGCCCTGTCTGGCCCACGAAAGGTGTCATTGGTGTCACATTAAACTACCGCCTCGGCCCCTTGGGCTTTGTCTGCCTGCCGCAGCTGAAGGACGAGGCTGGCTATACCGGCAACTACGGCCTCTACGATCAGCTGACCGCACTGCAGTGGATTGGCGACAACATCGCCGCCTTCGGCGGCAATGCCGATGCCATCACCATTATGGGACAAAGCGCCGGTGCCATGAGCGTGCAGCAGCACTGCCTCAGTCCCTTGAGTCAGGGTCTTTTCCGCAGTGCCGTCATGTCCAGCGGCGGCGGTATCAGCAAGATCCTCTCCGCCGCACCGGCAGAAAAACACTACCGCTTCTGGCAGACCGCCATGGAAAAGGCCGGCTGCCACACGCTGTCGGAGTTCCGCGCCATCTCTCCAGAGGCACTTTTCACCGCATGGAACAAAACGAAAAAAGAGCTGCGCAGCCCCGGCAGCTTTCCCTGTCAGGACGGACGGCTGGTGGTCGGAACCGGCACTGCGCTATTGACCGCCAATCAGCAGGCCCATGTCCCCTATCTGGCCGGTATCACCAGCGAAGATATGATGCCGCCTATCCTTTATCAGATGGCCGCCTCCTGGTGCACCGCCCAGAAGGAACCGGCCTACACTTGGTACTTTAACCGCCGCCTGCCCGGTGACGATCACGGTGCGTGGCATTCTTCCGATCTGTGGTACTGGTTCGGCACCTTGGACAACTGCTGGCGCCCTATGACGGAAAAAGACTACGCCCTCAGCAATCAAATGGTCGATTATCTGTGCAACTTCGTCCGTACCGGTAACCCCAACGGCGACACGCTGCCTGTCTGGCTCCCTGCGCAGGAAAGCCGAAAAACGGCGCTTTGCCTTGGGGAAGCCCATACCGCCATGCAAAAGCCCGGCATGCTCCAAATGATCCGGACAATGCTCACCAACAAAGCCGTCGGCGAATAAGAAAGCAGCACCCCATATAGGGGTGCTGCTTTTTGTGTCTATGGGCTACAAAAAAGATATTTTCGGCAGTTTTGCGTATGACTTCGAACTCTTACCCAAAAATACAGCAGCGAGTTTTTTGTTAATCTTCGTGGCGTGAAATAAAAATAGCCTTTTCATGACCATCCTGATACGTAACTTTGCATCTAATTCCGCCAATATTACCATAGGCTTCCTTGAATAGGCCCGCGTAAGAGTCTGAGTCCCAATCTCCAATAACTTTAATCAGATTATTTTTGAACGGCTTGATATGTTCGCAAGTATCAGAATCATCCGAACGAAACTTTCCTGCTGTCTGATCCATATAATAAGCACTCGTCAGTTTGCTGGTTTCATCATCAAAGAAATACTTGTGACGGGAATGCCCTTCGCCGTCATCGGCAAAATCCAGTCTATTAACTTCTGGATCATACTCGTAATCAACGTTGCCGAAGGTAAGTGCCTCATACATGATTATGTCTTCCATGTCCATTTCGAAATTAAATGCAAATACTTCACCCAAATCTCTTTTGAACCGTTCTTCTTTTTGAGTGTGAGATGATATTGCTATTATTACAATAATCAATGCAAGCATAATGGAAATCACAGCAGCGATAGTTATTTTCTTCTTTTGGTCCATAGAGGAAGGATTTGTTTTCTCCATCGTAGCAGGTTCTTCTGTTGGTAAAGCAGGAGCTACTTTTGTTGCTAACTGCTCTCTTATAATTGGATATCCGCAGTGAACGCAAACCTCTGCTTTATCACTTATATCATTCATGCACTCAGGACATTTTATTATAGCCATATTTATTCCACCAATCTAACAATTGTTACTCTCCGGTATGTTAAAACAAATACTGGGTTTTATAATACTGGGGTTATAGTCGAAACGCTAAATCTATTTTTCAATTGTATATATCTTTGAGTATTTAAGGGCACGGAGCGCCCATGTTCGATTTGATAAAGCAATTTTGTGATGAAGTAATTAAAGCCAACATCTTCGTCTGAAAGTTCACATAAGGCAGTTGCGTTTAGCGCACTCTGAGTCAAACAATTGACATTTTCATCAATATATGTTATGGGCTTACCCTCTATCGGAAAAATAATATTGAAATATTTATCTTTAGTTTCAAAGATTTCTTTTGCCTTATTCGCAATAGAACTCAAAGGTGTTTTTAATGACTTACACAAAACAAACGTAAATATCTGATCCGTGCTCTTTGTTTTAGGTTCATATTTCTCCGAATCCGCACCACACGCAACCAGTTTAGAAAGATAACAACGAAAACGATTGTCATCTTCTTTGTGCCGAACCAATTCCCTGATTTTCTTTAATTTCTTAAATGAGTCTTCAATATCAGCAAGAGAAGCATCTGATTTAATCTCGCCCACAGCAATAACACTTTCACAATTGTAATATGCGTAAGTTTCATCATCGTTGATGATAAACTTAAGAGCAAACTCCTCTTCATATATTATCAAATCACATTGTGAAGAAGTATTGCCTAATGAATCAATTACAAATCCGCTACCAACACCTATACCATGCGGTAAAATGCTTTTCAATTTATTCATAAGGGCTTTTTCTCGACCTGAACCGACAGCGCAAGTATGTGTTGTTTTTCCTGCTTTAATAAAATCATTGATTAATTCTTCGCCTAAAATTCTTATGTACTCTTTACTATCAAATTTTTCTTCCATAGCTATCTCCGTTATATTTTTATTTTACTACCAAAAAGGTGTTCTTAAAACCGCCAATAATATTTTCTTTGTATATTATAACATATTTCTACATTTCTTTCAATTCCTACAGAAAATGTCGTAAAATTGTTTCAATGCATTCAATATAGGAGTTGAAAATATGAGAACATACACCAAAGAAGAAAAACAAACGGTCATTGACCGTGTTATATCCGGTGAGCCGTCTGCGCGTATCCTCGCCGACACTGGCATACCCAAGAGCGCCTTTTACAGTTGGTTACGCATTTATAGAGAGGAACAAAACATTGCTAATAGGAGAACCGTGGACATCCGCGATTTTCATTTGCTTGAAAACAAAGCCACACGCTTGGAAAGTATCGTTGAAATTCTCAAATCTGCAACCTGCACGCCGAGATTGCCATTGAGGCAACAGCTATATGCTGCTGAACAACTATACGGAAAATATAACGTGCACGTGATCTGCGATGCGTTTGACATTCCCCGAGGAACCTTTTACAACCATGTTCTCCGCAACAAGAAAGACAACACGTGGTATGCAAAACGCCGTGAGGAATTACGGCTTCGCATACAGGAGATATACGACGAAAGTAATCAGATCTTTGGTGCCGCTAAAATTGCGGCAGTTATGAAAAGTGAAGGATACAAAGTCAGTAATGAAATGGTGCGCACGCTTATGCGTGATATGGGATTGTTCAGCATTCGTCAGTCAGCTAAAAAGCTGTACGAGGACGAAGGGCGCAAATACAAAAATCACCTCAACCAAGAGTTTGATACAACCAAACCGAACGAAGTGTGGGTTAGTGATGTTACTTATTTCAAGTACGGCGAAAACGCTTATTATATTTGTGTAATTATTGATCTGTTCTCCCGTATGGTCGTGGGTTATAAAATCAGCAAGACCAACAGCACGCAGCTTGTAAAGTCAACTTTTCAGATCGCCTATAAAGCACGTCAGCCGGATTCAAGTTTGGTTTTCCATACTGACCGTGGTGACAACTACCGTTCCAAGACGATGAATTACTATATGCGGTCACTACACATTACGCACTCTTTTTCACGCGCGCACGTGCCGTATGACAATTCGGTGATGGAATCGTTCTTTGCTTCTTTGAAGCGAGAGGAATTGTATCGAACGAAATACCGTTCGGAGGCAGACTTCCGAAGTGCAGTGGACAAGTACATAGTTTTCTATAATACCAAACGTCCACACAAGAAACTGCAATACAAGACTCCTGAACAGAAGGAAGAGGAATACGCCCAGAAGAATGCGGTTTTATAGGACACGTGTAGATAGACTTATGGGTTCGAAATGGTTTGTTTTAAATCTTTGGATTGCCTAATTTGAGTTTTTCTGTTTTCAGTCCAGCTTGCAAAAAGAAAATGCGACCTCGAAAAGCCGCATAAATACTGGGTTATATAATAAAAACACCATTGAGTCTGAACTTGAGGGTTCAGATTTCAATGGTGTCTTTAGATGGTACGGGTAGTGGGGGTCGAACCCACACGGTCACCCACAGGAACCTAAGGGTGATGTCACCTTAGGGAGGGTTTTGTATTTTTGTGTTATCTAAATCAAATATCCGGAAATATCGTCTGGAGGGACTGTGGCTGCCTTTACTCTGTTCTGTGCATTTTCAAACTTCGCTTTGATCTGCTCGTTCATTTGTGCATCAAGGATTTCTACGATTCTCAAATCTTCTTCCTTGATGCTAATTTCGGCAATATCCTTTTTTTCTCCACATTGCGGGAAATTAACCAGCCAGTATCCTTCTGCACATTTTGGATAGCAAATCCAGCCAAACATGCCCTTATGAACACCTTCTCTGGCGTACTTTTCTTTTTCTACAATTACCTGCACATTATCCATTTCCTGCATCTTACTTACCTCCATAGGGTGTAGTCAATCTTAGCTTTCCATTCGGCTCTACCATCCAGCCGGTGATGAAGGAAACATCGCCGGATCCGTCTTTTCTCGGAATTGTTATGCGAATACTGATTCTTTGACCGTTCCAGTTCAATTTACCCAGGATATATTCCCCAGCAATATATTTTTCTCTTGCTTGTCGCTCGATTTCCGCCTGCAACCATCGTGCATCTTCAACAGCATACCCCCACTCTGTAAAAAGTTTTTCCTTATTGTGTGTCTGAAGCCCGTTTGTATTAAACAGATATGGGTCGAATTTTCTGTAATCACTGACGGTAGAGGCATTCATTAGAACCGTTAAGTAATCGACCTCTTCCAGTCTGCAATGGCATCTGTCGTGGTGCGGCCAAATTGGTGTGTTATCCTGTTTGAACCAACATCCGTCCAACTGCAAACACTCGATACAGTGAAATATACCAAAAGGTTCGTGGATCCATTTTACCCTTTGCGGTGTATCCTCTGCTTTTTGAGCAAGCAATACACCCATACATCGCTTATTGTACAATTTATATTTCCCCCTTGCAAGTAGTAAGAACAAAGTGTCCTTCTATAAGTAGGAGCAAATAGGCAAAAAGTTGCACACAAATGTGCAACTTTATTCTAAAGTTTACAAAAAGTTCAAAATTCGAAGGATATGCATGGATGTCCCATACTGCAGCATACTGCAGCGAGCATCGGATTGCGACGGCGCAATTCTAAAAACTGAAAAGAAAAATCGAGTGTCCAAAACGGTTAAAACCGTTATGAACACTCGATATGGTGCGGATGACAGGACTCGAACCTGCACGCTCGCGCGTTGGAACC
>JAZKYM010000075.1:0-6480 GCA_045612165.1 Vescimonas sp.
GCGCGCTTGCTGATCAGCTTCTCCTGCAGGCTCTTGGGCAGCTCAATGTAATGGCTGGGTTCCATGGTATACTGACCACGGCCCTGAGTGCGGGAACGAAGATCGGTAGCATAGCCGAACATCTCTGCCAGAGGCACGAAAGCGTCGATCTGCTGAGCACCGCTGCGCATCTCGTAGCCCTGGATCTGGCCACGGCGACCGTTCAGGTCACCGATAACGTCACCCATGTACTCATCGGGGACGATGACGCAGACCTTCATGATGGGCTCGAGCAGCGTGGGCTGAGCCTTGCGCATAGCCTCCTTGAAGGCCATGGAGCCGGCGATCTTGAATGCCATTTCGGAAGAGTCGACTTCGTGGTAGGAACCGTCGTACAGGGTAACCTTGACGTCCACAACAGGATAGCCGGCGCAAACACCGGACAGCATGGCGCCCTTGATACCTGCATCGATGGCAGGGATATACTCCTTGGGCACGGCGCCGCCAACGATCTTGCTTTCGAACTCGTAGCCCTTACCGGACTCATTGGGTTCGACATGGATCTTGACGTGACCGTACTGACCCTTACCACCGCTCTGGCGAGCGTACTTGGTATCCTGGTCCACAGCATTGCGGATGGTCTCCTTGTAGGCGACCTGGGGAGCACCGACGTTGGCTTCCACCTTGAACTCGCGCAGCAGGCGGTCCACGATGATTTCCAGGTGCAGCTCGCCCATACCGGCAATGATGGTCTGGCCGGTTTCCTCATCGGTGTAGGTACGGAAGGTGGGATCTTCCTCAGCCAGCTTGGCCAGGGCGATGCCCATCTTCTCCTCACCGGCCTTAGTCTTGGGCTCGATGGCCACGCGGATCACAGGCTCGGGGAATTCCATGGACTCCAGGATGATGGGGAACTTTTCATCGCAGAGGGTATCACCGGTGGTGGTGTTCTTCAGACCGACAACAGCGGCGATGTCGCCGGCGTAAACGGTCTCGATATCCTCGCGGTGGTTTGCATGCATCTGCAGCAGACGACCGACGCGCTCTCTCTTGCCCTTGGTTGCATTGAGGACGGCGCTGCCGGCGTTGATGGTGCCGGAGTACACGCGGAAGAAGCTCAGACGGCCCACATAGGGGTCAGTCATGATCTTGAAAGCGAGGGCGGAGAAGGGTGCGTCATCGGTAGCGGGACGCTCTTCCTCTTCCTCGGTCTTGGGGTTCACACCCTTAATGGTTTCGATATCGGTGGGGGCGGGCATATAATCCACCACGGCATCCAGCATCTTCTGAACACCCTTGTTGCGGTAAGAAGAACCGCAGACAACGGGGATCATTTCCACAGCGATGGTAGCCTTGCGGATTGCGGCACGGATCTTCGCCTCGGGGATCTCTTCACCCTCCAGGAACATCATCATGATCTCATCGTCGAACATGGTGATGGCGTCCAGCATCTTTTCACGATACTCTTCGGCCAGCTCCACCATATCCTCGGGGATCTCTTCCTCGCGAACATCCTTACCCAACTGATCGTAGTACACCTCGGCCTTCATCTTGACCAGATCGATGATACCAACGAAGGTATCTTCCTTGCCGATGGGCAGCTGAATAGGCACAGCATTGCACTTGAGGCGATCGGCGATCATGTCCAGCACGTGATAGAAATCAGCGCCCGTGATATCCATCTTATTGATGTAAATCATACGGGGGACATGATAGTTATCAGCCTGACGCCACACGGTTTCAGACTGGGGTTCAACGCCACCCTTAGCGCACATGACGGTCACACTACCGTCCAGCACGCGCAGAGAACGCTCCACCTCCACAGTAAAGTCCACGTGGCCGGGAGTGTCAATGATGTTGATACGGTGCTGGGGGAACTGATTCTCAGAACCGCTCCAGTAGCAGGTAGTAGCTGCAGAAGTGATGGTAATACCACGCTCCTGCTCCTGCTCCATCCAGTCCATGGTAGCCGTACCTTCATGGGTCTCGCCAATCTTATAGCTGACACCAGTGTAGTACAGGATACGCTCGGTGGTAGTGGTCTTGCCTGCATCGATGTGGGCCATGATGCCGATATTTCTTGTGTTTTCCAGAGCAACTTTTCTCGGCATAACGTTCTCCTTTTCTCTATGCGACGATTACCAACGGAAGTGGGCGAATGCCTTGTTGGACTCGGCCATTCTGTGGACATCTTCACGCTTCTTCACGGAAGCGCCGGTATTGTTGGCAGCATCCATGATCTCACCGGCCAGGCGCTCGGCCATGGTGCGCTCACCGCGGGCGCGGGAGTAAGCGGTCAGCCAGCGCAGACCCAGGGTCTGACGACGGGCGGGACGAACTTCCATGGGGACCTGATAGGTGGCACCGCCGACGCGGCGAGACTTAACTTCCAGGCTGGGCATGATATTTTCCATAGCCTGGCTGAACACTTCCAGAGGCTCCTTATCGGTCTTCTCCTTGATCAGGTCGAAGGCACCGTAGACAACCTTCTGGGCAACGCCCTTCTTACCATCCAGCATAATGCTGTTGACCAGCTTGGTCACCAGAACGCTGTTATACATGGGATCGGGCAGGATTTCTCTCTTGGGAACATTACCTCTTCTGGGCACTTTGCTTCCCTCCTTCATAATAATATGATTTCATAGGTACTCAACAGCCGCGCGTTTCGGGCTGTTGTACGGCCTGCCAAAGAGGTACTCATTTATATAACCTTTTGGCAAAGCTCATTTCATGCGGGGATTACTTGCTCTTAGGACGCTTGGCACCGTACTTGGAACGGCTCTGCATACGGCCCTGAACACCCTGAGTATCCAGAGTACCACGGATGATGTGGTAGCGAACGCCGGGCAGGTCCTTTACACGACCGCCGCGGATCATAACCACAGAGTGCTCCTGCAGAGAATGACCAACACCGGGAATGTAAGCGGTGACCTCGTAACCGTTAGTCAGACGGACACGAGCGATCTTACGCAGAGCGGAGTTAGGCTTCTTGGGGGTAGCGGTTCTCACGGCGGTGCAGACGCCACGCTTCTGAGGGGAAGACAGATCGGTCTCCTTGTTCTTCAGCGTATTCAGGCCCTTCTGCATAGCGGGAGAGTTGGACTTGTAAGTAGTCTGCTTTCTGCCCTGCTTGACCAGCTGATTAAAAGTAGGCATGCAATGAACTCCTTTCTATAGAATGTTGGGAGTGGTCTCCCTATATGTTTCGCGGAACAAAGGAATTTTATTCCGGGAAAACCAACTTATTTTACCAAAACCGCAGCCGCTGCGGTGCCAACGGCGATGGCACAGGACCGCCCCAGCTCTTTCATGGTGGGGACCTCTACCGTACAAAGGCCTTTGCTGCGGCAAATCTGCAGCAGCGGCTCGGTCAGCGCAGGATCGGCATCTCGCGCTACGTACACCTTCTCGGCGCAACCTTCCATCACGGCGCGGCGTGTCTGCTTAAGACCGACCACTTTTTTCTTCGTAGTCAACTCTTCCGGCACCCGCTCTTCCCTCCCGTGGACAGTGTCCTTGGCATGGCAAAATTCGCGAAAAAACTTCTCGCGCAATTTGGAATTATAGCATACCTCTTGGCTAGCGTCAAGTAGAATCTTCAGAAAATTTTCAACCTTTTTTCATGTATTTCCGCGTTTTCCGCCGAAGAACGGAAAAGCACCCGACCTTACGGCCGGGTGCTTTTTGATAAACCGTTATTCTTCTGCGAATTCAACCGTTTCAACGATCTGGGTGATTTCCTGCTCTTCCATCACAGCAGCTTCCTCGGCATTCTCTGCCTCGGGAACCAGCTGCTCGGCGAACTGGCGATAGGCGTTCAGGCCTGCGCCGGCAGGGATCAGCTTACCGATGATGACGTTCTCCTTCAGGCCGGTCAGGTGGTCCACCTTACCCTTGATGGCAGCCTCGGTCAGGACCTTGGTGGTTTCCTGGAAGGAGGCGGCAGACAGGAAGGAGTCGGTGGCCAGAGAGGCCTTGGTGATACCCATCAGCAGCTGGGTGTAGGTGGCTTCCTTCAGCTCCTCACCGTCTTCGGCCACTTCGCCGGCTGCGATACGGGCGCGAACCTTGGCGTTCTCGTCCTCGACCTCCAGAATGTCGGCCATGGCGCCGGAGAGCAGCGTGGTATCGCCGGCTTCCTCGACACGGACCTTACGCATCATCTGACGGACGATGACTTCGATATGCTTATCGTTGATGTCAACGCCCTGCTGACGGTAAACCTTCAGAACTTCCTGAATCAGGTAGTTGTGAACAGCGCTTGCGCCGCGGATACGCAGCACATCGTGGGGATTCAGAGCGCCGTCCTGCAGCTGCTTGCCCTTCTCGATGATGTCGCCATCCTTGACCTGCAGGCCGGTGTGAGGCACAGCATAGGTACGGGTGTCGCCATCATCGGCAGTGACGACGATGTGCAGGAGGCTTCCCTTGGCGGCCTGCTCGAAGCGGACCTTACCACCGATTTCGGCCAGAGTTGCCATCTTCTTGGGCTTACGGGCCTCGAACAGTTCCTCCACTCGGGGAAGACCCTGAGTGATATCGCCGCCGGCAACGCCGCCGGTGTGGAACGTACGCATGGTCAGCTGGGTACCGGGCTCACCGATGGACTGTGCAGCGATGATACCGACAGCCTCGCCGGGGCCAACAGGCTTGGAGGTGGCCAGGTTCATACCGTAGCACTTGGCGCAGATACCGCTGTGAGCCTTACAGGTCAGCACGGTGCGGATCTCGGCAGTATCAATATCGAACTTCTTGAGCAGCTCTGCATCGGAATCATCCATCATGTGATCCTTGCTGATGAGCACTTCGTCAGTGCCGGGCTTGCAGATATCACGGACGGGGAAACGGCCGCGGATACGCTCAGAGAACTTCTCGATGATCTGGCCGCCCTCGCTGATCTCGCTGACAACAATGCCCTTATCCACACCGCAATCGTCCTCGCGGATGATAACTTCCTGGCACACGTCCACCATTCGACGGGTCAGGTAACCGGAGTCGGCGGTACGCAGAGCCGTATCGGCCAGACCCTTACGGGCACCACGGGAGGAGGTAAAGTACTCCAGCACGCTCAGGCCTTCGCGGAAGTTTGCCTTGATGGGGATCTCGATGGTCTTACCGGCGGTGTTGGCCATCAGACCACGCATACCGGTCAGCTGACGGATCTGCTTCATGGAGCCACGGGCGCCGGAGTCAGCCATCATGAAGATGGGGTTGTACTGATCCATGTTCTCGGTCAGAGCACGGGTCACGTCGTCGGTGGTCTTTTCCCACTCACGAACAACCAGCTTATAGCGCTCTTCGTCGGTAATGAAGCCCATGTTGTACTGCTCTTCGATCTCCACGACGCGCTCCTCAGTCTCAGCGATGAGGGTGTACTTCTTCTCAGGCACGGTCATGTCGGCGATGGAGATGGTGATGGAACCACGGGTAGAATACTTATAGCCGGTGGCCTTGATGTTGTCCAGCACCTCAGCGGCGATGGTGAAGCCGTGCTGCTTGATGGTGCGGTCAACGATCTTGCCCAGCTGCTTCTTGCCGCAGGTTTCGGTGATCTCGTAATCGAAGAACTTCTCAGAGGGGGTACCATCGTCATTGAAACGCTTGACGAAGCCCAGTTCCTGAGGGATATTGCGGTTGAAGATGATGCGGCCGGGGGTGACGCGAACAACGCCGGACAGCTTCTCACCATTGAATTCCTTGTTCACGCGAACCAGAACGGGCTGGTGGATACCGATGACGTGCTCATTATAAGCCATCATCACTTCCTCTTCGTCGCGATAGATGTTCAGACGGATGGAAGCCTTCTCTTCGTCAGTCAGCTGGTCATAGCTCTTGCCGGCAAACTCGAAGGGGATGTTCTCAGGCCAGAACTCATCCTGAGTCAGCTGGCACATGCCGTTCTCGAAGCGCTCGATGGTCAGGTAGTAGGAACCGAGCACCATATCCTGCGTAGGCACGGTGACGGGGCCGCCATCCTGAGGACGCAGCAGGTTGTTGGCAGAGAGCATCAGCAGTCTTGCCTCAGCCTGAGCTTCAGCGGACAGAGGCACGTGGATAGCCATCTGGTCGCCGTCGAAGTCGGCGTTAAATGCGGTACAGGTCAGGGGGTGCAGCTTCAGAGCGCGGCCTTCCACCAGCACAGGCTCGAAAGCCTGAATACCCAGACGGTGCAGCGTGGGAGCGCGGTTGAGCATGACGGGATGGTCCTTGATGATCTCATCCAGAGCATCCCACACCTCGGTGCGGCCCTTATCCACCATCTTCTTGGCAGACTTGATGTTGTTGGCGCTGCCGTCTTCCACCAGCTTCTTCATAATGAAGGGGCGGAACAGCTCCACTGCCATCTCCTTGGGCACACCACACTGATAGATCTTCAGCTCGGGGCCGACGACGATAACGCTACGGCCGGAGTAGTCAACACGCTTACCCAGCAGGTTCTGGCGGAAGCGACCCTGCTTACCCTTGAGCATGTCGCTCAGGGACTTGAGGGCGCGGTTATTG
>JAZKYM010000076.1:0-2524 GCA_045612165.1 Vescimonas sp.
CCTCGTCACGCCGCACACCATCCGCCCGTGTCCCCCGTTACCCTCGTAGGGGCGGATATCATCCGCCCGTGTTCTCCGTCCCCATCTTCCGCGGTTTACATAAATTATTTACAGTAAACTCCACACCCTCGCTCCGCCCCACGAAACCGCCGCGGCGCGGCATCACGCCCCTTCGACACCATTCCACTTGCAAAGAGCGGCAAAATGTGCTATACTGATTCTCCACTACTGCCGAAAGGAGGCGCTCACCCATGGAAAAGAAAGGCATCAAGACGGCGGTGCAGAACCGCAAGGCCTTCCACGACTATTTTGTGGAGGAGCGCTACGAAGCCGGTATCGAGCTGTTCGGCACGGAGGTCAAGTCCATCCGCGGCGGTCAGGCCAATTTGAAGGACTCCTTCTGCGTGGCCAAGGACGGCGAGATCTACGCCTACCAGATGCATATCTCCCCCTACGAGCAGGGCAACATCTTCAACCGCGACCCGGACCGCCCCAAGCGCCTTTTGATGCACAAACGGGAGATCCGCAAGCTGCAGGCGCTGCAAAAGCAGGACGGCTACTCCCTCATCCCCCTGTCCCTCTACTTCAAGGACAGCCGCGTCAAGGTGGAGCTGGGCCTGTGCAAGGGTAAAAAGACCTACGACAAGCGCGAATCCATCGCCGCCCGGGACGCCAAGCGCGAAATGGACCGCGCCACGCGGGAGAAGAACCGAGGATAAGAGGCGGCTATGGAGCAAAACATTCTCTATATGAGTCCTCAGAAAGCAGGACGGATCAAGTATCTTCTCTTGGTGCTGATTCCGACGCTGGCCTACACGGAAGCAGTAAACGTTCTGTGCAATGCCGTTCCCTTTCTGGCGCCTGTGCGTGTTTGGCTGGGTATGATCGGCATGACGGCCATCGCTTTCTCGCTGGGTTACTTTTTGATTTTCAAGAAAAACCATCACTTTGAGGTCAGCGACAAACGCATCCATGTCAAAGAAATCACCGGCCAGGCGTGGGATCTTCCTGCCCACCGCATCTGCCGGTATCGCCGCAATCTGCTGGGCGAACTGGTTTTGTTTGACGAAGACGGCAAGCGCCTTCTGACTGTGGAGAGCAACATGACCGAATTTGAGGAATTCCAAGTCTGGTTGGAGCGCCGCGATATCCAGCAAATGTAGTATTTCAATCCAAAAAGGAGAATCACATATGAATCCTATCGCAACCATCACCATGGAAAACGGCTCCAAGATCGTCTGCGAGCTGTATCCCGACATCGCACCCGAGAGCGTGCGCAATTTCATCTCTCTTTGCAACCGCGGCTTTTATAACGGCCTCATCTTCCACCGCGTCACCTCCGGCTTCATGATTCAGGGCGGCTCCCCTCAGGGTACGGGTACCGGCGGCCCCGGCTATTGCATCAAGGGTGAGTTCGCCGCCAACGGCGTCCAGAACGATCTTCGCCACAGCCGCGGCGTGCTGAGCATGGCCCGTTCTCAGGCTCCCAACACCGCCGGCAGCCAGTTCTTCATCATGCATCAGGACGGCTACTTCCTGGACGGCCAGTATGCCGCCTTCGGCATGGTCATGGAGGGTATGGAGACGGTGGACGCCATCGCCGCCGTGAAGACCAACGGCGCCGACAAGCCCCTGACCCCTCAGGTCATCGCTTCCATCAGCGTGGACACCAAGGGCGTGGAGTATCCTGCTCCCCGTCTGCTGGCTGATCCCTTCGCACGTTACAGATAAGTTCCGGTTTTTTCCGATCTGTCGGGGAGGCGCATGTTTCCCCGACAGACGGTAAAAATAAATTCCAATCCGTTTTTTGCTACGCGGTCACCGTCGTGTCAGCCGATTCCCAGGCGCTGTTTGCGCCTGCCAATCGGGACACTTCCTCGAAAGCGCCTCGCTGCATCCGCCACCGGCGGCGCATCGGCGCTTTCCATGTGCGTGGCAAAAAACACCTCTCGGGGTACCAGTGTGCGAGCAACGCGAGTGCGCGCAGTACCCCGCCCAAGCTCAAAAATGCGCTTGCGTATTTTTGAATAGAGATTCGGGGGCGTACCGGTTTCGACGGGGGCGCGGAGGCCGGATAAGCGGGCGGTGGCGCCTGGCCACCATAAAACGGGCAATTAAAAATTAACCAACAACACTAACACTGTTGCTGTCGCTGCCTAAGCAGTGACCGTCTGAACCGGAGAGGCCACGGGCCGGGGAAGGCGTCGTTTACGTGGCGTCCGTGAGGCAGGTAAGAGTTGCCCTGCCCACGCATCATGACTCTACTGAACTGCCAAGTCTGTTAAGTGCCTTGTCAGGGAGGGAATGTAGAAACTTAACTGCGCCCGGAGAAAGTCTTGTCAAAACGCTTTCGGACAGGGGTTCGACTCCCCTCGCCTCCACCACGAAAAAAGTCACTTTTGTCTACTGACAAAGGTGACTTTTTCCAATGAAATAAATCCCTTACAGGATTTGTGAAATAACGCTTCGCGTTATGAAATAGCTGTCGCTATGAAATACGCTGCGGCGTATGAGGGATTTATTT
>JAZKYM010000077.1:0-11276 GCA_045612165.1 Vescimonas sp.
AGATAATCGTTGCGGCCGCGGGAGAGGAAACCGGCGACATAGTAGGCGCTGGTGTTCTCCAGCATGGTCTTATCGCCGGCAACGCGCTCGTCACCGTAGACCCACTCCTGCACCACGGAAGAACCGTAGGTGCCGTTTTCCTGCTTGTAGTAGGAAGCGATGTCGGAATAGTCGGCAGCGATGGTCTCCAGAGACTCGCCGGCCTGATAGCGGGCCAGAGCATCCTTGGCAGCAGCCTCGGCAGCGGCCTTGGCGGCAGCGTTCTCAGCATCGGTGGCGGCAACGGTGTTGCCGTTGGCATCGGTGGTGGAGGAAGCGGTGGCCTTGAAGTAGATGTATTCGTAGGAGGCGGAGTCGAAGGTGTTCTTGTTCTTGTTATAGTACTCGGTCATCTGATCGACGGTGTAGGTCAGATTATTCCAATGCTGTTCCTGGAAGTGAGCCACCAGAACGGAGTTGTGCAGCAGGTTCTCGAAGGCGTTGTCGGTCATGCCGTTGCCGAACATGCTCTTGATGTAAGCGGAGGTGGAGACACCGGAATACTTGGCGTACAGAGCGACGGTCTCCATGGTGTTCTGGACTTCTTCCTCCATCTCTTCGGTGAAGGTGAAGTTCTCGGCCTCAGCAGCCTTGAGAACGGCGGTCTGGCTGATCAGGGTCTGCTTGGCGATGTCCATGCAGTACTCGTGCCAGGTCATAGACTCCTTGCCCTCGGGCAGGGTGATGCCCAAGAACAGCAGGTCGATCTCGTTCATCACCTGCTGGGTCAGGGGGGAGCTGGTGTTCAGGCTCAGATAGCTGGCGTACTCGCCGGAAGCGACTTCGTTGATAGCACTATTATAATAGTAGCTGACCTCTGCGGCGGAATACTTCACGCCGTCGATGCTGATGGCGGTGCTGTTGCGCTGGATGATCTGGGAGTTCCAAACCACCAGGGCTGCAGCCACGATCACGAAGATGGCAGCGATGGAGCCGTACAGAATGTTGGAACGGCGACGCTGGGCACGCTCTTCAGCGGCACGGATTTCTTTGATGTCGGGAATGCCCTGTGCGGCCAGTTCCTGACGGATCTTCTTTTCTCTAGATGCGCTCATGTTGTTGTCAATCCTCTCAAAAACAGGTATATACTACCCTTGCTGATAAAGTTACCAAGCCATTATACAGGAACTTCCCGTACTTCGCAAGGGGGAATCTGCATTTATCTTAACTTATTTGGCTGAAACCAAACTGAAAAAAGGGCAAGTCGCAGAAAACCGGCCCGGATACTCCGGACCGGTTTGTCAGCCGTCAGACCGGTCATCCCGCAGGCCGTGGGGACCGAGTTATAACCTGCACCTTCTCGCAGGTGGGTTGTCTCCAGCTTGCTTTACTGCTTCCAACATCCAGCCGCAAACGGCAGCCGGGAGGCCTGCAAACCACATACTGATCCGACATCCCCTATAACCAAATGTGAGGATAAAAAAGATCCGTCACGGCCCTTCGGGAGACAGTGTCATTATATCAGATGCGGTCGGGAAAGAAAAGTCTAAATTAGGCTGCGGTGGCAGGAAAATTACTCCTCGTCTTCCAGCAGCTGCTCCATGAACAGGTCGTAGACCTTCTCGGCTTCCTCTTCGCTGTCCAGCGTGGAGAGCATCTCTTCGCCATCCACCATCACGGACTTGAGGATTACCAGACCGTATTCATCGGCATCCTCGTCAGCGCCCTCTTCCACCACGGGGAAGAAGGCCATGTAGGTCTGGCCGTTGCATTCCAGCGCGTCCACGTATTCCAGGTCGATGTTGTTGCCTTCGTCGTCGGTCAAAGTGATGAAATTGGGGCCATATTCGTTGTTCATAACAGATTCCTCCTATGAAAATAATATTTCACATGCACTATACCTAATTTTTATCAAAAAAGCAAGTGGCAGAAGATGGCCTTTTGAGGGAAAAATATCAAAAACGGGATGGTACAACCGGAATAAGTGGGTATTTTTGTGAGAAACGGGAACAATTAAAACGAAATTCGCCCTTTTTACAACTTGACAGGTGTGGTACAATGGTTTTTATACTGGAATTGGTATGCAGATAAGCTGGTTGATTTCACGATCAACCGGAAAAAATACGAAAAGAAAGGAAGGTGCCCTGTGATGGAAGAAAACAACAAGCGCGTGCAGCGCGGCGAGCAGAGCGCCCGTAATAAACAAACAAAGAAGGAGCGCACCGGCAGAAGTGGAAAACGCATCGTTCTGCGGATTCTGGGTGTGATCGGCACCCTGTGTCTGGTGGGCGTACTGACGCTTGCTATGTTCGTCGGTATTTTTATGAAGTATATCGACACGGCTATGCGCGGCCATGTGGAAGTGGACCTGACCGAGTATACTCAGGAGGTTTCCACGGAACTGTACTATAAGGATCCCGCCACCGGCGAGTGGATCATGTACCAGACGCTCTTCGCCAACGAAAACCGCATCTGGATCGACAGCGAGGACATCCCCCAATATCTTAAGGATGCCACCATCGCCATCGAGGACAAGCGTTTTCTGACCCACGAAGGCGTGGACTGGAAGGGTACGCTGCGCGGTATCGTCTACACCGTGACCGGTGAGGACGTGCAGGGCGGCTCCACCATCACCCAGCAGCTCATCAAGAACATCACCGGTAACAGAGAGAACAGCGTCAAGCGTAAGATCACCGAGATCTACCGTGCGCTGGCTCTGGAAAAAGAAGGCTACACCAAGGACGAGATCATCACCATTTATCTCAACACTATTTATCTGGGCAACCAGTGCTACGGTGTACAGACGGCAGCCGACATGTATTTCGGCAAGGATGCCAGCGAACTGACTCTGGCCGAGTGCGCCAGCCTCATCAGCATTACCAACAACCCCTCCATGTACGATCCCCTGCGCGCCGACTGGTGCCGCGAGGAGAACCGTATCCGTCAGGAATTGGTGCTGGAGAACATGCTGGACCAGCTCCTGATCACTCAGGAGGAGTACGATCAGGCCATGGCTGAAGAGATTGTCTTCACCGACGGCTGGACCTGCTTTGGCAACCACGTCAATCCTATTATCGGCGACGGTGAGCAGGAAGTGGTTTCTACCGCCAACAACTCCTACTATACCGACGCCGTCATCGAAGACGTGGCACAGGCTCTGGTGGAGTATTACGGCATCGAGGACGATCCGGCCGACGCTGACGGTTATGTCCGTACCGCCCACGAGAAGGCCGTGGCCATGGTTTACGGCAAGGGCCTGAAGATCTACACCTGCCAGAACCCCACCTATCAGGAGATCGCAGAGAATATCTTCGAAAACACCGACTATACCGAGTACACCGACTCCTACGGCCAGCCCCTGCAGGCTGCCATCACGCTGATGGACCCCTATACCGGCGATGTGCTGGCTATGGTGGGCGGCACCGGTGCCAAGCGGTATGACCGCGGCTGGAACTGGGCCACCGAGGTGCGCCAGTGCGGCTCGGCCATCAAGCCCATCTCCACCTACGCCGCCGCTCTGGATGATGGTACCATCACCGCTGCATCCAGCGTGGATGACTATCCTTTCTATCTGGAAGGCTACGGCGTTTATCCCCAGAACTCCTATAAGACCTACGACGGTCTGATGTCTGTACAGGATGCGATCAAGTTCTCCTCCAACTGTGCTGCCGTCAAGGTGAATCAGGCCTACGGCACGGCTGCCTCCTATAACTTCATGACCGAGAAGCTGGGCTTTACCACCCTGACCCGCACCGATGCCGAGCAGGTGGGTAACATGGCTCTGGGCGGTCTGCACGAGGGTGTGACCACCGAGGAAATGGCAGCTGCTTTCAGCGCTTTCGTCAATGACGGTATCTATACCGAGCCGCGTACCTTTGAGCGCGTGGAACTCAATGACGGCACGCTGCTGATCGAGAACACCAGCGAGTCCCATGTGGCCATGAAGGAGAGCACTGCTTATCTGATGCGCGAGATGCTGGAAGATGTCGTCTCCGGCGGTACCGGCTCCGAGGCTGACTTCTACGGTCAGTACACCGCCGGTAAGACCGGCACCACCGACGCCAACCGCGACCGTTACTTCGTGGGCTTTACGCCTTACTACTGCGCCGCTGTCTGGAGCGGTTATAAGTCCAACGAGGAAATGGACGTCTATGGCAACCCCTCCGCAAACCTGTGGCGACAGGTGATGTCGGCTGTGCACGAGGGCCTGAGCCGCGAGAACTTCAACAGCTGCTCCAGTGTGACCAAGGTAACTGTGTGTGCTGACAGCGGCTTGCTGGCTTCCGATGCCTGCAAGCAGGACCTGCGCGGTGACCGCAGCCGTACCGTGACGGTGGCTTCCGATACCGCTCCCAAAGAGGCCTGCACCATGCACGTGGTAGTGGATTACTGCAAGGAAGGTAAGCACCTGGCCACGGAGTTCTGCCCTGCCATGGGCAAAAAAGATGAGGCCGGTGCCGATGTGGCCAATGTGGTCAAGGTAGCACTGCTGAACTATGATCGCGGTCTGATCACTGAGGACGATAAGCCCGTTCCCGAGGACGATCTGGAGCAGAAGACGGTGGTTAAGGCCAAGGACCACGAGTATCTGCTGAAGACGGCCAGCTTGGGCGAGATCTGCCCCGTTCATAAGGAAGCCATTGAGGTCCCCCCTGTGGACGACCCCAACAACCCCGATAATCCCAATAACCCCGACAATCCCAACAACCCCGATAATCCCAATAACCCCGACAATCCCGGTAATAACGGCAACGAGGGCAATAACGGAAACGAGGGTAATAACGGCGGCGAGGGCAACAACGGCAACGAGGGCAATAATGGTAACAACGATGTCATTAACAACATCAGCGATATCGTCAACGGCCTGTTCCCCGGTTGGGGCTGGTAACAGAAAATGAAAAGAGAGCAGGATAGCCGTCCTGCTCTCTTTTTTGTATGAAAAGTGCTCTGCCAAACGGCAGAGCACTTTCGGTTACAGATGTTCTTTTTCAAAGCTGCGCAGGAACTCCACCAGAGCTTCCACACCCTCCCGAGGCATGGCATTATAGATGGAGGCACGCAGACCGCCCACGCTTTTGTGGCCTTTCAGGTTATCAAAGCCGGCGGCTTTGGCGGCAGCCACCACTTCGGTGTCCAGTTCCTTGCTGCCGGTAACGAAGGGGACATTCATCACGCTGCGGTCGGCAGGAACAACGGCGGCGCGGAACAGTTTCGAGCTGTCCAGGAAGTCGTAGAGAACCTTGGCCTTTTCCTCGTTGCGCTGCTGCATGGCCGCCAAACCGCCCTGATTGATGAGATAGCGGAACACCTTGCCGCAGCAGTAGATGGCCCAGCAGTTGGGGGTGTTGTACATGGAGCCGTTGTCGGCGTGCACCTTGTAATTCATATAGGTGGGGACGAAAGAGGGCAGATCGTCGCGCAGCAGGTCCTCGCGGATGATCACCACGGCCATGCCGGCAGGGCCCACGTTCTTTTGTACACCGGCCCAGATCAAACCGTAGTCGGATACGTTGCAGGGACGGGAGAGGAACATGGAGGACTGGTCGGATACCAGAATGTGACCCTTTGTGTTGGGCAGGGTGTTCCAGGTGACACCGTGGATGGTCTCGTTCTCGCAGATATAGACATAGTCGCAGTCTTCGGGAATGTCCAGATCGCTGCAATCGGGGATGTAGGAGAAATTCTTGTCGGCGGAGGAGGCGGCGATGACCACCTGACCGTACTTCTTGGCCTCGGCGATGGCCTTCTTGGACCAGGCACCGGTCTCAATGTAGCAGGCCTTGCCGTTTTTCATCAGGTTCATGGCCACCATAGCAAATTCCACCGTGCCGCCGCCCTGAATGAACAGCACTTTGTAGTTGTCGGGGATCTGCATCAGTGCCCGCAGGTCGGCTTCCGCCTCGTCGGCGATCTGCTGAAAGACTTTGGAACGATGGCTCATTTCCATCACGCACATGCCGCTGCCGCGGTAGTTCATCATTTCGTCGCGGATTTCCTCCAGAACGGCTTCGGGCATCATGGCAGGGCCTGCGGAGAAGTTATAGGAACGGTTGTAGTTCATAGGAAACCTCCTTGTCAACGCACCCTTGTGACGGTGCGACTGTTATCCGCCTCAGTATACGCCCAATAAGACGCCGATGCAACAGAAAAAAACAGACACTGCCTTGTAGTGGCGAAAAAAATATACGGTTTATAAACGGAAATGAGTAAATTGACAACGGAAACTTAACACTGCTATAATAAAACAAAGAGAAAGGGCGGTGTGTGCCTGTGGAGAAAATGAGAGAAAAAGTGGTGGAGCGCGCCAAACATTCGTGGCAGTATGCGCAGACGCTGTGCAAATGGGTTGTGGTTGGCGTGCTGATCGGTGCTGTGGGCGGCGCGGTGGGTACGCTGTTCCATCTGGGCGTGGATCACGCGGCAGAATTGCGCGCCCATCATCCGTGGATTTTGTATCTGCTGCCGCTGGCAGGTTTGGTGATTACCGCCATCTATCGCCTGACGAAAACGGAGGGGAAGGGCACCAACGATATTATTCGCAGCGTGCACTTCGGATCCCACATTCCTTTTTGGCTGGTGCCGGCAATTTTCGTCTCCACCGTCATAACGCACCTGTGCGGCGGCAGCGCCGGCAGAGAAGGCGCTGCACTGCAGATTGGCGGCGGCATCGGTTATAAGACTGGCCGACTGCTGGGCATGAACGAAAAAGAACTGCCGCTGGCCACCATGTGCGGTATGAGCGGCGTGTTTTCCGCCCTGTTCGGCACACCGCTGACGGCGATGCTCTTTTCGCTGGAAGTGGTCAGCGTGGGTATGCTGCACTACGCAGGACTCATTCCCTGCCTGACAGCGGCGCTGACGGCGTTTTGGGTCGCCACCGCCATGGGCGTGCCGCCGACACGGTTTGTCATCTCCGCGCCGGGGGTGCTGCCGGTGACGATGCTGAAAGTGGCGATTCTGGCGGCACTGTGCGCGGTGGTCAGCATTCTCTTCTGCCGCGTGCTGCATGCGGTGGAGCATGCGGCCGAGCACCTGATGAAAAACGTGTGGCTGCGCGCTGCCGTAGGCGGTGCGGTGCTGGTGGTGCTGACGCTGCTGCTGGGTACGGACTATAACGGTGCAGGCATGCATATCATTGAGATGGCGCTGAGCGGAACGGCCCGGCCTATGGCTTGGGTGTGGAAGATCCTCTTCACGGCCATTACCATCGGCTGCGGCTTCAAGGGCGGCGAGGTGGTGCCTTCGTTCTTCATCGGCGCGGCCTTCGGCTGTGTGGTGGGGCCGCTGTTGGGACTGGATGCCGGTTTTGCTGCCGGTATCGGCCTGATCTGCGTGTTCTGCGGTGCAGTGAACTGTCCGCTGGCTTCGGTGGTGCTGAGTGTGGAACTGTTTGGCGCCCAAGGTCTGCTGTATTTTGCTATGGCCTGCGCCATCAGCTATTTCCTCTCCGGCTACTGTGGACTTTACAGCAGCCAGACCATTGTTTATTCCAAGATGCGGGCTGAGATGGTCAATGCCAATCCCCGTTAAGAAAAACAAGAGGATTCCATCCTGACTTTTCCGTGTATTGACAGGAAAAACGTTCACGTTTATAATAAAAAGCAACCAATGAGAAGATTGTGTTTCCGTATAAAGAAGGTCGACTGATCGTGGGAGGAAGAAAGATGAAAAAAATGATGAAAAGATTGATGTGCGCTCTGCTGGCACTGGTTGTGGTGCTGGGTCTGACGGCCTGCGGCAGCAGCGGCAGCAAGGTGAAGGTACCCAAGGAGTATGAAGGCTATGTCAGCCCCTGGGAAATGAACGTGGTGGAAGCTGCCAAGGCTGACGGCAAGATGCACTACTACTTCATGTCCGCTGAGGGTTATATGGTCAACCCCACCGGCAGTTCCACCACCAAGTGGGGTGACGGCTGCCTGATCGTGTTCCCCGACGGAACCACCATGCTGATCGATGCAGGTCTGGCCGGTAATGCCCCCATCCTGACGCTGAATCTCCAGAGAATGGGTATTGAGAAGCTGGACTACTTTGTTCTCAGCCATCCCCACGATGACCATGGCTACGGCGCCGTGAAGGAAGGCGGTATCCTCTACAACTTCCCTGTGGGTCAGGTGTATTATAACGGCGTTTATAACGGCGACTGGGGCAATCCCCAGATTCTGGTGGAACTGTGCCAGCAGAAGGGCTATCCCTGCGACATTCTCAAGCGCGGCGATAAGCTGACCATCGGTGAGGTGAGCATTGAGGTTCTCGGCCCCAACCCTGAAGTGATCGGCACCACCATCGTGGACAACGTCACCGCTGTGAATAACTCCTCTCTGGTTATGCGCTTTGACTACGGTGAGCACAGCTCCCTCTTCACCGGCGATACTTACAAGAACGCCGAGCGCGAGCTGGTGAACTATGACAGAGCAAAGCTGGATGTGGATCTGCTGAAGATGCCCCACCATGGCGGCGACACCTCCAGCGACAGCACTTTCATCTATGCTGTGACTGCTGAGCTGGGCGTGGCTACCGGTTGGGACCCCGTGGACGTGGCTGTTTTCGGTCGCTACAAGGGCACCAAGACCACCATTCTCATGGATACTGAGGACGGTTACATCCACGTTTCTTCCGGCAAGGACGGCGTGATGAGCTATGAGACTTCCCGTGAGCGCTCCGAGAAGAGCACCTTCGGCCAGCTGAACAAGGGCTAAACGATTTGTTACATCAAAAAAACACCCTCCACACGGAGGGTGTTTTTATAATGTATCGGGTCAGTCCATCAGCAGACCTGCCAGACGGCCGCTGGACCAGGCCCACTGCAGATTATAGCCGCCGCAGTCGCCGTCTACGTCCAGCACTTCGCCGCAGGCGTAGAAACCGGGAACCAGCAGGCTCTGCATCGTCTGGGGATCAAACTCGTCGCAGCGCAGACCACCGGCGGTGACCTGTGCCTGATCAAAGCCGCACACGCCTTGCACATCCAGCGTAAAGTGGCGCAGCCGACGGGCGATTTTGGAAAGATCGGCATCGGTAAGGGTGTCGGCGCTCTGGCCGGTGAAGCCTGCTGCCTTGCAAACCATCTGGCCCAGACGGCTGTGAAGCGTGCCGGAGAGCAGCGTGCCGGCTTCGCGCGCGCCGGCGTTGTCGCGGCAGCGGTGCAGCCAGTGGGTCGTGGCGTCGTTGTCCCAGTCGGGCAGGAAGTCCAGCGCCACGGTGAGCCCATCACCGCCGGTGGCGGCGGCGCGGGAGATCTCAAAAATGGCCGGACCGCTGACGCCGTATTCGGTGAAGAGGATTTCGCCGCGGTTCTCGGCCAGTACCTCGCTGTTGCGGAGGATACGGACGGCAGCTTCCGCCTTCACGCCCTTGAGTGCGCGGGGATAGGTAGGATCGGTTTTCAACTGTACCAGAGAGGGGTGAAGGGCCGTGCGGTGGTGGCCCAGCTGCTTGGCCAGCTGATAGCCGCCCATCACGCCGCCAATCTTGCTGCCGGCGGCGCCGCCGGCGCAGAGGATCACCTTGTCGGCGCTGAAGCTGCCCTGATCGGTCTCCACCGTAAAGGTGCTGCTGCGGCGGCGGATGCGCGTCGCAGTGCAGCCGGCATGGAGATCAATGGAGGGGTGCTCCAGCGCGTAGCGCAGCACGTCCAGCACGCTGCCGGCCATATTACTATAAGGATAGACCCGGCCGCTGGGCTCCGTGACGGTGACAAGACCATGCTGGGCAAACCATGCCAGTGTGGTATCTACATCGAAAGCGGCCAGCGCATAGGAGCAGAAACCGTTCGTTTCGCTGTGATAGTGTTCCGGCGTAGCGTGGCGGTTGGTGAGATTGCACCGACCGTTGCCGGTGGCCATCAGCTTGCGGCCCACACGGGCCTGCCGCTCCAGCAGCAGCACCTGATGACCGCACTCGGCGGCAGTCAAAGCCGCCATCATACCGGCGGCGCCGCCGCCGATGATGCAGACGTTCATCGTGAACCCTCCAGCTTCCGCCGGGTGAGGAAACCTTCCAGCATCAGGGCCGCAGCCACGGCATCCACCGTCTTTTTGCGCTGCTTGGCGTTTTTGCCGCCGGCCATCAGAATATTATGGGCGTCGATGGTGGTGCGCCGTTCGTCCCACAGCGTGACGGTCAAACCGGTGGCCTCACGCAGGACTTCGGCAAAAGCGGCTGCCTTTTCGGCACGGGGACCCAGCGTACCGTCCATATTCTTGGGATAGCCCAGCACCAGCTCACTCACGCCGTGCTCTGCGATAATCCTCTGGATTTCCTGCACCACCACCTCAGCTTTCCGGGAATTGATGACGGTGGTGTAGCCTGCCAGTGTGCAGGTGAAGTCGGAAATGGCGATGCCGGTATGGGCGTCGCCGTAGTCGATGGCCATGATTTTCAAGGGAAATTCCTCCTTTGGGGGCGGATTTTTTCTTCCAAACCATCATACCTCATTTTTATGTATACCGCAAGGCGCAAAGGCAGGTAAACTGCGTAAAATTTCTTCAAATTTTGCCAAAAAAGTTGTTGACCTCCGGTAGATTTTATGCTATAATCGATATTACCTGTGAGTGGGGCTTTCTTTTTTGCGCGCTTTTTCGCTTCAAGTGGGCAAAAAAACGTGTCACGATCAGGGAGGCAGCGGGTACCTTCGCCGGAAGGTCGAAAGGTGCCTAATCTAATAAGGAGGTGCCGTTAGATGCGCGTGAAAATCACTCTCCGCTGCAACGAGTGCAAGCAGAGAAACTACAACACGATGAAGAACAAGAAGAATACCCCTGACAAGCTTTCCATGAACAAGTATTGCCGCTTCTGCAGAAAGCATACGGTTCACACCGAGACCAAGTAATCGGAGGAGAAAGAACAATGGCAGAGGAAAAGAAGGTTAAGAAGGACTACGGTAAGTGGTTCCGTGAAATGAGAAGCGAACTGAAGAAGGTCGTTTGGCCTTCCGGCAACACTGTGATGAAGAATGTGCTGACCGTTCTGGCAGTCACTCTGGTGATCGGTGCTTGCATCTGGGTGTTTGACGCCGTGGCCGCTCTGGTCATCAAGTTCCTGCTGGGTCTGTTTGGCTAAGGAGCACGAAAATGGCTGATAACGCAAAGTGGTATGTCGCACATACCTATTCCGGCTATGAGAATGCGGTGAAGACTTCCATCGAGAAGTTCGTAAACAACCGGAACCTGCAGGATATGATCCTGCGTATCGAGATCCCCATGGAGAAGGTCACGGAAGTTACCGAGGCCGGCGTCATGAAGGAAGTCGAACGCAAGGTGTTCCCCGGTTACGTGCTGATCAAGATGGTCATGACAGAT
>JAZKYM010000078.1:0-13240 GCA_045612165.1 Vescimonas sp.
ATGGATGTCCGTGACCATGGGGAACACCAGGCAAGGCTCATCGCCCTTCGTCAGTTCCTTGACCGCCTTGATGGTCTGGGCAATCTCCTTTTCATAATAGGATCTCTCCACCTTCGGGCCTCGGTTCAAAAGGGTGATCGCTAGTATGCCCACGCACAGCAGCAAAGCCGCCACGACGGTGAAAACCACATGACGCTTGACGTTCTTATTTTTCATTTTCCTTTTCCTCCCCACCATATTCGTTGATGTGTCGTTTGTTTTATATAGTATATTTTTATCGGATAAATGTCAATGTTCCGTGGGAGGAAAACTGTCATCAGCGCCATCAAAAAGGGGCTGTAAAACTTCCGTTTCACAGCCCCTTTTTGCATTTGACCAAACGCAGGTTTTCTTTTTTGTAGACAGTAACAAGTGACTTGTTTCTTTACATATGGTATACTGAAAAAAAGTTACTGTTTGTGCATATCATCGGTTAAAATATGGAACTTATGGTCCATTTACAAAAGAGGGGTATTATGTTAAAGAAGCTTAGAGTACGAGACATTCTGTGGATGATACTGACGCTGATTCTTCTCTTTTACATCGTCGTGGACGCCTATGACCACAAAGACAAGCGGGATTTATATCTCAACCACACTTATTTCGAGCTAACGGATGTCTCTCAGGCGATCGAAAAACAGCCGACAGGTGATCCCACAGCATCCGCCAAGCTCCACAACAGCTTAGTGCGTCTGGATCAGCTCTTCACCGGTCAGATGTACGGTCGTCTGTATACGATCCATTCTTATTTCCCCAATTTTTTCATCGGTATAGAAAGTGACAAATATAGCGACGCCGAACGACTGGAAATGGCACAGGATATCCGGGAAATCCTGAAAGCGCTGTCAGACGAAACGGGCATCAACCCTGATGACACGTTTACATATCGGGAAATAGATGACATATTTGCACCGTTCTTTCATAAATGGGTCCGATAGTCAAAAGCGTTTCCGCTTTGTCTCCGGGGCAACTTCCCTGTTACGAACATCAAAAAAAGATAGCAAAAAGTCGCGTAAGACCTTTGTCTTACGCGACTTTTATTCGTTTACCTTACTTTTTGAAGCTATCCTTCAGAGAAACGCTGCGGTTGAACACCAGATGGTCAGCACTGCTGTCACGGTTATCGAGACAGAAGTAACCCACACGCATGAACTGGAAGGTGGGGGCGTTGACGCCGGTGCGGTTGGCCTTCTTGTCAAACTCGGCAGCCACAGCGGCCATAGCCTTTTCCACCTTGCAGCCGGTGAGGATCTGCAGGGAGTCGGGATTCATGCAATCCAGGAAGTTCTTATCGGGGCCATCAGGCTGGGCATCGGAGAAGAGGTTATCGTACAGACGAACCTCGGCATCCAGACAGTTCTCGGCATCCACCCAGTGGATGGTAGCGCCCTTGACCTTGCGGCCGTCGGCAGGATTGCCGCCACGGGACTCGGGATCGTATTCGCACAGCACTTCCACCACGTTGCCGTCCTCGTCCTTGACGCAGCCGGTGCAGCGGATCAGGTAAGCACCCTTCAGACGGCACTCGGGGCCCTCGGGGTACAGACGCTTATACTTGGGGATGGGAGTCTCCATGAAGTCGTCGGCCTCGATCCACAGGTTACGGGAGAAGGTGATCTCATGGGTGCCCTGTGCAGGATCGGTGGGGTTATTCTCCACCTCGAAGGTCTCGCTCTGACCCTCGGGATAGTTGGTGACAGTCAGCTTCACGGGGTGGATGACGGCCATAGTACGCTCGGCCGTCAGGTTCAGATCCTCGCGCAGGCAGTGCTCCAGGAAGCCGTACTCGATGGTGCTGGGGGACTTGGCCACGCCGATACGCTCGCAGAAGTCGCGGATGGAATGGGCGGTATAACCGCGGCGGCGCAGGCCGCACAGGGTGGGCATACGGGGATCATCCCAGCCGGAGACATAGTTCTGCTCCACCAGCAGGCGCAGCTTGCGCTTGCTCATGACGGTGTGGTCGATGCCCAGACGGGCAAACTCGATCTGGCGAGGCTTATGATAGGGGATGGAGACATTGTTCACCACCCAGTTATACAGGGGGCGGTGATCCTCATACTCCAGAGAGCACAGGCTGTGGGTAATGCCTTCCAGCGCATCCTGAATGGGATGGGCAAAGTCATACATGGGGAACACGCACCACTTGGTGCCCTGACGGTGATGCTCAATAAAGCGGATACGGTAGATAACCGGGTCACGCATATTGAAGTTGCCGGAAGCCAGGTCGATCTTGGCGCGCAGCGTCATCTTACCCTCTTCCACCTCGCCGGCGATCATCTTACGGAACAGCGCACGGTTCTCCTCAATGGGACGGTCACGGTAGGGGGACACGGCAGGCACGCCGATATCGCCGCGGTTGGCCTTGAACTCCTCGGGGGTCATCTCGCAGACATAGGCAAGGCCCTTGTCGATCAGCTCAAAGGCGTACTCCAGCGTCTTTTCAAAATAATCGGAACCGTAGAAGAAACGGTCACCCCAGTCGGAGCCCAGCCAGTGAATATCCTGCTGAATGGCCTCCACGTACTCGGTGTCTTCCTTGGCAGGGTTGGTATCGTCCATGCGCAGGTTGCACAGGCCGCCGAACTTCTCCGCAGTACCGAAGTCAATGCACAGCGCCTTGCAGTGGCCGATGTGCAGATAGCCGTTGGGCTCAGGCGGAAAACGGGTGTGAACGGTCATTCCCTGGAACTGACCACCCTCTGCGATGTCCTCGTCGATAAAAGTATGGATAAAGTTTTTGCTTTCCAAAACCTCAGTGGTTTCGGGGGTCTTTCTTTCCTCGGTCATTTTCTCACACTCCTCAGTGAATGAATTTACGAGTCAAACGTAACGATTTATTATAGCTTGTCTATGGTCAAATTGCAATAGTTGGACTACTCTTTTTCGTCTGATTTCACAACAGTTCCGCCTCGTCAGGAACCTGACGGGCCAAGGCAGCGTTTTTCATAAATCTCTCGTGGGTCACTTCGCGGATAACGGTGATGCCATCCGGCATGGGGAACGGCTGGTCCTCACGCTCCAGCTCCACCTCCATGATGGCCACCCTCTGCCAGAAAGGATAGACATCGATCTCAAAGAGAAATTCTTCACAGGGAAGGCAATAGCGCGTTTTGCGGATGGTCATGGCTGCTTCATCCCGTTGCAGCAGCAGCGCTTCGTATTCTTCCCGGGCGATGCTGCGCTCCCGTTCCACATGGGTGCGGTCGGTAAGACGCTCTTTCTCCGTGTGGAAAAACTCCTCCCGCTCCCCCACTCTGCGACGAACACGGGCAGTAACGCCGGGACGGGCTTTGAGATAGATCTGCTCCATCTCATAAACGGCGCTGCAGCGAGGGCGCAATTTCTCTGTGTCGGGATAGGCAATGAGGTACTTACGCTCAATTTCCAACGGCTGGCTCACAGGGCATCAAACTCCTCTCGCGTCATCAGCAGGTTCAGCGCTTCCAAAAGTGCATTGGCCGTCATATGACCGGGCAACTGCAATTTTTGCAGCAATTCACGGCGCTTTTCCTCGGAATTGGGGCCGACAAGGCCCTTTTCCATCATATCGGCTTTCGTAATGGCAGCGTGGGGTGCGGCGCTTTCTGCGCCTTCAAAGGTGGCACCGCAGCGGCGCAGCGCCTGAAGCAGCACCTCGGGGCGCATACCCTCCACGCCCAGTTTCCCCTCTTTACCGGCCTTGGGCTTGCGGCGCTCCTTACCGTAAATATCCGGCACGTAGGCCTGCTTGACCCGATCTTTCGGCAGCGCACCTTTGAGATAGTTGCGGATGACAAATCCGGCACCGTCGCTGTCGGTGAGCACGATGAGGCCGCGGCTCTCGGCCAGACGGCGGAAAAAGGCCAGGCGCTCCTTATCGTTGAACACGCCGAAGCCGCCGGTTTCCACCACCGTGGCATCCACCACTTGCAGCAGAGCGTTTTTATCGTAGCGGCCTTCCACCACGATGACTTCACGGATTTTCTCTTTCATCTTGTACCTGCCAGCTCCATCAAAAACACTTTCAGCGCCGCCTCTTTATCCATACCGGTCTCGCTCTTGAGACGGCGATCCAGCACCTGACAGCTCTGCACCGCCCGGCTGCACCATGCGTGATCCACCTTGCGGGCTGCCTTGAGCAGCAAGTCGGCCGGATAGTCTTTGATGCCCCACGCCTGCTTGAGCCAGTTCTTGTCCTTACCGTTGTCCAGCGCCAGACGGGCCGTATACAGCTTGCGCAGTTCCTTGCCTACGGCGGCCAGAATGCGAATAGGCTCTTCCTGCATGCGCAGCAGATCGCCTAAAATACGGGCAGCATCGTCATACTTACCCTCGGTGATGCGGTTTGTCATATCAAACACACGGGCATCGAGCACAGGGTCTGCTACGGCGTTGATATCGGCAATGGTGATCTGCTCCCCCTTGGCATAAGAGGTGATCTTGGCGATCTCCGGCACCAGATCGGTCATCAGCGTACCGCAGGTAAACAGCAGGTGGTCGATGGTGGTCATGTCGATATCGTGACCGGTAGCCACCACACGGCGACGCACCCATTTGACCAGCGCGGCGCGCTCCTGCTCGCAAAACTCCACTTCCTGCACGAACTGATCCAGCACGCCACACAGCTTTTTCATCTTGCCGTCGCGCTTATAGGCAATGGTCTCGTAGAGAAAGACCAGCACGCAGTATTCCGGCACATCGCTGAGGATATCCATCAGTGCCGTTCTGCCGCTCTCATCCAGCTTGAAGATGTCCAGATCCGACACGGTGACCAGTGTGCGCTCTGCCATCATGGGCATGGATTCCACCGCATCGGCCAATTCCTGCATGGCAAGGCCCTTACCCTGCAGGCGGTGGTAGTTGAACTCCTCAAATCCCTCCGGCACAAGGGCGGTGCGCAGCTGCTCCAGATACTGCTGGCGGAGATATGCCTCCTCACCGTGGAAGATATAGGCATTTTCCAGCGTACCGGCTTTCAAGTCACGAAGAAACTTGTCGTAGCCACCGCTCTTCTTTTCCTTTTCTTTGACTGCCATCATTCGTCTCCTTTGACCGTCAGCAGCACATGGCCCTGCAAATCGGTCCGATAGATCTCGCACCCTGCCGACACCAGACGCAGCAGCGCCTGATCGGTGGGATGTCCGTAGCTGTTGTCTCCTACGCTGATCACAGCCGTTTCCGGCCGCACAGCTTCCAAAAATTCCGTACTGCTGCTGTACTGGGATCCGTGGTGTCCCACCACCAGCAGTTCGATATCCGGCAGCGTGTAACGCTCCACCAGCTTTTTCTCCGTGGAGCTTGCCATGTCGCCGGTAATTAACACATCATAGTCGCCCGCCGAACACAAAATCGCCAGTCCCTGCTCGTTCAGATCGCCCTCGCCCAGCGGCGGATACAACTTCACCCGAGCATCACCCAGCGCGAAGTCTGTGACATCCTCCACATAAACCACATCCGCGCCGCAGCGCTGTGCCAGCTCCAGCAGGCGCTCTTTCACGCCAAACTCATCATCAATACGGGGCAGATACAGCGTGTCTGCCGAAACGCGGGTCATCAGCTCGTACAGGCCGTTGGTATGGTCTGCGTGGTAATGGGTCACCACGATGGCATCCAGCCGCGAAAACCCCATGGTCGCCAATTGATCGGCCGCCACGCCGCCGGCATCCACATAGGAGTTACTGCTGCCGCAATCCACCAAAACGGCATGGTTTTCGCTATAAAGGATCACGCTCTCGCCCTGCCCCACGTCCAGCGCCATGACGCCAAGATCACCGCAGCGATACTCTTGGGCGCCCAGCCATACCGTCAGCGCCAGCGTCAACGCCGCCAGTACACCTGCCAGCACGTATTTGCGCCGACCGCGGCTAAGGCAGCATGCACCGAATATGACATAGGCGTAGGTCAACCAATACTTCAGGTAGCGGTTGGCCAAATACAGCGCATGGCCGGGAACAGACATCACCGTCCGTGCCACCCACAAAGCATAGCGCACCAGCAGCCAGACCAGCCAGCCCACAAGCTGGGCACCCGGCAGCCACAGAAAGCTCAGCAAAACCGTGACAAAAGCGGCCATAAACGCCCAACCTGCCGCCGGAACCACCAGAAGGTTGCTAAGCGGAGAGAGCAGGGTGAAGATATTGAAATAGTACGCCGTCAGCGGAATCGTAAAGACCAGCGCGCCCAAAGAGGAGGAAATACTGGCCGCCAAAAAGCACCAGCCTTTGCGCAGCAAGCCGTTGGTGGTTTCCGCCTTTGTCATCCGGCGATACAGCCGCTGGCCCAACAGCAAAATACCGGCCGTGGCAGCAAAGCTCAGCTGCAGGCTGATACCGGCTGCGGCATAGGGATTGCACAGCAAAATCACCAGCAGCGCCGCGCCCAGAGAAGTCAATCCATCACTGTCGCGTCGGACGAGCGGTGCCGTCAGCACAAACAGCAGCATCACGCACGAGCGCACGATGGAGGGCGACAGACCCGTCATCAGCGCATAGAAAGCCAGTGCCGCCATGGCGCACACGGCGAACAAACGCCGCCGCGTCGGGGGGATCAGCAGACCCAAGAGCGTCACCAAAAACGTACAGTGCAAACCCGAAACGGCAAAGAGGTGGCTCAAGCCGGCCTCTGCTATCGCCGTCTCATCAGTCTCGCTCATGCCGGACTTATCGCCTGTCAGCATGGCTGTGACAAAGCCGGCGGTGGTCTCATCCGGCCAGATTCGATATACCTGCTGGCGCACCGCCCGTTTTGCCTGCTGCGCAAGCCAGCGGAGACTTCCGGCACTCCCCTGCTCCGCCGTCACATCGTCCCGGTCGTACAGCAGCACATACACGCCGCGTGAGGAAAAGGTAGTGATATCGTCCTCGTGGACACGCAGGGCGCTCTGCCAGTAGGCGCTGCCGTGCAGCGTTTGGCCCGGCTGCAGCGTCAGCAGCGATTCATCACCGTAATAGACAGCCTTCTGCCCGAATCCGAGACGGATTGTCACTTTTGCGCCGTTTTCGGTGGCAACAGGATCCTCCGTCACCGTTCCGGAAAAAGGCATGACCTGTCCGTAGTTTTCCGCCAGGGGCTCAATAAAGACACGGGCATAGGCGAATGCGTACAACAATGACGCCGCCAGAGAAAGCACGATCAGCAGCGTCCGTAAGCGCAGCTTTTCTCGGATCCGCTTTCGCAAAATCACCACCGCCGCGCCGCAGCACAGCAGCGCTGCCGCCGCCCACAAAAGCCACATTCCGGAGGGGAGATAGGCCGCCGCAAGACAGCCCACGGCAAAGGAAAGTGCCACTGTGGCAAGTATCCGCATGCAGGTCCCTCCCCTTTCGGTAATTGATTTATTATACCAAATTTTGTTTCCGTGGGCAAGAGGGGCGCGCAAAGCAAAAAGCGACGCCCGAAGGCGTCGCTTTTACATTTGGCAGTTTATCCGCGGTATTTCACCTTGGCAAGGCACACGCGGATCCACTCATGGTCATAGAAGCTCAGCACATCGCCGGGCAGACCGCCGAAGGATTCACACTTGGCCAGCACATCCTCGCTGGGATAGACCACAGGGTCCTCAGCCATATCGGCATCCATCTTGGCGTGAGCTGTGGCAGAGGGGGTGGAATAACCCACTTCCTCACAGTTGCGCAGCACGATATCGTCACGGCACATGAAGTTGATGAAGGCCATAGCGTTATCGTAGTTTTCGCAGCAAACCGGCACACACATGGAGTCCACGAACATGTTGGCACCCTCTTCCGGCATGCAGAAAGCCAAATCCGGATTCTCCTCAGCCATAATGACATAGTCGCCGGCATAGTAAGTGCCGATAGCGGCCTCATTATTGATCATCTTGTCGAAGATCTGATCCATAACATAGGCCTGAACGATGCCCTTTTCCTTCTGCTCCATGAGGAGCTCGGCAGCTTCCTGAATCTCATCCTTATCGGTGGTGTTGAAGGAATAACCCAGCGCCTTGAGGGCCACGCCGATGCAGTCACGGGGGTTATCGAAAATCAGCACCTGACCACGCATCTCGGTGGTGAAGAGATCCATCCAGCTGGTGGGCACTTTGTCCACCATGGTGGTATTGTAGATAATACCGGTCGTGCCCCACATATAAGGCACGCTGTACTTCTGCTGGGGGTCAAACTCACGGTTGAGGTACCGCGAATCCATATTGGCCATGTTGGGAATCTGACTGAAATCCAGCTCCAGCAGCAGATCTTCCGAAATCATGCGGGCCACCATGTAGTCCGACGGGATGATCACGTCATAGCTGCTTCCGCCGCTTTTGATGCTGGAATAGAGCATCTCGTTGCTGGAAAAGGTCTTGTAATTGACGGTGATGCCAGTCTCTGCCTCAAACTCCTCAAAGATGGACTCGTCAATATACTCGCCCCAGTTATAGACGTTGACGACATTTCCCTCATCCTTCTCACAGCCGGTCAAGCCGAGGCACAGGCACAGCATCGCTGCACACAGCAGCAGGGATACAACTCTCTTCATCAGTTGCCTCCCTTCCGCAGAGCACGGGCGCGCTTTTCGTTCAGCTGCTCCTGCCGCACCTGACGCACGTTGACGATGACCAGCAGCGTCAGCACCACCACAAAGAGGATGGTGGACAGGGCGTTGACCTCGGGGCTGATGCGCTTACGGGTCATGGCGTAGATCTGCATGGCCAGCGTGGAAACCTCGCTGCCTGCCGTAAAGTAGGAGATGACGAAGTCATCGATGGACATGGTAAAGGCGATCAGCATGCCGTTGAGGATACCGGGACGCAGCTCCGGCATCAGCACTTTCCAGAAGGCCTGCCAGGGGGTTGCACCCAGATCCATGGCCGCCTCACCCAGATTGGGGTTGAGCTGACGGAGCTTGGGCATCACGGCCAGCACCACATAGGGCACGTTAAAGGTAATGTGGGCCACCAGCAGCGTACCCATACCCAGAGAAAAGCCCAGCAGGTTGCCGGCAAAGACAAACAGCAGCATCAGACTCACGCCGGTAATGATATCGGCGTTGGTCATGGGGATGTTGTTGATGGTCATAAAGAGGTTGCGGGGCCGGCGCTTCATGTTGTGGAAGCCGATAGCCGCCGCTGTACCCAGCACCGTGGCGATCACGGCAGCCAGCACAGACACCGTGATGGTGGTGCTGAAAGCCGAGAGGATCTCCTGATCCTGCAGCAGCTCACGATACCAGTGCAGGGAAAAGCCGGACCAGACGGTACGGCTCTTGGAGTCGTTGAAAGAGAAGATGATCAGCACCACGATGGGCAGGTACAAAAAGACGTACACCAGAACGTTGAAGATCCGGGCAAAGGCGTTGTTTTTCTGCATCATCACATCAACACCGTCCCTTCATCGCCGCCGCCGAAGCGGTTGGTGATCAGCGTGGCCACCACCACCAGAGCCAGCATCATCAGCGCGATGGCGCTGCCCAGATGGGGGTTATAGGCGCTGCCCAGGAACTGCATCTCGATCAAATCGCCCAGCAGGAAGCTCATGCCGCCGCCCAGCAGCTTGGAGATGGCAAAGGTGCTGATGGAAGGAATGAACACCATGGTCACGCCCGACAGCACGCCCGGCAGGCTCAACGGGAAGATCACGCGGCGGAACGTCTCGCGCTTGTTGGCGCCCAGATCCTGTGCCGCTTCGATATACTTGCGGTCCAGCTTGTCGATCACGGAGAAAATGGGCAGGATCATAAAGGGCAGGAAGTTATACACCATGCCCAGCACCACCGCAATATCCGTATTGATCAGGTGCAGCGGCCCAATGCCGAACAGACCCAAAAACTGATTGAGGAAACCGTTATTCTCCAGAATGGACATCCAGGCATAGGTACGCAGCAGGAAGTTCGTCCACATAGGCAGCATAATGAGCAGCATCGCCACCTTACGGAAGATGGGACCCTCCTGCGCCAGGAAGTAGGAGAAGGGATAGGCAATCAGCAAACAGATGGCCGTGGCGATCAGCGCCAGCACCACACTGTTGCCAAAAACCTGCAGAAAAACGTCAATATTATTGAAGTTTTCCAGAGTGAACTCGCCGTCGAAGTTGGTGAATGCATACACCACGACGAGCACCAGCGGAATGACCACAAACACGGCCATCCAGAACACATACGGCACTGCCGCGCTCTTAGTCCTCATCGTCAGCGTCCTCCTCAGCCTCGTCTGCATCAAAGTCGGGATCGTTGATCTCGTCATACTCCGCAGAATAGGAACTGTAGTCGCCGAACATTCCGGAATACTCACTCTTTTTCATAATGTGGATATCGTCGGGATTGAGGATAATGCCGATCACGCTGCCCACCTCGTGATAATCGGTGGTCTGGATCAGCCACTTATAGCCCTTGAAGTCCACAATGGTATCATAGTGCACACCCTTGAAGGTCACGGACGTCACCGTGCCCTGCAGGCGGCCCTTTTCGGGCGCCACGATCTCGATGTCCTCGGGACGGATGACCACGTCCACCGGCTCCATCGGGGCAAAGCCCTTATCCAGACACTTGAACTTGCGGTTGAAGATCTCCACCACAAAGTCTGTGTGCATGATACCGTCGAGGATATTGGACTCGCCGATAAAGTCTGCCACGAAGGCGTTCTTGGGCTCGTTGTAGATATCCTCAGGCGTACCGATCTGCTGGATGCGGCCCTTGTCCATAACCACCACGGTGTCAGACATGGTGAGGGCTTCTTCCTGATCGTGGGTAACATATATAAAGGTAATGCCCATCTGCTGCTGGATACGCTTCAGTTCGTTCTGCATATCCTTGCGCAGACGCAGATCCAGTGCGCCCAGAGGCTCGTCAAGAAGCAGCACCTTGGGGCGATTCACGAGAGCTCTCGCGATGGCCACGCGCTGCTGCTGACCGCCGGAGAGCTGATCCACCTTGCGCTTGCCGAAGCCCTTGAGGCTAACCACTTCCAGCATTTCATTGACGCGCTCCTCGATCTCCTTCTCGCCCACCTTGGCGATGCGAAGACCGAAGGCAATGTTTTCATACACGTCCAGATGCGGGAACAACGCATACTTCTGGAACACCGTATTGATCTGCCGCTTATGAGGCGGAACATCGTTGATTCTCTCACCGTCAAAGGTCACATCACCGGAACTGGGCGTCGTAAAGCCGCCGATGATACGCAGCGTGGTGGTCTTACCACAGCCGCTGGGACCGAGCAGTGTGAGAAACTCAGAGTCATTGATATATAGATTGATGTTGTCGAGAACCAGCTCGTCGTCATACGCCATGCACACATCGCGCAGGCGAATCAACTCTTTGGACATCTATCCTCCCCCATTTCGTAAAAAATGAGCCACTTCTTTTCGAAGCAAAGAGGCCGTGTTCCCGGCCGTTTCTTTCGTTGGAATCTGGCAACTTTACTATATAAAAATACTGTCGAATTGTCAATGGATAAACACAACATTTTTCTTTCGCCAACTAAAGCAAAAAAGTCTGCCGCAAAGTGCCGCAGACTTTTTCATTTGTATTATTTTCCAAAATATTTGTCGCGGAAAGGCACTGTTTTCACCTCAAAACTGCGGCCTTTCAGATAGTTGAGGAGACCGGCATCGGTGGGGAAGTCAAAAGTGAGTCGATAAGAATACAGCGCCTGACGGGTTTCACCGTAGCGCTTATTCACTTCGCCGCGTCCGTACTTGCCGTCACCCAGCAGTGGGCAGCCCAGATCGGCAAACGAAGCGCGGATCTGGTGGGTGCGTCCCGTCAGCAGCTCCACCTCCACCAGCGCAAGTTCCCCGCGTTTTTCCACCGTGCGGTAACGGGTCAGTGCCGTCTTGCCACCGGGAACAGGCTTATGATAAACCTCCACCTGCTTTTTCTTCTCATCTTTCAGCAGGAAACACTCGATCTGTCCCTCCGCCGGCTTGGGCGCGCCCAGCGTAATGCACAGGTAGCGTTTGTCGATCTCACGGTCGCGGATCTTCTCGTTGATGATACGCAGCGTCTCGGCATTTTTGGCGGCGATGACGATGCCACCGGTGTTGCGGTCGATGCGGTTGCAAAGGGCCGGCGTGAAGGCGTTCTCCCACCGGGGATTCCATTCCCGTTTCTGATAGAGGTAGGCCTGAATATGGTTGATGAGGGTGTTCACCTTCTCCGTCTCGTCGGCATGCACCACAAGTCCGGGACGCTTGTTCAAAAGCATCAGATTCTCGTCCTCGTACACGATCTCCAGCACAGGACGAAACAGGGTGAGGAACATATTCTCCTCTTTCGGCTGGTCAAAAAACTCATCATTAATATAAAGCTGCAGCACATCGCCTTCTTTCAGGCGATAATCGCGCTCGGCGCGGGCACCATTGACTTTGATGCGCTTGAGGCGAATATATTTCTGCAAAAGCGCCGAAGGCAAAAGGGGTAAAGACTTAGCAATAAACCGGTCCAAACGCTGTCCGGCGTCGTTTTTTCGGATGGTCAGTTCTTTCATAAGCGCCTCCCATGGAATCTTACAAAAACATTTTACTCTTTTTCTGAAAAAAGTCAAAATATTTGTAAGAAAATGTTTGACATTAGGGAGATCATTGATTATAATACTACTCGTGTCATTGCGAGGTGTACTATGCGTTTGAATGTAAACAGAATTCTGCATACCCCCGACGCCAGTCAGGATTTCCACTTTGAGATGGATCTCACAGATCTGGAATTTGGCGGTATGTATCCTGTGGTCCATCCGGTTGTTGTGGACGGCCGTGTGATGAATCGCGCAGGTGTACTGCATTGTGAACTTCAGGCAGAAACGACGCTGCGCAGCGTCTGTGCCCGTTGTGCAACGGAATTTGACGATCCCCAGACTGTGGAATACGCCTGCGTTTTAGTGGTGGAGAAACAGGACGAGGATAACGAAGATATCGTTGTACTGGACAAGGACGAAGTGGATCTGGCAGATCTGGCCAGAACAGCGTTTATTCTCGATATGGACACGACACCGCTCTGCAGCGAAGACTGTCAAGGCCTTTGCCCCGGTTGCGGCGTCAACCTCAATGAGGAAGCCTGCTGCTGCAAAAAGCAGGTGGACCCCCGGTTAGCTGCATTGGCAAAGCTTCTGCAGAACGACTAACGCATCCATAAAAACCTTATTATTAAATTACTGCTCAGGCAGTTAAGACCAAGGAGGTGTCAACATGGCAGTACCTAAGAGAAAAGTATCCAAACAAAGACGCAATAAGAGACGCAGCTCCGTGTGGAAGCTGACTGCTCCCGGTCTGGT
>JAZKYM010000079.1:0-13319 GCA_045612165.1 Vescimonas sp.
CAGCTTGTTGTGGTCGCGCTTGAGGGCCTCTTCACGCTGGGCGATGTAGGCATCCAGATCTTCCTTCTTGGCGAAAGCCACGCCGTAGATGCGCTGGAGCATCTTGCGGTTGGAGTCACCGCGCCAGTAAGCACCGGTGGCAGAGGTCAGCTTGATGGCGTTGCCCTTGATGCGGCCGGTGGAGTCCAGATGGGGGCCGGCGCACAGGTCGGTAAAGTCGCCCTGCTTGTAGAAGCTGATAACGGCATCGGCAGGCAGATCCTCGATCAGCTCCACCTTATAAGGCTCGTCCTTCTCCTGCATGAAGGCGATGGCCTCGGCACGGGGCAGCTCAAAGCGCTCCAGCTTCAGCTTCTCCTTGCAGATCTTGCGCATCTCGCCTTCCAGCTCAGCCAGATCCTCGGGGGTGAAGGGACGGGGGGTATCAAAGTCGTAGTAGAATCCGTTTTCGATGCTGGGGCCGATGGCCAGTTTCACCTCAGGGTGCAGGCGCTTCATGGCCTGAGCCAGTACGTGAGAGCAGGTGTGCCAATAGGTCTTGCGATACTCGGGATTTTCAAAGGTGTAGATGTTTTCTTCGCTCATGGTGTTTTCCTCCTTGATGATTGGGGGCGGAAAATAAAAATCCCCACCCCTGATGTGTGTCAGGGGTGGGGCAAATATACTTTACTCCACGGTTCCACCCTGCTTACGCACCTTTTCTGCATACCGAGAGATTTTTCGTCAAGACAAGGCGCAAAACGCAGGAATACGGTCTGTATTTCGAGGCTTTGCAACGAAGTATTGGCGGAAAAGATCCGGTATGAAACGGCGCGTCGCTTGTGATCTCTGTAACGGGAGAACCCGGCTCAGCCTACTGACATTTGCGTTCGGTGAGCGGCTCAGGGGCGGTGGCGGACTCCGTTTCGTTCTGCGGCTCTCACAGCAAATGAGCCGCTCTCTGAAAGAACTTGCCGGGCGCGTTCCCCATCGATGCCTTTTCAATGATTACAGCTCAATATAGCACGCTTTGGGCATATTTGTCAACGGTTTTGCCTTACTTTCCGATGTTCCAGCCCTTGATCTGCGCCATCAATTCCTCCAGCGGCGTATTGTCAAGCGCCTGATAGTTTTTGTTATCATGGCGCACCTCGCCACTGACAGCAAAGACAAACAGCTTCCAGCTTCCGTCGGCATACTTCACGATCACACGGGCATCCTCACCGCTGCGGATGGTGTACAAATCCCGACTGTTGAGATAGCGCATCTTCAGCCCACGCAAAGTCTCCACCAGCGCTGTCATCTCCTGCGCGTCGTCCGTTTCATACTTGACGGTATCCTCCATCCCACGGGTGACGTATGCATAGGCCGAGACCGGCAGTTCACCGGAAAGACCCAGCACCCGTTCTGCCTTACGGGGGACAAAGGAAATACACATCGCCAACCCAACAGCCAGTACCAAAACCGCCGCAATCATTCGCGTTTTCTTGCTCACAGGGCACTCTCCTTTCCCATTGCTCCCTCATCCTATCGGCTGCACCGACAAGATGACCGTTTCCATCTCCTCTGCCGCCATCTCACCGTGGCAGATCAGTTCCATCAAATAGCCGTCACAGGACCAGTAGGCCATGGCGCGCACAACGGTACTGCTGCCGTCGGGCTTGACAAACAGTACTTTGCGTCCACCCACCTCTCTGGTTTCGCTCTCAAAATCCTTACCCCAGATACTGCCATTGATGCCGTCGGCAGCAAGCTGCCAAAACTCCAACTCTTCGCCGTCATCGTTGGCCCAAATCACCTTGAAGCAGTAGTCATCCCACGTTTCCCGGTAGATTTCCGTAAACCCTTCCGGCAGCGCCGAAGGAACATACAGCGTCTGAATTTCCGCACGCATACCGGGATCCAGCTGATAGTTTACATTCAATCCACCGACCGTCACCAGCAGATTCCTGGCCATACTGCCCACCGGCGTCCACGCCACCAGTACAAGGCAGGCCGCCACAACAGCAGCCGCAATCAGGGCACGGCGGCGCGGAAAACCACGGCGTTTCTCCTGCGCAAAAAGCTCCTCCATACGCGCTTCAAAGGCAGGCGTAGGTGCTTCCAGCACATTTTCTGTCGGAACGGCGGCGAACTCCGTCTCCATAGCGCGGCGCAGCGCGGCACGGGCGGCTTCTCTATTGACGTCCATTAGCACCCCATCCTTTCTCACGCAGCTTTTTTGCCAGCAGATCTCTGGCGCGGCTTATCTGCTTGCGCAGCGTCTCCGACTTCACACCCAACAGCTGCGCCGCCTCAGACAAGGACAGCTCCATCACATAGCGGTAGTAGAGGGCGTCACGGTACACGGCAGGCAGCTGCGCCATCGCAGCCAGCAGTTCCGCCAAGTCATCCTTGGCACACAGCAGGGCAAAGAAGTCCTCCTCCGCCACCGCTGCCGCCTCCTCCAGCGGCACCTCCCGTCTTTGACGCAGGCGGCTAATGGCAGCATTCTGTGCTGCGCGCAGCACATAGTGTCGCACCTCGTCCTCCCCCAGTCGGGAGAGGGTGTCCATATTTCGGGCGATACCCAAAAAGGCGTCGTGCACGGCGTCCTCCGCCCCATGGCGGTCATGGAGCACATCTTCCGCCACTCGCAGCATCCGGCGGCAATAGGCATGGTAGATCTCCTCCAGACGCAGGCGGTGTTTCGGCGCATCACCCACGGCGGCATATAACATCGCCAACACAGGTATCCCCCCTCTCTACCCTATACAACGCAAGTGTGCGAAGAAACGGGACAAGGTTTGGCAAAATTTTGCTTATTTTCTACAGCGCGGCCAGCAGTTTCTCCGGTGTATCCACGATGGTTTCCGCGCCGGCTTCCACCAGTTCGACCACGGTACGGAATCCCCAGCTGACGGCCACCAGCGGCAATCCTGCGTTACGGGCGGTGGCTACATCCACCTCACTGTCGCCCACGTAGACGGCGCTGGCCGCGTCGGCGCCCAGCGTCTCCAGCGCCTTCCACACCATTTCAGGCGCAGGCTTTTTCGGGATATCGTCCCGTTGGCCGAAGGCCGGCAGACTGGAAAAGAACATCTCGCCCAGCTTTTTGGTGGTGGCATCGGGCTTATTGGACACGATGCCCACCTTGACGCCCCGGGCCAGCAGTTCCTTCACCACCGACTCCACACCGGCATACGGCGCGGCGTTGACGCGGAAATTGACGGCGTACCAGTCCAGATACTCTTCAAGGATCGCCTCCAGTTCCTCCTCCGCCACACCATCGGGCAGAGCAAGGCGCATCAGCTGTCGCGCGCCGTTGCCCACGGCGGCGCGGATCTCCTCCAGCGAACGGGCAGGATAACCGTGCTTTTCCAGCACCAGATTCACGCCCAGCTGCAGGTCGCCCAGCGTGTCCAGCAGTGTGCCGTCCAGATCGAATAAAACAGCATTATATTTCATGAAGCTTCGCTCCCCTTTTCTTTCTTTTGTTGCGCCGCGGATAGAAAAACTTCCAGTTCATCAATTCCCAGCCGCCCACAAGGAGTGTCACAACAGCACCGGCGATATATGCCAAAACACGCATTTCGCTTTGCCACTTATTGTGGGTCTCCAGTGGCCACACAACTTCTTCACCACACTTCGCCTCCACAATCTGCAGAAAATAAAACTGTTTTTTGGGATGGTAATATAAGTAGTCAAATATCTGGCTAATCGGAATTGGGCGTTTCCACACCGTCAAAGACACATCTTCTCCTTCCGAAAGGCTTTCAGTAAGCGCTTGTGCGTCTTTTCTGCCGCCGCGCAACATATCCACCACATAGCAATCACCATCCAGAAATACGATGACATCGTACGACTGCCCATGTCGTACTTCATCGGTATCTATCCGCACTTTGTCAATCTTCCCTTGACACTGGTACGTATTCTCCTCCGTAGCCGGGCGGGTGGTGTACAGCATCCATGCCCAAAACAGCGCCACAATACCTATAGAGATCACGATCTCGCGGATGATTTTTCTCCGTTTTAAGCCGTTGTTGGTAACCCTTCTCTTCTTTCTCACAGGTGCACCTCCCTGCTGCGTTTGCAACGGTTTATTTTTTCAATTATACCACACACAAGCAACTTGTGCAAACAAGAGAAAGGACGCGCCGTAATGGCGCGTCCTTTTGAGGTTTTCCGTTATTCGGTTCAGTCCTTCTTACCCTTGAAGCATGCGCCCAGAGCCATGAGGATGACAAAGACGATCAGGTAGAATACAACCTTCATCTTGTAGGTGTAGATGCAGGCGAAGCACATGAACAGGCAGCTGATGATGGCCAGAGCAGGCATCACGAAGCGGCTGAAGCCCTTCAGGTTCTTCAGAGTCATCAGCTTCAGGAAGATGGGGATGTACAGCAGGTACAGGGTGATGATGGGCAGTTCGGAAGAGTCGAAGCAGAAGTGGCCGAACCAACCGGTGGGAGCCAGATTGGCGCCGTAGAAATACACCAGCCACAGGCCGCTGGTCAGCAGACCGATAACGGCGGAGTTGGAAGCCATGCCGGTGGTGGGATCGATGTTCTTGAACATCTTCAGCTTCTCGCTGTCGCTGTCCACAGCCAGGTCATACATACCGCGGCAGGCGGACATGGTCAGACCGTTGCAGGTACCCCAGCAGGAGATAACGACGAACACGAAGATCAGCACGCCGCCAACCTGACCGAAGATATTCTGGAATGCCAGCTTGGCACCGGCCTGGCCGTTTTCCATCATGACAGCGCTGTCCAGAGCGCCGGCGAGACCGACATAGTAAGCCACATACACGGCAACCACGATGATGGAGCCGATAACCAGAGCGCGGGGCAGGTTGCGCTTGGCATCCTTCAGCTCAGAGCCGATGGAGGTGGCGCAGATCCAGCCCTCATAGGCGAAGGACAGGGCCACAACGCCGGCGAACAGGCCGGTGGTGGGAGCCACGGAGGGATCCACGATGTTGGCGAAGTTGTAGGTGATCTGACCATTGGTCAGGCCCACAATGGTGCCGATCACAGCCATCAGCAGCAGGGGGATCAGCTTGATGGCGGTGGTGGAGATCTGGAACTTACCGGCTACCTTGGGAGCCAGAGCGTTCATGGCGTAAGTCACGATCAGGAACACCACGCTCAGCGTCATAACAGGAGCGCCGGTGGGGTTGCCCCAAACTTCGCCGCCGATCAGAACGCCGAAATAACGGGCAGGCAGCCAGCTGAGAACGCCGGTCAGCGTGGGATAATACACAACGGTCATAAACCAGCCCACATAGTAGGCATAGGTCTTGCCGCAGGAAGCACGGGTGAAAGCAACCAGACCGTCAGCACCCTCGTAGCTGCTGGCCACGATGCCGAAGGTATAGGTGCAGATGATCATCACGATACCCATGATGAGCCAGGACAGAATACCGATCATCATATTGCCGCCGGTCTTGTTCAGCACAACCTCTGCCTTGAAGAACACGCCGGAACCGATAACCGTACCAACCACCATTGCGATGGCCGTCAAGAGATTATAACGTTTTTCCATAAGTGATTTCCTCTCTTCCTTGGATCAAACCGGCATCCTTAACCGGTTTATTATTAGTTAATATACCACCAATTCCCACACGTTGCAAGCACATTTTCTGTTTTGTTCGTCAAAATTATCTGTCTATTTTTGTGCTTTTTGCCGATAAATTTTGGGTTTCTCCAACAAAACTGTCAAAAAGAGCCAACCGGAACATTCCGGTTGGCTCTTTTGTTGTGAAAATTTATACATTAAAGCGGAAATTAGTGATATCTCCATCCTTCATGACATAGTCCTTGCCCTCCAGACGGAACAGGCCCTTTTCGCGGGCGGCGGCGATGCTGCCGCAGGCCTTCAGATCCTCAAAGGCGATGACCTCGGCACGGATGAAGCCGCGCTCGATGTCGGAGTGGATCTTGCCGGCAGCGCGGGGCGCCTTGGTGCCGCGGACGATGGTCCAGGCATGGACGTCATCTTCACCGGCGGTAAGGAAGGAGATATAGCCCAGCAGATCATAGCTGGTGGTGATGAGGCGGGCAAGACCGGTCTCAGTGAGACCCAGATCCTCCATGAACATGGCGGCCTCTTCGGCGTCCATCTCAGCGATATCCTCTTCAAACTTGGCGGCCACAGGCAGCACGGCGGCGCCCTGCTCGGCAGCCAGCTTCTTCAGCGCGGCAAAGTTGGGGTTGCTCTCATAGTCGGCCATGTCGGTCTCGCTGAGGTTGGCGGCGTAGATGACAGGCTTGACGGTCATCAAACCGCCGTCGATGAGGATGTCCTTATCCTCATCGGTGAAAGGGAAGGTGCGGGCAGGCTTGCCGTCACCCAGATGCTCCAGCAGCGCCGTGCACATTTCCACCTCGCGCTTGGCCTTCTTGTCACCGCTCTTGGCAGCTTTTTTGGCGCGCTCGAGGCGGCGATCCACCAGCTCCATGTCAGCCAGCACCATCTCCATGTCGAAGGTCTCGGCGTCACGGGCCGCATCGGCAGGTTCCAGAAAAATACCGTCATCTTCGAAGCAGCGCACCACCTGCACCAGCGCGTCGGTCTGGCGGATGGCCTGGAAGACCTCGTTGCCCTTGCCGCCCTTGGCCACGCCGGCCACGTCCACGAAGTCGATGGTGGCGGGGCTGTACTTCTTGGGATGGTAGTACTCAGCCAGCCAGTCAAGACGGGCATCGGGCACCTTGGCAGAGCCCATGTTGGGCTTGGCGCCGGCATTGGTGTAAGCACCGGTCTCGGCCTTGGCGCCGGTCAGTGCGTTGAAAAGGGTGCTCTTGCCCACGTTGGGCAGACCCACGATACCTAATTTCATAAAGGATATCCTCCTCTTATTATTCTGACAAATCATTGTACCATTCCTCCGGCGAAAGCGCAAGAGACGACGCAAAAAATCCTTTTCTCACCGGAAAAACCGCAGCTCGTACCGACTGCGGTACAAACTGCGGTTTTTCGACTGCCGGAGAGGGTGCTCGGCAGTTCCAAAGGAGAAGAGAGATGGAAAGCTTAATTTCTGCCAAAGAAATACTCGTACAGGTCAAAAATGTCGTAGCCGGAGCCATACTGACCGCCGGGATACTGACCGCCGTACTGGTCGCCGTAGGGATTCTGATTGCCGCCCTGCGGATTCTGGGGCACAGTCTCCTCTGTGCTGCTGACCACAGGCTGCTCGTCAAAGGTCAGCTGCGTGGTGTGGTACTCACCGTCGCGATAGTAGGTGACAGTGGCGGTATCGCCGGCCTTATAGGCCTTCTTGGCTGCACTGAGATCCTCCATGGAGGTAATGATTCTCTCATCCAGCTTGGTAATCACGTCACCCAGCCGCAGACCCGCGTTGGCGGCGGCGCCGTCCTTGACCACAGCGTAGACAAACACGCCTTCCGTCAGGTCGATCTGGTACTGCTGGGCCATCTCAGGTGTCATGGTACCGGCGGTGATGGCAAGATAAGGCTTGCCGGTGACCTGGCCGTTTTCCATAATATCCGTAATGATGGCCTGCACATCACTGATGGGAATGGCAAAACCCACACCCTCCACCACCGTGTCGGCATAGCTGGAATACTTGGCCGAGACGATACCGATGACCTCACCGTACAGGTTCATCAGAGGGCCGCCGGAGTTGCCGGGGTTGATGGAGGCATCCACCTGCAGCATATTGAAGGGCGTGCCGTCCACGTTGATGGCGCGGTTGGCAGAAGACACACTGCCCTGAGTCTGGCTGAAGGTCAACTCACCCAAGGGATTGCCGATGGCCAGCACCGTATCACCCACATTGGCTTTGGTGCTGTCGCCCAGCGCCACCACAGGCAGATCCTTGCCTTCCACCTTCAGTACAGCCAGGTCGTAATCAGCGTCGCCGCCCACCAGCACAGCCTTGTAGGTGTCGCCGTTATACATGGTGACAGAGATGGAAGATGCGCCCTTCACCACGTGGTAGTTGGTGACGATATAGCCGTCAGCGGTGATGATAAAGCCGCTGCCGGAGCTGGCAGACTCCACTCGCTGACCGAAGATGTTGGTGGAAATGGCAGAGCAGTTGATGGACACCACGCTGTTGACCGTGGAAGCATAGACCTCCGCCGGTGTCATCAGCGTCTTGCCGTCCACCTTCTGGATCACCACCTCGGCCACGGTGCGGTCACTTTCGTAGATGGTGGTGCTGCCGTAGCTCACGCGGCGTGCCAGAAGCGCACCGCCAAAGCCGCAGCCGCCGCCCACCAGCGCGCACACCAGAATCAGCGCCACCACTTTCAGGCCGGTGCGTTTCTTTTTCGCTTTGACGCTCTTTTCCGGATCATAGCTGTAAACAGGGGGCTGATAGCTTCCTCCGGTGGGTTGATAGCTGTTATTTTGAGGCTGATAATCGTCCCGGGGCAGGGACTCATCGCCGCGAGTATAGCGATAGGTGTTGTTCTGTTCGTCGTACATAGAGTTGACCTCCTTATTCTCATGGCCGCGCGGCAAGGGAAGTTCCTCATCGCAGCACAGCCATTGTTCGTTCTCGAATTTTATTCGCCCTCATCTTGTGGCGTTTCTCCGTTTATGGTATGATGGGTAACAAAGGGAGTTCCTCTGCCTTTATATATTATGATACCACATAAGCTTAAATCAAGCTTTAAGTGATTCCTATCAGATTTGAACTTTTTGTAAAGGAGTGTGTCTTATGCTGCGGATCGATCAACTGCGCCTGTCTCCGGGACAGGATGCTTCGGCGCTGCTGCCCAAAATCGCCAAGCTGCTGCGTATTTCCGCCGCAGACATCCTCCGCACGGAAATTCTGCGCCGTGCCGTGGACGCACGGGAGGAGCTGCTGTTTGTCTACACGGTTGCCGTGGAGGTGAAGCAGGAAGCCGCCGTATTGCGCCGCTGCCGCGACAAACGGGTAAGCCGCTACGCACCGGAGCACTACACCCTGCCCTCCGCCCGTTCTGCCGGTGATGTGCCGCCGGTGGTGGTGGGTGCAGGACCGGCCGGTCTCTTCGCCGCGCTGGTGCTGGCCCACGCCGGACTGCGCCCCATTCTTTTGGAGCGTGGTCAGGCCACCGAGCAGCGCACGCTGGATGTGGAAAAATTCTGGCAGCAAGGCGTGCTGGACAGCGAATCCAACGTCCAGTTCGGCGAAGGCGGCGCCGGTGCATTCTCCGACGGCAAGCTGAACACCGGCACAAAAGATCTGCGCCACCGCTTCATTTTGCAGCAGCTGGTCCACTGCGGCGCGCCGGAATCCATCCTCATTGACGCCAAGCCCCACGTGGGCACCGACTATCTCCACATCGTGCTGAAAAATCTGCGCCGCAGACTGCAGGATCTGGGCTGCGACATCCGCTTCGGCCACCGGCTGGAAACGCTGCATCACGAGGCAGGCGTGCTGAGCGAAGTGAGCGTGCGCAGCGGCGGCGAAACGTACCGCCTTCCCTGCCGGCAGCTGGTGCTGGCACTGGGTCACAGCGCCCGTGATACGGTGGAGTCCCTTTACAGCTGCGGTCTTTCCATGGAAGCCAAGCCCTTCGCCGTAGGTGTGCGCATTGAGCACCGCCAAAGCGCCATCGACGCGGTGCAGTATAAAAAGTTCGCCGGCCACCCGGCATTGGGCGCCGCCACGTATAAGCTCTCCTGCCATCTGCCCAACGGCCGCAGCGCCTTTTCCTTCTGCGTCTGTCCCGGCGGTCAGGTGGTGGCTGCCGCCTCGGAAACTGGCCGCGCCGTCACCAACGGCATGAGCGAATACGCCCGTGACAAGGAGAACATCAACGGCGCTCTTCTGGTCAACGTAACCCCCACCGACTTCCCCACCGACCATCCCCTCTCCGGCATCGCTTTCCAGCGTGCGCTGGAAGAGGCCGCTTTCACCCTTGGCGGCGGCGATTACCGCGCACCCTGTCAACGGGTAGAGGATTTCCTGCTGCACCGTCCCTCCACAGAGGCCGGCAGCGTAAAGCCCAGCTACCGCCCCGGCGTGACATGGTGCGACCTGCACCGGTGTCTGCCCCCCTTCGTGGCCCAGACGCTGGAGCTGGCGCTGCCGGAGCTGGAGAAAAAGCTGCCCGGCTACGCCGCACCCGATGCGCTGCTGACGGCGGTGGAGAGCCGCTCCTCCGCACCGGTACGCATCCCCCGTGACGAAACCTATCAAGCCAATATCCGCGGCATATATCCCTGCGGCGAAGGTGCCGGTTATGCCGGCGGTATCCTATCCGCCGCAGCTGACGGCATGCGCTGCGCAGAACAAATCATTGGAGGTACCATATGAGAAAAATCGCCGTCCTCTCCTCTTTTATGGAGACACACCACGTGGAAAAAATCCGCACTCTGGCCGAAAGCTGCGGCTTCACCGCCGACTTCTACGCCGATGACATCCTGCCCAAAGAAAAACGCGGCGAGTACGAGGTGCTCTACGGCATGCCCGGCCCTTCTCTGCTGCGCCACATGACGGCACTGAAGTGGTTCTGCACCCCTTCCGCCGGCGTGGAGCCCTATACCCCCGACGAAATCTATCCCCACGAGGGCGTGCTGCTGACCAACTCCGCCGGCGCTTACGGCATCACCATCTCCGAGCATATTCTGATGGTAACGTTGATGCTGCTGCGTCAGATGCCTGCCTTCCAGCAGATCGTGGCCGAGCGCCGCTGGGTGCGCAGCCTGCCCATGCGCTCCATCTGCGGCAGCACCATCACCGTGCTGGGTACCGGTGACATCGGCACCAACTTCGCCCGCCGTGCCAAGGCGCTGGGCGCCAAAGCCGTCTACGGCGTGCGCCGCACCAAAAAGGCCGGCGATGCCGCTTTCGACGCCATCTACGCCATGGACGAGCTGGACAGCATCCTGCCCCAGACCGATATTCTGGTGATGGCTCTGCCCGGCACTGCCGAAACCGCAGGCACCCTCAGCCGTGAGCGCATCGCTCTGCTGCCCTGCCACGCCGTGGTGGTCAACGTGGGCCGCGGCAGTGCCGTGGATCAGGACGCCTTGATCGAGGCGCTGAACGCCGAGCGCCTCGCCGGTGCCGCGCTGGACGTGATGGTCCCCGAGCCGCTGCCTCAGGACCATCCCCTGTGGAGCGCCAAAAATATCCTCATCACGCCCCATGTGTCGGGCAACATGTCTCTGGGCATCACCCGTGATCTGGATGTGGATCTTTTCTGCCGCGATCTGGAAAACTACGCCGCAGGCCGTCCTTTGCAGCAGCTGGTGGACCGCAAACTGGGCTACTAAGCGAAACTTTATTTGCATAAATCGGACACTTTTTCTATAAAGTGTCCGATTTTGAATTTTTCTACTTGTTATTATGGTCGTTATCGTATATAATAAACTGAATCTTTACGTAAATTCCCTATCCTCTTTCAGAAAGGAATCAAAATATGATTAGAGTCCAGACCGATCAGGGCGAGATCTCCGTCAGCAGCGCTGTGTTCACCGCGATCACCGGTGCCGCCGCCACCAACTGTTTCGGCGTCAAGGGCATGGCTTATCGCAGCATGACCGACGGCATCGTGCATCTGCTGCGCCGCGAATCCATGAGCAAAGGCGTGAAAGTAATTTATAACGAAGATGGCTCCGTTTCTATCCAGCTGCACATTATTGTAGAAAACGGCGTCAACATCACCACCGTCTGCCGCTCCATTATGAGTGAGGTCAAGTATGTGGTGAATAAAAACACCGGCGTGGAAGTGCGCGATGTCAACGTGTTCGTTGACTCTATCACGGTGTAATCGGAGCCAAAGGAGAAAGACAACATGACAGATAGAATCAGCGGCAGCGCATTTAAGCAGATGGTGCTCTTCGGCGCCGCCTGCATTCAGGCGCAGAAGCAGCCCATCAATGACCTGAACGTTTTCCCGGTGCCCGACGGCGACACCGGCACCAACATGAGCCTGACCATCCAGACGGCAGCCACCGAGCTGCGCAAGAGCAACCCTGCCACCGTGGGTGAGGCCGCCAAGATCACCGCCAGCGCCCTGCTGCGCGGCGCACGCGGTAACTCCGGCGTTATTTTGTCCCTGCTGTTCCGCGGCATCTCCAAGGCCACCAAGGGCATGGACGAGCTGGACGGCGCCGCTCTGGCCGCCGCACTGCAGGAAGGCGTGTCCACCGCCTACGGCGCCGTGATGAAGCCCGCCGAGGGCACGGTGCTCACCGTTTCCCGCCTCTCCGCCGTCCGCGCTGCCGACGCCGCCTGTGAGAACAACAGCGCCGAGTACGTGCTGGAAGAGACCATCAAGGTAGCCCGCGAGGTGCTGGCCCAGACCACCGACATGAACCCCGTGCTGAAGAAGGCCGGCGTGGTGGATGCCGGCGGCAAGGGTTATCTGGTGATCCTGGAAGGCATGCTGCGCGCCATGCGCGGCGAAGAGATGCCCAAGGTGGAAGAATCCCGCGAGAAGGCCGATTTCGCCGCCATCAGCGAAGAGGACATCACCTTCACCTTCGACACCGTGTTTATCGTCCGCAAGGCCAGCCAGAACGTGGATCTGTCCGGTCTGCGCGAATACCTCAACAGCATCGGTGACAGCCTGGTCATCGGCGAGGACGACGACGCCTTCAAGGTCCACGTCCACACCGACATCCCCGGCAACGCCATCAACGAGGCCCAGAAGTACGGCATCCTCGAGGTCTGCAAGATCGAGAACATGCGCATCCAGGCCGACGACGTGGCCGCCGGCAAGAAGACCATCAGCGCCGACGATCTGGATAACGAGGAGGCCATGACTCCCGCCGAGGAAGAGGTCACCTTCGCTCCCGCCGAAAAGCGTTACGGCTTCCTGGCCGTGTGCGCCGGTGAGGGTCTGGAGGCCGCCTTCCGCGACCTGGGTGTGGACCGCATCGTCAGCGGCGGCCAGACCATGAACCCCTCCACCGAGGCCATCCTCAAGGAGGTCAACCTGACCCCCAGCGAAGTGGTGTTCATCCTGCCCAATAACAAGAACATCGTCATGGCCGCCCAGCAGTGCCAGGGTCTGACGGAGAAGGAAGTCATCGTCATCCCCACCGCCACCGTGCCCCAGGGCATCACCGCCATGATGAACGCCGATCTGGATGAGGCCGATCCTCAGGTCATCGCCCAGACCATGCTGGACGCCGCTTCTACCGTCACTACCGCACAGATCACCTACGCCGCCCGCAACAGCGACTTTGACGGCTTTGCCATCAACGAAGGCGACTATCTGGCACTGGTCAACGGCAAGCTCTTCGGTACCGACCGCGACATCAACGTGCTGCTCTCCAAGCTGGCCGATGTGGCCGCAGAGCAGGGCGCCGAGTTCGTCACCGCCTTCTACGGCGAGGGCGTCAGCGAGGACGACGCCAACGCCGCCACCGAGATCTTCTCTCAGCGC
>JAZKYM010000080.1:0-8653 GCA_045612165.1 Vescimonas sp.
GCCTTGATGGAGGGAGCGTCGTTGACGCCGTCGCCGGTCATAGCGGTGATGGCATCGTTGTTCTTCCATGCGGTGACGATGCGGGTCTTGTGCTCGGGCTGGACACGGGCGTAGACGCCGTACTTCTTCACAGCCTCGCAGATCTGATCGTCGGGAATGTCGCTGAGCTCAGCGCCGGTGATGGCCTGGGAAGCATCGGTAATGATGCCCAGCTCCTTGGCGATGGCAACAGCGGTATCCTTGTGGTCGCCGGTGATCATGACGGCACGGATGCCGGCAGAGGCACACTCTTCGATAGCGGCCTTAACCTCGGGACGGACAGGGTCGATCATGCCGGTGAGGCCCAGGAACACCAGCTCCTGCTCCAGGAACTCGGGGGTGTTATCGGCGGGCTTGGTTGCCCAGTCACGCTTTGCGGCAGCCAGAACACGCAGAGCCTTGTCGGCCATGGCCTTGTTGGCAGCCATGATCTCACTGCGCTTGGCCTCGGTCATGGGCTTGGTCTGGCCGTTTTCGTCATAGTAGGCGCAGCGAGCCAGAATCACGTCGGGGCCGCCCTTGGTGTACTGCACGTAGGCGCCGCCCAGATCGTGGACGGTGGACATCATCTTGCGGCCGGAATCGAAGGGTGCTTCGTCCACACGGGGCGTGGCCTTCTCCAGATCCTGCTTCTTCAGTCCCACGGAGCAGGCGAAGTTCACCAGCGCACACTCGGTGGGCTCACCCTCGGCCTCATCGTTCTCGTTCAGGTTGGCATCGGAGCACAGGGCCATGGCGGTAGCCACCTGCTCGGTGGGGCCCACATGGTCCACCACGGTCATCTTGTTCTGGGTCAGCGTACCGGTCTTGTCCGAGCAGATCACCTGCGTGCAGCCCAGCGTCTCCACGGCGGTCAGGCGGCGGATCACGGCGCTGCGCTGGCTCATCTTGGTCACGCCGATGCTCAGCACCACCGTCACCACGGTGGCAAGACCCTCGGGGATGGCGGCAACGGCCAGAGACACGGCCACCATGAAGGTTTCCAGAATCACGGTCAGGGCGTGACCCTCCACGCTCAGCTCACCGCGGGCCACAAACAGGTTGAAGGCGAAGATGAACACGCAGATGCCCAGCACCATCTTACTGAGCATCTTGCCCAGCTCATCCAGCTTGCGCTGCAGAGGCGTCTGCTCGTCGCTGGCGGCAGCCAGCGCACCGGCGATCTTGCCCATCTCGGTGTCCATACCGGTGTGGGTGATGACGGCCTTGCCGCGGCCATAAACCACGGTAGAGCCCATATAGCACATATTCTTGCGATCGCCCAGAGGGATGTCCTCCTGACCCTCGGCAAAGCCCAGCGTCTCCAGCACCTTGGTGACGGGGACGGACTCGCCGGTCAGAGCGGCCTCTTCGATCTTCATGCTGGCGTTCTCGATAATGCGGCCGTCGGCAGGCACGGCGTCGCCGGCTTCCAGCACCACGATGTCACCGGGCACCAGCTCATCGGAGTGCAGCTGCACCAGCTTACCCTCACGCATCACCTTACAGGTGGCAGCGGTCATGGTCTGCAGCGCCTCAATGGCGGCCTCGGCCTTGCTCTCCTGAATGACGCCCAGAATGGCGTTGAGCAGCACCACGGCCAGAATGATGATGACCTCAGCCCACTCACTCTCACCGGCCAGCATGCCGGTCAGGGCGGAAACGGCGGCGGCAGCCATCAGAATGATCAGCATGGGGTCCTTCAGCTGGGCAACAAAGCGCTGCAGCAGCGTGGGCTTCTCGGCTTCCTTGAGTTTGTTGGGGCCGTACTGCGCGCGGCGGCGCCCCGCCTCGGCGGCGGAAAGACCCTCGGCAGTCGTCTGCTGCTGATCCAGCACCTGCTGGGCAGACAAAGTGTACTGACGTTCGTTCAAAAGTATCGCTCCTTTATCTGAATTTTTTTGATTTTCCTGTAAAAAAACTCATACGCCTGCCGGGGTTGGGCCTGCGTATGAGTCTCATTCTTTCAAAGCGCGCCGGGCCAAACCGGCCGGTTGACGATCACGCTTCACCCAGGCGGAACCCGGGTGGAATTACTCCCTCATGGCGGAGATATTTTCCTGTGTAACGTATTATATCAGCCGCTTTTTGCCCTTGTCAAGCTAAGATGTTCTCCGCCGTCCTATCATTTGCAGATCGTTCACAATCTATTAGTCTGCACGGGCGGCAATAGCCGCAAAGTAGCGGTAAAAGGGGATCAGGCCGCTCAGTTCCTCTACGATCTCATCGGCCAGCTCCGGACGGAAGATCCGCTGATCCAACGGCTCTTCAAACTGCAGCGACAAACTCTTCATAGCAAACCACGGCTGCAGCGCGGCGCTGGGCGCCGTTTTGGGACGGGCGTAGCGTGGGCCCACCAGCGTGAAACGTCCCTCCTGTTCCAACTGGCGGCTGAGAGCCTCCAGCTCTTCCGGATGCTGGGCAGCGTGGCGGCGGAAACGCTCCATGGTGGCAGGCGATGCCGCCCAGAAGCCAAGGCCGTAGCTGTAATAGTCGGGCGCAATCTCAAAATAGAAGGTGGGCTTGCCCTGCCAGTCCTCATCGCCGGTGCGGATGCAGAACCACAGGTGGTCTTTGTAAGGTCCTCTGCCGTGGAGACGACGGGCATCGCGATAAATACGGGACACCTTCACCATCAGCGGCTCATGGGGCAGCTTCTCCTTCAGCCCCTCATAAACGGCGTCAGCCAACGCCTTGGTGGGCTCCAGCAGTTCTTTTTGGTACTCTTCCTTGTGGTCCATAAACCAACCCCGCTCATTGTTGAAGCGGATGCCCCACATGAAGTCCACCGTCTTTTGCGTATATCCTCGGAACACGGGCTTTCCTCCCTTGTTTTTTTCTAATCATACCACGAAAACCGCCCCTTGTAAGGGACATTTGCAACAGTTTTATGCGTTCTCATGCATTGGCATGCATTTGCATAGCGATGCATCACAAAAATGCCAACAAAGCAAAACTCAGCATAACTTATCTTATCTTATTTTTAATATAAAAGAAATCTAATCTAAAATAAACGAAACGAAAGGACCTGCACCAAACAGCGGTGCAGGTCCGTATGCAGAAGATAGATTCTTTTTTGCGTTTTCAGGCAAGGATCGTCAGGAGCGTGACGATGCACACAATGCTCACGAGGATGGACACGGAGCTCATGGCGCTGGCAAGACCCACATCGCCTTCCAGTTCACGGGTGAAGGGCAGGTTGGCCGAGGCCAGCGGCGCAAACAGCAGCACCACCAGTGTGCGGCGCACCTCCACGTCAAAGGGCAGTACAAACCAACAAAACAGCGACAGCACCACCGACAGACCGTAACGGCTCAGCAAGAAACGGCGGATCGCCTTCCACTGGCCTGCCTTCTGCACGCCGGAGAAGCCCACGCCGATCATCAGCATGGACAAAAAGACGTTGGCGTTGGCAGGGATCGAGATCCACTGCAGCAGCACAGGCGGCAGCGTGATGCGACAAAAGGTCAGCACCGTCATCACCAGATACGTCATAAAACTCACGGAGCGGCTCAAGGCAACCGCCAGCTTTTTCAGCGACAGCCGCCCGCCCTTGCACATCACACCGGCCACTGCCGCCGAGCCGCCCAGACACACTGTGGCGTTGCCCACGTCGAACAGACTGGTGACGATGACGCCGGTGGGGCCGAGAAAGCTCTGCACGAAGGGCATCGTAAAGTTGCCGATATTATAACCGGAATAATTGAGCACAGCAAAGGCCTTCTCCTCCGCCGTACCGTTGCGGTGCAGCAAGTATCCCATCGCCATGCACAGGCAGCTGAAGCCCAGACCCAGCAGCACCATCAGCAGCATGGACACGTCCATCTCCTTGCCGCTGAAGTTAATGATCACCGCCGCCGGCAGCGTCACCTTGATGACCAGCGTGCTGATGACGCGAAAATCCTCCTGCCGCAGAATCCCACTGCGGCGCAGCAGAAAGCCCAGCACCATGACGGCCACGTAGCCCGCTGTGCGCAGCAAAATATCTACCATTCCCTGTTTCCTCCAAAAATAACAATTCCTGACGGATTATACACCTCTTGCCCCACTTTCGCAAGACAAACAAAGCCAAAAAGCGTCTCTGACGCGAAAACCTTTGTTCCTGCGCCTGTTTTATATTGTCATTTCTTGCTTTTTGCGCTATAATAGAAAAAATTACCGCACTTTCACAAGAAAGGACCCCCTTACCATGAAAAAATCCCGTTTCGATATCTCCTCCGCCGGCCTGCACATGATCGGCATGGTCATCATGCTGATGGACCATACCTGGGCCACCATCGCCACCGACCACAGCTGGCTGACTTGGGTGGGCCGCATTGCTTTCCCCATCTTCGCCTTCCTCACTGCCGAGGGCTATTTCCGCACCAAGAACTTCAAGGGTTATGTGGGCCGCATGGTGCTCTTTGCGCTGCTCTCTGAGATCCCCTTCAACCTGATGATGAGCGGCGGCTCCCGTTTCTTCTATCCCACCCACCAGAATGTGCTGTTCACCTTCATCATCGCCCTTTTGATGATGCGCTGCCTGGACAAGATCCGCGAGAAGTTCAAGACCAAGCCCGCCCTCATTATGTTTGCCTCCGGCGCCATGCTGGTGCTGGGCATGCTGCTGGGCAACTTCCTGTTCGTGGACTACTACGGCGCCGGTGTGGTCACCGTGCTGATCTTCTACTTCTTCCACGAGCGCAAGTGGTGGGCCTTTATCCTGCAGGCCATCTGCCTTTACTACGTCAACGTGGAAATGCTGGGCGGCCTCTTCGTCCCCATGGAGTTCTTCGGCCACAGCTTTGAGTTCCACCAGCAGACGCTGGCCCTGCTGGCCCTGATCCCCATCTGGCTCTACCGCGGCCGCAAGGGCAAAGAGTCCATCCTCTTCCGCTTTGGCTGCTACTTCTTCTATCCGGCTCACATTCTGCTGCTGGTTGCCCTCATGCTGCTGGGCGTACGCTTCTGAGAAATCAAACAGGCGCAAAAAGACCTGTCCCCATTGGGACAGGTCTTTTTTGTGCAAGAGCCTCGCAGAGTTTCGCCGCTTGCGGCGAAAGAGAGCCAAATCCGTTTTTTCTGCCGACATGTGCGGAAGAAAAAACACTTATCAGCGCACAAGTGTGCGAGCGCAAGCGAGTGCATGGTAGTGCGCTGCAAAACTTGTCAAAAAGGCGCCGCCTTTTTGACAGTATAAAGGCCTGTCCAACGGACAGGTCTTTTTTATATGTCTGTTCAAACCAAAAAGCCTTCCAGCCACGCCAGCAGGCGGTGATACTTCACACGCCGCCAGTCGGTGACCGGTTGGGCGAGGGCGTGGTTTTCTCTGACGCTTTCCATCAGCTGCGATGCCGCGCTCTCTTCGCGGCGCAAAAACAGGTTCAGCTCATCCAGCTGGCAGAAGGCCTTTTTCGTGATATTGCACGATCCGAAAGACACCCAATCCTCGTTAGCCACCAGTTTGGTGTGAACCATCTTGGGCGAGAAATAGACCCTCACGCCGTTGTCCGTCATTTTCAGCAGCGTTTTCACCGCCTTATGGTTGCTGTCGTTCTGGAAATTGGCCTGCTGCGGCACCAGAACGGTCACCTTTACGCCGCGGCGGTGTGCCGCCGCAATGGCCTGCAGGAACTTCGGCAGCGGCGAAAAGTAGGCCATGGTGACAAAAAGCTCCTCTTCGGCCTTTTCCATCATGTCCAGATACAGCGCTTCCATTTCAAAGCGGCGCTGCGGCTCTTTGACGTTGCGGCCGAAAAAGAAGTTTTCGCCCTGTGCGCCACGACCATCCGGCGAAGAGCGCAGCGCTTCAACAGCCGCCGCCCCTTCCAGCTTCACCATGTAGTCCTGATAGACGCGGCCCTGCAAATCGGCACCGTTCTCCTTATCCTCGATGTTCACGCCGCCCAAAATGACAGTTTCGTCATCGAAAATATAGAATTTGGAGTGATCGGCCTTGAATTTGTCCCGTTCTACCCGAATATTGGGATGGCTCATCACGGCGCGGTACAGTTCCGTCTCCTCATCGTGGGCGCGTTTGGGCGCGCCGGGCATGGGATAGAGCCACTCCAGCACGGCTGTCTTTCCTTTTTCCACCGGCGTCTGGTGCTTATGGAAGAAGGACTTTTTCGATTCCTCTGCCTTTTCCAGCACCACGCCGTAACGGTCCACGCTGATATCCACCTGCACACCCCGCTGCGCCGCAGCAAGAACTGCGGCCGCGATGCGGTTGCCGATGGCATCATCGCGCCAGATGAACATATTGATGGCAATGGTTCTGCGCGCCGCATCTATGCAGCGCAAAATCTCGGGAAAAGCCTCTTTTCCATCGATTAAAAGTGAAATATGTTGCATTTTTTCAGCACATCCCGTCACAGCGGCAGCGGTTCTTTTTCCATCTCCGCTCTTGCCAGGCGGATCTTTTTGATCATCACGATGGCCAGCGGAATGGCAGGGATCAGCGTCAGCACATCAGCCAGCGCCTGCACCGATGCCACGCCGTAAGCGCTAAAGAGGGCAGCAAGCGGATAGAGAATGGGGATGAAGCAGGTGCCCTGTCGGGCGGTGGCCAGCAGGAACGCGCCACGGGCATTGCCAAGGCCGGTGCAGAGCATATTCACCACCGCCACCCAAGCGTGGATGGGCATGGCAATGCACTGCAAACGAATACACAACCGACCAATCTCCCTCATCTCCGGATCGGTACCGGCAAAGGCCACGATCAACTGGTCGGCAAAGATGATCAATCCCGCCGCCATAATGGCCGCACCGATCAGCGCCGTACGGGAGGCGAAGCGATAGCTGGCCTGCACGCGGTCATAGCGCTTGGCACCCCAGTTGAAACCGGCCACCGGCTGGAAGCCCTGACCGAAGCCGAGGATAATACCAAAGGGGAACATCATCACCTTGTTGCACACGCCAACGGCGGCCAGCACGGAGTCAGAGATATTGCCGGCAATGTCGTTGAGCATGATGGCAGACACCACGGCCAGACCGCTGCGGAACATGGAGGACGAGCCCACCGTGACCACATTGACCACGATATCACGGGTATAGCGGATGTTGCGCCAGGTAAGATGCAGCATGCTGCGACGGGTGATGTAGGGGAAGATCAGCACGCAGAAGCTGACCAGCTTGGAAATGGCGGTGGCCAGAGACGCGCCTGCCACGCCCATATCCAGCGTGAAGATGAAGATGGGGTCGAGGGCGATGTTGAGGATGCCGCCAATACCCATACCCACCATGGAGAGGGTGGCGCTGCCCTCGCTGCGCAGGCACTGGTTCATCACGAAGTTGCTGGCCATGAAAGGCGCCGCCAGCAGCACGTAGGTAGCGTACTGAATGGAATACTGCTCGCAGGTAGGCGTAGCACCCAGCAGACGCACCATGGGTGTCATAAAGATGGAGCCGAACACCGTCAGCGCCGCGCCGATGCCAAAGGCGGTGAAAAAGGCGGTGGAGAGCACCTGACTGGCCTTCTTGTCGTTGCCCTGTCCCATGAGACGGGCGATGTAGCTGTTGGCGCCCAGTGCCAGCATGGAGCCGCACATCATAATCAGCTGATCCAGCGACGAGTTGACGCCCACAGCCGCCGTGGCAGCCGTGCCGAGGGAACTGACGAAATACGTATCCGCCAGAGAGTAGATGGAGTTGATGAGGAAGGCCACGATGGTGGGTATGGCCATCTTGGGGATGACCTTATGCACCGGCTCGTTGAGCATCAACATGCGCCGTTTTTCCTGTCTTGCGGTATCTTTTCGTTCCATATTCCGCCGCCTTTCGTGTTATATGTTCACTTCTTTTTATACCCAGAGGGGATTGTCCCACTGCACCAGATGGGTGCCAAGACCCATCTCCACCGCGTTGCGGTAGAGCTTGTCGGCAATGGTCAGGTCGAGGCATCCCATGCCATAGGTACCGCAGAAGATAAATTCGTCGTCATGTTCACGGGCCGTGAGCTTGCCGGTGGCCAGCTGGTGAATGTGGTGGACGCGGTCGGCGTCGATCTGTCCGGCGTCGTGCATCTGTTGGAAGACGTGGCCGGGCAGGTGGATCATCTGCTCCCAGCTGTCAAGGATGATGCGGTCTGCCGAGAGGATGACATCTTTCTCAAAGGAGTGGGCCTCCATCTGGATGAGGGTGGCGTTGCTCTTGAGCCAGCTTTTGGGGATGAACTCTTTTCGGGCGGTAGTCTCCGTCACGATGAGGTCGGCCCCGTCACAGGCGGCCTTGGTGTCGCAGTAGGGCACCACGTTGTCGATGCCGGCAAATTCAGCGGCCATGGCCTCAGCCTTGGCAAGATTCAAGTCCACGATGCGGATCTCCTCCAGCGAGGGCACAGCCTCACGCATGGCCATGATCATGGTGCGGCCGATGACACCGGCGCCAATGAGGGCCGCCACCTTGGAGTTCTTCCGGGCGGCGTACTTGGCGCACACACCGGCAGCGGCGCTGGTGCGCATGGCGGTGATGAGCGTGCCATCCATGATGGCCTTGGGGTACATGGTCTTGGGATCGCTGAGAAGCACCATGTCCAGGCCGTAAGGCATGCCGGGCTGGGTGGAGTTATAGACCGACTCCGCCGCCCACTTAAAACCGATGACGGGATGCTCGCCACCGATGTAGGCGGGCATGGACATGCCGTAGGTTAAGTCGT
>JAZKYM010000081.1:0-6579 GCA_045612165.1 Vescimonas sp.
TGAGTACCAGCGCGGCACAGCCGGCGATACCGAAGAGTGTCATGCATACTCGCTTACCGTAGCGGAAGAGATTGCGGGCCGTCACCTTATAGCTGAAGGACATACGGCTCCACAGGGGGCGGATGTATTCCAGCGGAATACGCTTGCCGGCGGCAGGGGCTTTGGGCCGCATGATGGTGGCAGGCATCTGGCGCAATACGCTGCGGCAGACGTAGTAGGTGACCAGTCCCACGCACAAAAGGGCCACCACAGTGCAGCCGACGGCGATGCCCCAGTGGAAGGGTGCTGTGGGGGCAGGCAGGTCGTACATCATGCAGTAGGCGGTGATGATAACGGTGGGGAAGATCTGAAAGCCAACCGCAAGGCCCATGACGCAGCCGAAAGTCGTGGCGCTGAGAGAATAGACCATATACTTGCGGCGGATGCGGCTGTTGCTGTAGCCCAGTGCCTTAAAGGTGCCGATCTCGGTGCGGTGTTCCTCCACCATACGGGCCAGCGTGGTCATACAAACCAGCGTGGCCACCGCCAGGAAGAACACGGGGAACACAGCGGAGATGTTGTCCATGCGGTCGGCATCGTCGGAAAACTCGTGGAAGCCGGGCTGGGCTTCGGCGCGATCGTAGATATACCACTTGGCCGGCTGCAGGTCTGCCAGCGTCCGCTGGGCATCGCTCAGCTTGCGCTCGGCCCGGGCCAGCTCCAACTCGCCCTCGGCGATCTTTTGGTGTGCGTCGGCGGCTTCACGCAGGAACTCCGCTTCGCCCTCGGCCAGCTCCGCTTCGCCTTTCTCCAGCTCATCACGGGCATCATCCAGCTGCTGCTGGCCGGAGGACTCGGCCTGATCCAGCTGCTGCTTACCGCTGTCCAGCTGCGTTTTGGCGTCGTCCAGCTGCGCCTTGAATTCCTTAAGCTGCTGCTGTGTTTCGTCCAGCTGGGCCTTGGCTGCGTCGATCTGGGCGCGGCCTTCGCTGATCTGCGCTTTGGCGGCGGTGAAATATTCGGTCAAAGCCGCGTGAGCGGCGGCCACACGCTCCGGCGTGGCGGTGGAATAGGGCGCGCCATCGTACATCATGTCGCCAAAGCCCATAGAGTTGCCGTTTTCATCGGGGAAACGGTTCATATCCGGCGTGATGGCGTTGGCGTGGTACTGCAGCGTGGCCCAGCCGATGGGGGTGGAGGTATCCAGCAGCTCCATCATTTGCAGACGGAGGTGGAGGGTGTTATAAGTCAGCTCCAGAAGGGGCAGCTGCTGCTCGGTCTGGGAGAGCTGTTTTTCGCCGGCTTCCACTTCGGCGCGGCCGGCCAGATACTGGGCGTAGTAGTCTTCGTACTGGGCCAGACCCTCTTCGTACGCTTCACGGGAGGAGGCCAGCTGCTCCCGTCCGGCGGCGATCTCGTCGCGCAGGGTGGACTCACCCTTTTCCAGTTGGTCGCGGCCCTCTTCCAGCTGGGCACGGGCATCGTCCAGCGCGTTTTGGGCATCGAGGAGCTGCTGCTTGGCGTCATCGAGCTCCTTACGGCCCTCTTCCAGCTGCTGCTGACCGTCGGCGATTTGCTCGGTCAGGTAAATCTGCATTTCGTCCATGCGGAGTTGGGCGCGATCTGCGGCAATCTGCTCCAGCGCCTGACGCAGCGGTTCGAGGGAGGGAAGATACCCCCCATCGTAGCAGGCGAAGGCCCTGGCCGGGGTATAAGTGATGGACAGTTGGGTGTAGAAGTCGGTTTTGAAGTTACTTTCGGGGATATAGATCCACGCGTCCAGCGAGCCGTCACCGATGGTGGTGGCGCCGCGCTTGCTCATGTCGATGTAAAGGGGGGAGTTGGCCACACCCACCACGGTAAACTCCGTATTTTCCAGCGTGTCGGACAGGGCATCACCCTCTTTGGCAGCAAGCAGCGTCAGCGCATCGCCCACATCAAAGCCAAATTTATCCCGAATGTTCTGGTCGATGACACACTCGTTGTCATATTTGGGCATGCGGCCGTCTATCATGAGCAGCTGGTTGAGGTAAGCTTTGTTGCCGTGCCAGGGATGATCCGGCAGGGAGATAACGTGGGTGAGGAAATTATCCGGCGAGATGGTCAGGCAGTCCACAAAGTAACTGCCCACCGCCTGCGCGACACCGTCGATGGCGCGGACGGCTTCCAGATCCTTGTCGGTGAAGCCGAGGGTGGAGAGGACATACATGTCCTGCGTGTTGGTGTCGGCGTAATATTTGTCTGCTGTCAAGCGCATGTCACTGCCGGTGGAGGTGAGGCCGGCATAGAAGGCCACACCGATGGCGATGATCAGCATGATGGACAGATACCGGCTCAGTGAGCGGCGGATGGTACGCAGGGTGTCCCTGCCGGTGGCGCGATGCATGCCCTGCGCCTCCTTTCGGTTTGGAATAAGCGGCGTGTTACCATTCGATGGTGTTCACGTCGGCAGGATGGGGGTTGTGGATGTTGGACACGGCGCGGCTGTTGCGGATGGTGATGACGCGGTCGGCCATGGGGGTGATGGCGGTGTTGTGGGTCACCACAATGACGGTGACACCCTCGGTGCGGCAGGCGCTTTGCAGCAGGGCCAGGATCTGTTTGCCGGTCTGATAGTCCAGCGCGCCGGTAGGCTCGTCACACAAGAGGAGTTTGGGGCGCTTGGCCAGCGCGCGGGCGATGGATACGCGCTGCTGCTCACCGCCGGAGAGCTGGGCCGGGAAATTGTCCAGACGGTGGCTCAGCCCCACGGCCTCCAGCGCCGCTTCGGCGCCCATGGGATCGCGGCAGATCTGGGCGGCCAGCTCCACGTTTTCCCGGGCCGTCAGGTTCTGCACCAGATTGTAGAACTGGAACACGAAGCCGATGTCGTGGCGGCGATAGGAGATGAGCTGCTTTCTGTTATACTGGGCGATGTCCTGTCCGTCCACCAGAATGCGGCCCTCGTCGCAGGTGTCCATGCCGCCCAGCATGTTCAAAACCGTGGTCTTGCCGGCACCGGAGGGGCCGACAATGATGGTAAACTCGCCTTTTTCGATATGAAAGTTCACGCCGTCAGCTGCTGCGGTGACGATTTCACCGGTGCGGTAGCGCTTATATACATCCTGCAGTTCCACAAATGCCATAGGTTTTCTTCCTTTCGGCGCAAAAATCATCAATTTATATTATAGCTTTGGACTTTGCCAAAAACAAGTGAAATCCGAACGAAAAAGGAGGAATTCACGGAAAATTAACAGGAAAACGGCAAATAAAGAGATTTTAGACATAAAGTGGAAAAGTGTTCGGGATTGGAAAGGAGCATAGAAAAATACGCTGGGAATCGAAAAATGATACTTCCGTTTTGGCGGCTTGTCGTATATAATAAGCATGTTAATTATGCACAATTCTTGCTGCGGCAGGAAAGACGGTGCGTTGCGATTTGACAAAAAAGGAGATTTGACTATGGAAAAGAAGCAGCACATCATGGTGGCAGACGGTAACGAGGCTGCCGCCTATGTGGCGTATGCCTTTTCGGAGGTAGCAGCCATCTATCCCATCACACCCTCCTCGCCTATGGCGGAGAAAACCGATGAGTGGTCTGCCAACGGCCGCAAGAACCTCTTTACCCAGCCGGTGACGCTGGTGGAGATGCAGTCGGAAGCCGGTGCCATCGGTGCGGTGCACGGTGCGCTGGAGTCCGGTTCGCTGGCCACTACCTTCACCTCTTCTCAGGGTTTGATGCTGATGATTCCGGTGCTGCACCGTATCAGCGGCACGAGACAGCCTGCGGTGCTGCATGTGGCATCCCGTACGGTGGGTACCCACGCTATGTCCATTTTCGGCGATCACAGTGACGTGATGAACTGCCGCCAGACCGGCTTTGCCATGCTGTCCACCGGCAGCGTGCAGGAAGTGATGGATCTGGCCGGTGTGGCCCATCTGGCTGCCGTGCACAGCCGCGTGCCCTTCATGCATTTCTTTGACGGCTTCCGCACCAGCCATGAGATCCAGAAGATCCGCGCCATTCCCTACGAGGAGTTCCATAAGCTGATGGACTGGGATGCCGTGCGCCGCTTCCGTGAGGCCGCCCTCAATCCCTACCATCCCTCTTTGCGCAACACGGTGCAGAACCCCGATGTCTATTTCCAGTTCCGTGAGGCCAACAACCGTTTCTACGATGCGCTGCCTGAGACGGTGGAGGAGTACATGCAGAAGATCAACGCCGTGACGGGCGAAGATTACCATATCTTCAACTACTACGGTGCGCCGGATGCCGAGCGCGTCATCGTGGCCATGGGCAGCGTCAGCGGCGCCATCCGCGAGACGGTGAAGTATCTCAACGACCGCGGTGAGAAGGTGGGCTACGTGCAGGTGCACCTGTTCAATCCCTTCTCTGCCGAGCATCTGCGCCGCGCCCTGCCTGCCACGGTGAAGAAGGTGGCGGTACTGGATCGCTGCAAGGAGATGGGTGCCGCCGGTGAGCCTTTGTATCTGTCGGTGTGCGCTGCCTATACCAACCGCAGCGACGCACCTTACATCGTGGGCGGCCGCTACGGCCTGAGCTCCAAGGACACCACGCCGGCTCAAATCAAGGCGGTGTTCGACCACATCCTGCAGGATGAGCCCATGAACGGCTTCAGCGTTGGTATTGAAGATGACGTGACCTTCCGCTCCCTGCCGGTGGGTCCTGCGCTGGAACTGGATCAGAAGGGCATGGTCAGCTGCAAGTTCTGGGGTCTGGGCAGCGATGGTACGGTGGGTGCCAACAAGAACTCCATTAAGATCATCGGCAACAACACCAACCAGTACACGCAGGCGTACTTCGAGTACGACACCAAGAAATCCTTCGGTATCACCCGCAGCCATCTGCGCTTTGGTGCCAATCCCATTCTGGCTTCCTATCTGGTGAAGGACGCCGATTTCGTGGCCTGCCACAACCAGTCCTTCCTCGACAAGTATGAGATCGTGGGCGAACTGAAGCAGGGCGGTACGTTCCTGCTGAACTGCCGCTGGAGCGCCGCCGAGCTGGGCGAGAAGCTGCCGGCCAAGGTCAAGCGCGCTCTGGCAGAGAAGAATGCCAAGCTGTGCATCATCGACGCCAACGCCATTGCCAACCGTCTCGGTCTGGGTGACCACGCCAGCATGGTGCTGCAGGCTGCCTTCTTCTCTCTGGCGGATATCATCCCCATGGATGAGGCCATCGGCTATATGAAGGCGGCGGCAGAAAAGACCTTTGCCAAGAAGGGCGAGGCCATCGTGCAGATGAACCTGGCCGCCATCGACGAGGGTGTGCAGGGCGTGACGGTGGTGGAAGTGCCGGCAAGCTGGAAGGACGCCGAGGATGCGCCTGCCGCACCCGGCAAGGTCGCACCCGACTTTATTGAGAAGATCCTGCGTCCGTGCAACGCGCTGCAGGGTGACGATCTGCCGGTTTCCACCTTCATCGGCTACGAGGACGGCACCATGCCGCTGGGCACCACCGCTTACGAAAAGCGCGGCATTGCCACGCGCCTTCCCGTGTGGGACGCCACGGCCTGCATCCAGTGCAACCGCTGCTCCTTTGTCTGCCCCCACGCTGTCATTCGTCCGTACCTGCTGGATGAGGCGGAAGCGGCGGCGGCTCCGGAAGGCTTTGTCTGCGTGCCTGCCAAGGGCACGAAGGGCCTGCAGTTCTCCCTGCAGATCAGCGACATGGACTGCACCGGCTGCGGCAGCTGCGTGGCATCCTGCCCCATGAACGGCAAGGCGCTGCGGATGGAGCGCGTGGAGAAGGAACTGACCGTGACGCCGGAGTGGGAGTACGGTCTGACCATCACCGAGAAGAACGCATTCCGCGCCGAGACGGTGAAGGGCAGCCAGTTCCGCCAGCCTCTGTGCGAGTTCTCCGGCGCCTGCGCCGGCTGCGGCGAAACGCCTTATGCCAAGCTTCTGACCCAGCTGTACGGCGACCGCATGTACTGGGCCAACGCCACCGGCTGCTCTCAGGCTTGGGGCGCTGCCATGCCGTCCATCCCCTACACGGTCAATAAGCAGGGCCGCGGTCCTGCGTGGAGTAACTCCCTCTTTGAAAACAATGCCGAGTTCAGCCTGGGCATGTATCTGTCCGTCAAGCAGCAGCGCTACAAGACCCGTGCATGGCTGGAAGAGCTGCGTGATATTGAGCCCATGCTGGAGGAAGTCATCAGCGAGTGGCTGGAGGCTTTCAACGACTTCAACACTTCTCTCACGGCTTCCGAGGCGTTGCTGGCGGCGCTGGAGGATATGTCCCTGACCGATCGCGCCGGTGAGCTGCAGAAGCTGATCCTGCGCCACAAGGAGCATCTGGCCAAGCAGCCGGTATGGATGTACGGCGGCGACGGCTGGGCCTACGACATCGGCTTTGGCGGTCTGGACCACGTCATCGCCATGGGCGAGGATATCAATATCCTCATCGTGGATACGGAGGTCTACTCCAACACCGGCGGCCAGAGCAGTAAGGCCACGCCTCTGGGCGCGGTGGCACAGTTCCAGGCTTCCGGTAAGAAGACCGGCAAGAAGGATCTGGGTAAGATGATGATGTCTTACGGCAACTGCTATGTGGCCAGCGTGGCCATGGGCGCCGATCCGGCCCAGCTCCTCAAG
>JAZKYM010000082.1:0-22562 GCA_045612165.1 Vescimonas sp.
GTGCAGCGGACCACAAGGGTATTCTCCTCCTGAAGGTAGGCGGTAATGTCCCCCTGGAAATGCTCATAGCCGCCCTCGTGACGGCAGACCTGTTTGCCGTTGACCCAGACCTCTGCCACCTGGTCCACCGCACCGAAGTGCAGCAGCACCCGATCTTTACGAAAGCCGTCGGGCAGGGTGAAGGTGCGCTCATACCACAGCGTTTCACCGCTCTGCAGCTGGAAATCGCAGCCGGAGAGCAGACTCTCGGGGGAAAAGGGCACCACGATGGTGCCCGTATTTTTTTTGGTGTACTCCTCGCCGTCCTCCACGGTGTAATTCCACACGCCGTTGAGATTGACATAGCTATCGCGGCGCAGCTGAGGACGGGGATATTCGGGCAGGGGGCAGTTTTGATCCAGTTGCTCGCCCCAAGGGGTATACAGTTCTTTCATTTACGCAGCGCTCCCTTCTTTTTTCTGCAGACGCTTCAGGACATACACAGGCACCGCCACCAGCACCAGCACAATGGCCGCGGCGAAGAAAATCTCGGCCGTCGGCACCTGCTTGACAGTGCCCAGATCCTCGTAGGTCATACCGGTGTTGCGGATCACCGCCACGCCGATATAGGGGCCTGTCACCATAGGGATCAGCACCTGAAACAGGATGCGGATGCCCTGGAAAAGACCTGCCTTACCCTCAGGGGTATAGTCGCGGATCAGTCCGTGGCAGCAGGCGGAAACCACCATACCGCCGGCCATCATCACGATGCCGGCCACCATCACAAACCACTGGGCGCGGGCCAGATACATCAGCAGCAGACCTGCAACACCCACAACGGCTGCCGGCATCAAACAGCGCAGCTTGCCCAGCTTGTCCACCGTTTTACCCATCAGCACCGAGATAACGGAGCTGATGACCAGCACACCGCCCAGCAGCAGCGTATAGTCGGTGTAGCCGAGAAAGCGCTGGATATAAATAATAAGGTAAGGCATATAGACCTGCTGGCTCATAGAGTAGACCGCCAGCGCCGCCAGCGAGATGTAGAGCGCAGGATTGGCACGGATCACGCTGGGGCGCAGTCCGTAGATAATGTTGGCAAAATAGGAGCTGTCGCCGCGCTGCAGCTGCGCAGGCTCACGCAGGAAGAAGATGCCCAGCAAGCCGCCCAAGAAAGTCAGGCCGCCGATAATGAGGAAGAACACATTCCACTTGCCGCTCTGGGTCAGCCCATCCAGCGCGCCGAATACGATCAGCATCGACACCAGCGGCAGCACCGCCAGCACCGTTTCCACGCGACCGCGGTTCTCCGCCACCGTCACATCGGTGACCCACGCATTAAAGGCCGCATCGTTGGCGGTGGAGCCGGAGGAGGTCATCACACAGTCCAGCACCACCACGGCGATAGCCGCCGCGTGGGCAGCCTGCGCCGCAGGAAACAGGTTGCCCAGATTTTCCACGGAAACGAAGGCAAAGGCCGCCACGCTGACACCCCAAAGGAGGTAGCCGCCCACGATCAGCGCCTTGCGCCGGCCGATCTTATCGCTCAATGCGCCCATCACCAGCGTGGTCACCGTAGCGGTCACGGCGCTGGCCGCCACCATCGCCGCGATCATAGCAGGATCACCGGTAATAGTGTTATAGAGGAACACATTAAAATACATATTCTCGATGACCCACGCGATCTGACCAAACAGGCCGAAGATCAGCAGAGCCGCCCAAGTGCGTCCGCCCAGCGCGGCGGGAGATTTGGTTTTGTTCATTCGTAATGCCACCTTTCTTTATTGTAAGCATCGCAGATTTCGCGCCGCGCACGGCGTGAATCCATCCCAATCATTTTTTGTCGCGGCGTGTACGTGGCAAAAAATACTTCTCGGCTTGCAAGTGTGCGAGCGCAGCGAGTGCATACAGCAAGCCGCACGCCACATTCAAAAATATGCCCGGCATATTTTTGAAGCTACCGTTCTTCTTTTTCTAAATTCCACCCGTACAGGGGATAGCGTTGGATACTGCCAAACAGCTTCTGCCGCAGGTCGGGGTACTTCCCCTCCAGCTGCGCGATCAGATCTTTGACCTCCTGTCGGCGGCTGGAGCCGTCAGCAGGGCAGGTACTGTGCACGATAGGCAGCTGCAGCTTCTCCGCGGCGCGGCGGGTCTCGTCCTCGTGGCAGTACAGCAGCGGACGGATCTGGGTCACGCCGGTGCGGTCAAGATAGGTCACCGGCTGGAAGCAGCCGATGCGCCCTTCAAACAGCAGGTTCATCAGCAGCGTTTCAATGGCATCGTCGTAGTGGTGACCCAGCGCGATCTTGTGGATGCCCCGCTCGGTCAGCGCCGTGTTGAGGCTGCCGCGGCGCATCTTGGCGCAAAGGGAGCAGGGATTCTTCTCCTTGCGCTCTTCAAAAACGATCTGATACACCGGCACCTGCACCCGCGTATAGGGCACATCGATGCTTTCGCAGTATTTTGCAACGGCATCAAAATCCATACCGGGCATACCGGTTTCCAGCGTAATTGCCTCTAATTGGAAACGTTTGGGATAAAAACGGCGCAGCTGCGCCAGCGCCACCAGCGCCACCATACTGTCCTTGCCGCCGGACACACCAACGGCGACGGTCTCCCCCTCGGCGATCATATTGTAATCCTCGATACAGCGCCCTGCCAGACCCAAAATATGCTGCATTTTCATTCCTCCGAAGAAAATTTTCATTTGCGTTTTGAGAAAACGAGAGCATTTAAGAGAAAACGAGAGAAAAACGCAGATGTTATAGCGCTAAATAAAAACGTTGTTGACAATTGTTTTCCCCTGTGTTATAAATATCCTTGCGCTGTTTTGGCGCCCGCTCTTTGTTATTGATTTTAGCAAGAGTGGCCGAAAAAGTAAAGCAAATACAATAAATATAAACTGGAGGAAACACACATGTCCACTTACATGGAAAAGAAGGGCTCTGTTGAGCGCAAGTGGTATGTCGTCGACGCCGCCGGTCTGCCCCTGGGCAAGACTGCCGTGATCGTCGCTGACCTGCTGCGCGGCAAGGGCAAGGTTACCTACACCCCCCACGCTGACTGCGGTGACAACGTTATCGTCATCAATGCTGCCAAGGCTGTCCTGACCGGCAAGAAGCTGGATCAGAAGCTGTATCGCACCCACTCCGGTTGGGTCGGCGGCCTGAAGGAGACCAAGTATCGCAAGCTGATGGAAGAGAAGCCCGAGCTGGCTATGCGCGTTGCTGTTAAGGGTATGATGCCCCGCAACATCGTGACCAAGGACTCCCTGAAGCGCCTGCATGTCTATGCCGGTGACACCCACGAGCATCAGGCCCAGAAGCCCGAGCTGGTTAAGTAAGGAGGAAATAAAGAATGTATCAGTCTAAGAATCCCTACATGTACGGCACCGGCCGTCGTAAGTCCTCCGTTGCCCGCGTGCACCTGTTCCCCAACGGCACCGGCAAGATCACCATCAACGGCCGTGATATCGAAGAGTACTTCGGTCTGGAGACCCTGAAGATGGTCGTCCGTCAGCCCCTGAACGCTACCGAGACCCTGGGCAAGGTTGATATCGTCGCTACCGTCGAGGGCGGCGGTGTGTCCGGTCAGGCCGGCGCTCTGCGTCACGGCATCTCCCGTGCTCTGCTGCTGGTCAACCCCGAGTTCCGCGCCATTCTGAAGAAGGCCGGTTTCCTGACTCGCGATCCTCGTATGAAGGAGCGTAAGAAGTACGGTCTGAAGGCCGCTCGTCGCGCACCTCAGTTCTCCAAGCGCTAAAATCTGTACGATTTATCCCCGGAAACCTCGGTTTCCGGGGTTTTTTTATGCTTTTCCGCATTTTCCAGCAATACTCCAACTTCACCCCAAGCACCCGACACGCCACAATATGTAGTGGTTTGTCCCGAAACAACCACAAGAATAGCGGCTATAAAAACGGCTATTGATCTCAAAACGGCTATAAAAGTGGCTACTAATAAACGTAGCGCCCGCCCCGTTTGCGGAACAAGGCGCTGCGGCGTGGCAGGTGTTCACTTTTGCAGAGATTCCTCAAAACACAGCTGTCCTTTCTCAAAACACTGCCGTGATTGCGCACAACACTGCTGCGACAGAATATTATGCAAAGAAAACGACAGAACTTACAAATGCACTTGGATATACGGTTGCATTGGAATAGAATTTACAACCGCATAAGAACAGCAAAAGAGGCACCCTCGTAGGTGCCTCTTTTTGATTAATTCAACGCGATCATGTAGCCCAGGGCATTTGTCAGCTGGGCATTGACTTTGGAGTAGTACGCGGTTGCTGCGGTGTTGTGGGCAATGACATCGCTGTTCTTTGCAACATGCTCCATGTACTCGGTCATTCGAGAGGCCTTTGCCTCAATGCTTTGAATAGAGGTCAAAGCCTTGTGCATGGTGTAGTCCAAAGAGTTCAGGGTGGTTTTGATGCCTTGCAGCTCTCGATACATCATGTACTGATTCTGCTTAATTTCTTCCAAAGAAGAAATCACAGTATCAAGCTGCGTAATTACTCGATTCATCCGGACTTCGTTTTCATAAATGTTGTATGCGCCGTCCACGCCTTCCAAGGAAGCGCAGCGTCCTGCCATCAGATACTCGTAAATAGTGCACAAGCTCACGGCATCGCGGTATTTGTCGAAGATGATGTTGTAAGAATACAGTTCGTTTCGAGCTGCAAAGGTTGCCTTTAACAATCTTTCTGCTTCTGCGATCTCCTTATCCAGCATTATCTTGATAGCTTTTGCGGGAGCAGGGGTTGTTTCCAGCGCTTGGATGCTGTCCACATCGCGCTCCGCCTTCTCTAATGCCTCTTTCGCCAAGGTGACTTCAGCCTCCGCTTTCGCGATAGCTGCCTTGCAAGCTTCCACGAAAAGACGCTCTTTTTCTTCCTTGCAGCGCTTGTATTCCTTTTGATAAGCCTCCATATCTTCTTGATATTTTGCAGTCAGTGCTTCGTTTTCTGCCAAGACTCGCTTTTTGTTGAACAGGCCGGGAACACCGAGAACGGGAGCAGAGGGTTTCTTGGGGAATTTTACAGAAATGTCGGGGCGGTACTGTTGCGCACCGTCAAGCGCCTTCAGTGCGTCTTGGTATGCGTCTCGCTTCTGTGTCAACGATTCTTTCAGTTCGTACGCTGTTCCGTGAGCGCTCATAACAACAGCACGATCGTTCAAAATTCTTTGATAATAGAGTTCAGACAGATGCTGCTGCAAGGAGTAGATATTATTCTCCAATTGAATAAGATGCAGAATGTACTTCTTTAATCCCTCTCCGTTCGCCTTAGCTTCAGAAGCTTTTGCCGAAACCTTTTCCGCAATATATTGATCACAGATATTTAAATAGGAGGCTGCAGAGGCTTTTGCGCTCGCACGATCTGCTTCATCGCGCACAGCAGCTATCACATCAAATTTCTCTTCGTAGGTTTCGGGGCATTCCGATATTCCGAATCGTTCTTTAATCGATTCTTCTCTCCGCTGGTGCAATTCTTTTCCGGAGAGGTTTGGAAAATCCATTTCACAATATGTTCCGTTGTCGATATCTTCTTTGTCTGGCAAAAAGAAGCCTTTTTCATCGCTTAACCGCTTACCGCAAACCGGACATGCTTTTATTCTGACCGCTTTTTTGTATATAGCATCAGCCTCGCGTTTCTCTTTTTTTGATAGCGCATCGATTTCCGCCTTATATTTTATTCCTCTATTACCCGTGTGTGATAGACCACTGGTATAGCCTTCGGTGAACTTAATAGCGGCAAAAAGTTCGGCACCACAAGACTTGCAGATACGAACAAAGCTCATCGTTTCTTCGTTAGCACATGGGGGCTCCCGCCCCGTACTGCTACGCTTGCGGTAAAATTTTCGGGCCTCCTTTACCTTTTGGGATACCGTTGGGTCTCCAGTATATGTTGCAATAGGGAATCTCATACTTTGCCCTCCTGAATAGATCCAATGTTGCTTTATTACGCTCAAGATTAGATTAATTGTACACCCTGTAAATAGGAGAAGTGCGAAAATTATTCCGGCAGTTTGATGTTGGCCAGGTTTCCTAAACCATCCATATATTCACCTTTACATACAACAGTACCGTTTGCCTTCAACCCGATTGTTCGGCTGGTGTATGACCAGGCATCTGAAGCTACCACAAACACGATATCACTCCACTCGGATACATCACATTGACCATCGCCATTGCTACCAACCGCCACTACAGTGCCATCCGCTTTTAAACCTGCGGTGTGCCATTGACTCGCACTAATAGACACGATATCGGTCCAACCCGACACATCGCATTCGCCGTTGCCATTGCTGCCAACCGCCACTACAGTGCCATCCGCTTTTAATCCTAAGGTGTGTTTGTTTCCAGTACTCACCGCTATGATATCGGTCCAATCCGACACATTACATCCGCCGGAAGAGTTCGATCCTGCGGCTACCACTGTTCCGTCTGACTTCAGGCCAATTGTATAGAATCCGCCCGCACTGACAGCCACAATATTAGTCCACGCAGACACATCGCATTGGCCGGAAGAGTTCGATCCAGCAGCTACCACCGTTCCATCTGACTTCAAACCGATTACGTGGTTATCACCCGCACTAATAGACACAATATCAGTCCATCCCAACACATTGCTGCGGCCATTAAAATCATCACCAGCCGCCACTACAGTGCCATCCGCTTTCAGACCAACAGCATAGAAGTCCCCTGCGCTAATGGCCACAATATTGGTCCAGCTGCTAACTGCGTTCCATTTCTCATCGTCGGCACCAACAACCACCACGGTGCCATCAGATCTCAAGGCTATCGCATTAAACTGTGTCGCATCAATCGTTGCGTTTCTATTCGCCACAGATTTTAGCAGTGGGGCGCAACGTTCCTGAGCATCCCGAAAATCTCCTGCATTGCGGAATGCCATCAAAGCTTGCATTTCTTGGCCGTCGGACAAAAAGGCTTCGGCTTGCAGATAACTAATTTCTTTGTAAAGCGCTTTGGCATCTTTATGTTCAGATATATCTGCAAGAGCTTCCAGTGCTTCGGCATATTTGCTCTCATTCTTAAACGCAAGCACATCGTTGTATTTCCCGTCCAGAATGGCGGTGTTGCATTCATTGATCTTGGCTGCGCTGTCTTTATAACCTCCGAGCGCCTCAAATGCTGCAATAGCTTCTTCGTAGTCCCCTGCGTCCAGCAGTTCCAGCGCTTGTTTATATTGGGTGGAAGTAATAGAAATCGAACGAAAAACAGCGGCAATTATCAAAATTATCACTGCGCCAGCAATAAAAGGAAGTATCTTCTTAAGTTTAGCGCGCTTTTTCTCCTGCTGAAGGATCTTCTGCTCACGCCGCAGGACTTCCGCTTCCTTCTCTCGCTGCAGCACTTCTTCATACTGTACCCGCAACTTTTTCTGCAGTTCATCGGCGGGAGTATAACCAGCAAGCAAGGTCAGTTCTTCAATGGCTCGCTGGATTGCTGTCGAGTTTGCATCTTTAGGCAGCGCAGCAATGCGCTCATACCGCACCGCATCGGTTTCCGGATAGTCAGCCCTACATACACGGCCCAGAAATGTAACCATTGCGTTGCAGTTGGATTGGGAGTACAACATATTGGCCACTGCATTGCTTCTCATAGTCAAGCGATCGTAATGGCTATATTGAGAAGAGTTCTTGGCCATGAATGTCAGAAGTTCGCTATCTTTTTTCAGCGTGGTGTACGATGCCATCAGGGGATATTCATCCCCTTGGATGTAGTTTGTATAAATCCGTTCACGATGAAAACGCTCTGCCACCACAGCTGGAAACTTGGCTCGCTTAATCCAGATGGGATCCTCTGTGCCCAGTTTGACCATTACTCGGCCATTACCCGAATTGCTCCAGCGTTCGCTCATGCTGGGCCCCACCGTGTGCGTGCCACCCATAGAAATACCGCCAGAGCGGGCACCGGTGTAAACAACCTTTCCTTCGTTATAGGTGTATGACACCTGCTTGTACGGATCGGCACTGAATGCAGGGCAACCCTCATTTTTGTTGCCGTCATTGACGGTGTAATAGATACTTCCGTCCGGCCGACGATAGACTGCAATATCCTTCTTATCGTCATCTTCCTGCCCCTCGGCATAATTGTACACAGTCATAACCCACTCGCCCTTCACGGCAAGACGAGCTCGTTCCGCTTTTTCCTCCGCAAGACGCTTTTCTTCAGCAGCCTTCGCCGACTCATAGTCGGCCTTTGCTTGGGCAAATAACACGTCGATATTTTTGATGGATAAGCCCAAATCCATAGCGATTACCTTCGCCTTCAGACTTTGGGTTTCATCACTCATATCTGTGTAACCTTTAGCTACACACTGTCTATAAAAATCAACTCTTGCATTAAACTCTTTATCCATTTTCAATACGCCTCCTATCCAGTTGAAAATACGACTTCCTTTTTAGGCATATATCAATTCTCTTCATAAACATTATTGGCTCTGCGAATTTTTTGGCTAATGTCCTTAATGGCTCGACTATAAAATTCGCGAAATTGCGCGTTCTTTTCCTCGTCTGAACCAATCGGTTTGGTGATGCCGCAGTGAATTACTTCCACATCCAGTAGCTTTAGCAACTCTTGCTTTTCCTCAAAAGCATCATCACCAGGAGAATAGAAATATACGCGACCGTGTTTCGCTTTTTCCTGCTTTTTTCTATTCAATAGCCACCACATATCAAATTCAGAAAAATCCATACCAAATCCCAAAATATATACATCGCCCAAAATAAAACTGTCAATCCAGCCCTTTATTGTCTGCATTGTGTTTTCTGCTTGGTTAACTCTATATGACTTTTCTCTCTGTCGGACGAAATCAATCATCCTATAAAGCAGCGTAGCATAATAATAGTGTCCTAAAATTATGCTATTTGCTTTTCTTGCCTCACCGTGGATATGCCAAACTCGATTGTCGTGGTTTTCAAACGAGATGTTTTGAAAAGTGCGCAACATATATTTCAGTTCCGCCCTTTCTCCATCTTCTATATTCCTGCAAGTTTTTTTCAAAAAACTCTCGTTCACAGTCTCACTAGACCCTGCTGCAGTCTCAAGTTCGTAACTGTAGTTAGTTGTTAGGATGTCGTCGAACCCTATAGAAAGCAGTGTCTGCAAGTAGCTCCTCAATTCGTCATTTACTTTCCCAAAGAAGGCGTCTTTATACTCCTTCATGGCCTTTTTGACATTGTCATTAGTCACTAATATAGCCTGCAACGGATATGGACATGTTAATTTTCCCGGCAAATCATCACGGATAGCAATCTTTCTCATCAAGTCTGTCCAAGAGGTCCCTCCATATGTTCGATTTAATCCGTTACCCAGCAATAAGACCTGCGGATGTTCGTAAGGTTTAATTTTAACCATTTTTCACCCCACACCATTTCTTTTATTTAAATTTTATTGATAGGATTGAGTCTGTTTTTAATTTGTTTCCGCTTTTAAGTTATTCGCTTTTGTCTTTAATCCAGGCCGTGATTATCACTCCACCATACAATCCTCTTTAAGTACCAGTATACTGGCACTTACGAAAGGGCCGTCCCTTTCGCGCTTTTTATTCTTTTTCTTTCAGCACCAGTCTCTCCAGAGAAAACTCCAGACTCATTGCAATCACTTCATTGCGCGTTCGTCCGGTTTTGGCTGCCACAGCATCCAGTTCCTCCAGCATATCTTTCGGCAAACGAACAGAAACCACTGCCGATTGCCCGCTGTATCTCTTGTGTGAAATTACCAATTTTTCTTCCATCAGACAGCTCACCTCCTGTCAATTTCATTGTACTACAATTGTAATATATTGCAAGCCATACTTCGACTTTTTTTGACAAAGCGGCATTGCTCACACTAGCTAAAACGCCGGGATCGACTGATGACCCCGGCGCTTTAATTTTATCTTCTCATCCTTTCTTCCTACGCACTACATTCCTTGGCGACTGCTCCACTTGCTGTAAGTACCGATCGATATGTGCCTGCGTAAACTGAACCTTACAGCCCGGACGTCTCTGATAAAAACCAATTCGCCCGCTATCACGCAGCGCGTCCAATGTCGTCAATCCAACGCCCAACAACTCGGCTGCTTCTTTTCTCGAATATAAACGCATCATTATCCTCCTTTTCCCTATCACATAAACTTATCTTCAGCCTGCCACCCACACTGCACTCACCGTCATATCGTCACATTTCCTTAGTTAGACTGCAGAGACTGGAGAGGCTGCCGTGAGTATCATACATCCTCGCTTCGGACGCTTTTTCGTACCCGACTGCTTAAGCCCCGTGCGATGAAGCGTTTCAAAACATACCAAAATCTGACGCCTCTGGATCAGGTTTTCATTTTCAGCAAAATCGATACCAAAATTTACTCCGGATTTTTTGCAGATTTAGGTATGTATTTTGAGAGGGTTTTCCGGCTCCAAAGAGCCTTCTTGTGACGTTGATGACGGTAGTGACGGTCCCTTTCCCCGGTAGGTATATCGTCGTCATCACCGTCACCATCGTCATACCGGCAATTCCTCTTCCGACTGCTCTTTCTCCATTCTCTCAAAGTGCAGCATCCGGCTATCGCTTGTCCTGGTACAGCTATAGCGGATTCCTTTTTCCCTTGCCAGCCTGGCAGTCAACACGTTCAGCCGTTTGGTCAACTGATTAGGCTGCCAATCGAGAGTGTCCGGAGCAAACTCTTTCAGATCGTGCAGCAGCCTTGTTGCTGTGCCACTCCAGAAATCCAGAACAAGAGCATCGATCCAATCCAACAGCGGTTCCGGAGGTTCTTCAAGCTCCTCCACATCTGAATCGATCAATTCCCACTGGCATTTAGACTCTATAAATCGCAGCGCATACCGCCGCTCCGGAAGATCTCGCCCCACAAAATCCAAGAACACATGTCCCTTTCCTTCATGTAGGATAAAGGCACCGTCCGCCGCTCCCAGCAGTCCGTTTGTGCCGGAGATCTGATCGAAAGGATTGGCGCTCTCCGTATTCTTGCGGGTGTGATGCACCAGAATAAGGGACACGTTATGCGAATCGGCAAACTCTTTGAAGGGCAGCACATCCTGATAGTCCGTTGCATAGCTATAAGTATTGTTGTCGTGGGTTCTGGCTCTTACCAATGTATCAATGACAATTAGGCGTGTATCGGGATGATCGGCCATAAACCTTTGGAGCGTTCTCACCAGCCTGGCTCCCTGACGGGTTTCCTCAAATACCAGATGCATATCCTTTCCCGGCCAGTCTACACCGAACATCTTTCCCAGCCGCTGCTGCAGGCGAATGTTGGTATCCTCCAGGGCAAGGTACAGCGCTGTCGCCGGCTTGGTGTCGTATTCAAGAAATCTCTCGCCCTCGGCGACACACCAACAGAGCTGGGTCATAAGAAAAGACTTTCCGATTTTGGGTGTACCCGCCAAAATATAAGTTCCGTTTGGCAGAAAGCCATCCACCACCTGCTCACTGGGTGTCAGCGACATCTCCATCAACTCTCCGGCAGTGATACTGTTCAGCGGCTTCTCATCATTCATCATACATTCCTCCCATTCTGTTTCTTGCCGGCCAGATAGGCCTCCAGAATTATTCTTGTGTGTAACATAAACTTCCTCACTTTCTTGTTTAACTTTTGAAGCTTGTATAACCCTCTATATATATGGGCATTCCGGAAGGCTCTTTTTACCCCCCTTGGGACAAATTCATTTTATTTTTGTGAAAATTCCCAAAAACAATACGTGTTTTTTGGTGGCGTAACATGTCCTTCTATATATGGGCATTTTGGAGGGTGCTTTTTGCCCCCTTTCGGCAAAGGTTTTTTATTTTTATGAAAAATCTTTGCCGAAAGAACAATGTCATCTGTCATCTTTCGGCACAAAAAAATTACGCATAACGTAGGCGATCTTCAACCTATCGAATAACAGGTATACTTATCGTCTACGCTATGCGTAATATGTTTTTTGCGTTTTTGATCGAAAACGTTGAGTGTAAAGAGGCGAACTGCAGGTTCAACCTGTGCAGGCTCAACTTTTTGCTATATCTAGAGAAATTTACTTTCCTAAGAAACTAGAGGGCATAAATTTCACATACTTGCAACCGTGGTGTTCGTGCATTTTATTATAACTTTGTCCGCTTGCAGATACATTTACTCCAAAAGCTATATTGACAGTGCTTGTCACCGCAGTTATAATTTATCCTATATTAGTTTGTCCGCGCAAACGCGCTTTATTGTCAAAAGTCAGGAAAAGGGGGAGGGAGCACCCAGTGGATGTACTCCGTCACAAAGAGTTGTTCGAAAAATATGGCGGCATGATGCGCACGAAAGAACTTCATGCCGAGAAGATCTATTACAATAACATTCAGCAGTTGATTGCTGCAGGCCATGTAGAAAAGGTTCGTTACGGCTATTATCAGTGGATCGATCACGAGGATTTCAGCGAGGTCGGCACGGTCATTCGCCTATTTCCGGACGCAATCCTGTGCATGGATACCGCACTCCGTTATTACGGCTACAGCGACCGCACACCCGGCCAGTGGCATCTTGCCGTCAGCAAGGATTCCGGCAAATCTCGCTTCAACATCGATTATCCCTTCGTAAGGCCGTATTATATCGAGCAGTCTGTGCTGGAGCTTGGTTTGAGAAGCGGAACGATGGACGGGTATTCGGTGCGGATCTATGACAAAGACCGCTTGATTTGCGATTGCCTGCGCTATCGCAACAAAATGGATAAAGAAATTTTCAACAAAGCAATCCGTGCATATATTGAAGATCCCACCAAAAATATACCGAAACTCATGAAATATGCTGGCCTTCTGCGGGTGAAAAAGGCTGCAAAAGATTTGATAGGAGTGTGGTTGTAATGGCAGACATTGCTGCTTCCGTCCTCGCAAAACTGAAAAACAAAGCCAAAACCTCCGGCATCAGCTATCAGCAGTGCCTGCAGCTATTCTTTCAGGAAGAGTTTCTGCGTCGTTTGGCAAGCTCCAAGTATGCCGAGAATTTTATTCTCAAAGGAGGTCTGTTCATCTACACCCTGACCAACTTTGAAAGCCGCGCCACCGTGGATGTGGATTTTCTGATGCGCGGTCTGAATAACGATATTGCCCGGATGGACGAAATCATTGCAGAAATTCTGGCAGTAGATACCGGCAACGACTTCGTGACATTCAAGGCAACCAAGATGGCGCCGATTGCTGTTCAGCGCAAATATCACGGTGCCAGCGCACAAATCACCGGCTACATCAAGAACGTTCGCGTGCCATTCAATGTTGATATCGGCGTAGGCGATGTGATCGTCCCCCGCGCTGAGCGCCGCAATATCCAAACGCAGTTGGAGGGCTACGATCGGCCGGAGATCCTTACTTACTCTCTGGAGAGTACCATCGCCGAAAAGTTCGATGCCATCCTGCAGCGTTTTGAGCTGACCGGCCGCATGAAGGATTTTTATGATATCTACTACCTCTCCCGCACCTTCGATTTCGACGGTCTGAAGCTGCAGACGGCAATACAGGAAACCCTGCAGAACCGTGGGACAGCCTATGAAAAAGACAGTTTCGACCGAGTTATCGCTCTGGCAGATGACGAGGATATGCAAGCAAAGTGGAGATATTTCCTTCGCTCACTTGGTAATCCCGATGTCGCATTTGCAGACGTAATTAATAGCATTGCTGCATTTTTGACACCTGTGTGGGATGCGATTGTGGCCGAAGACGATCTTCTCGTGCAGTGGAACTGTGTAAATAGCGGTTGGCTATACGGGCAACTATGCACTTAGCCGTTTGTGATACAAAATAATAGATGCTTAAAAGTTGCATTTTGGTTTAAAGGAGCGGAGTATATGAATCTCTTGAAACAATTCCCTGAACTGAACATTTTAGCATCAACGCTCACCGAGAAAAAACAACAAACCACCAAAAAAGTAGAATACGTTCGAGAGTATGTTCGGCTGTGGGCTCTTGTAATGCTTGAGCGAGAAACGATCAACGCCATCAGTTTTATTGATTGTATGTGTAACGCCGGAGTCTATCGCGATGGGGACTGCTGTACCGTAATTGAAGTCATGTATGTGTTTTTGAATCTTTGCACCAAGTATCCCCAAAAGCAGTTCCGCGTGTTTTGCAACGACAATGACCCTCACAAAATTGCCATCCTTAGAAAGATCGTTGATACACTCCCTCAGCGCAGCAACCTTCATATTCACATTACACAATCAGATGTCAACGAATATTTGGATGTACTCAACCGCAATGCACCTATTGGTGGGCGACCTGTTTTTTCTTATGGAACAACGGTATTGCTTTATGTAGATCCATTTGACTTTGGAACTGTTGAAATTCCCAAGGTCTCTAACATCCTGTGCAACCATTATTGTGAGTTGATTTTCAACTTCTTCATGAGTGACTATATACGTAACATCGCACAGGATCACGGGCGAATCTCTAAATGTTTGGGGGGCATGCAAATAGCATCCAAAGAGGAACTGATTGCATATATGCTCTCTAGTTTTCGTGTTGGCCATATACAACACATATTTGCATACCAATTTCGAACTCAAACCAACGTAGAACTTTATCAAATCGTTTTTGCAACGCCCAATATCAGAGGACTGGAAAAACTGAAGGAAGTTCTTTGGGATGTGTTTGACGGTGCAGAATTTCACAGAAACAAGGCAGATGACGGGCAGTTTTCTTTGTTTACCAAAGAAGATGACATTGCAGCCCGGATAGATAACTATGCTCATGAGGCAATTCAACTTTTACTCATAGAGACGGCTGGCCAAGAGTTGAACTTCTCTCAACTCGAGCAGCTCTTAATCGAAAACACCATGCTAAAACCCTCTCAAATTATCACACATGTAATCAAGCCAATGATGGAAGCAGGCACATTGCACAAATGCGGCTATGCCCCCAAAAATAATTATAAGAAAGACAGATATCGCATAGCCGAAAGAAGGGTCGATTAATGATACGCAAATCACTAATTTATAAAACAGGTGTTGAGTATGGAGATTATACATTGAACCACATTCATGGGTGTTCTCATGGTTGCAAATATCCATGCTATGCCTACATGATGGCCAAGCGCTTCGGCAAAGTAGGAAGCTACGAGGATTGGTGTTGTCCCCAAATTGTTGAAAACGCAATGGAACTGTTGGACAAAGAATTGCCAAAGTTCAAAGACCGAATCGAACTTCTCCATCTTTGCTTTACAACAGACCCATTCATGCATGGCCGCGAAGACATTGCTAGCCTAAGCGTTCAGATACTTCAAAAAGCCAATGCACACGGCGTACGTTGCTCAGTTCTTACCAAAGGTATCCTTCCGACTTCCTTATCCGAATTGCCTCTCGACAACGAATATGGTATTACTGTTGTGTCGTTAAATGATGATTTTATTCAGCAGTATGAACCTGGGGCTGCACCAATTCGCGAAAGAATTCGTGCTCTAAAAACACTAAGTGAGCGCGGATGCAGAACCTGGATCAGCATTGAGCCATATCCAACCCCAAACATGGTATCCCAAGATTTAATCGCAATTTTAAACGAGATTTCCTTTGCGAATAAAATTATCTTTGGGCGGCTCCATTACAACAAAACAGTCTCCGCATATCCAAGATATAAGGATTTCTATAACCAGTGTGCAAACGAAGTAATTCAGTTCTGTCACCATAGGCAAATAGATTTCCATATAAAAAAAGGCACCCTTACAGAAACAACAGACAGCTAAAGCCACACTGAATAGAACGGAGTTCGAGTCCACATCCGAAACCATAAATGTCTCTCAGCCCCCTCAGCATGCCAACCAACAACTACCATTCGCCCTGCAACAGCAAAAGGATAGGAGGCTATTATGGCCCAAGTGTTCTTCAATGCTACAAAAAATGCATTAAACAGTATTACAGAGCTATTCCAACTTGTTCACCCTCTGCGAACCAGTATGCACTACACCAGAGGTGCCATAGCACAAATTGCTGCAGTTAACCCTAACGCAAATAATAATTTTTTCAAGGCCTCTATTGATCCAGATGATACTGTCCACGGCACAGACTACCAAGAAGCTTTTATTAATACGCCTTGGGAAAAGCAAGAAGAACAGCTTGCATGGCTCTTGCTAAACAATCTATTCGCAATCCACGAAGGCTGGGTGGATAGTATTTTTCACGAAAGGTTTGAGCAAAAAGGGTACGGTAAGAAAAATTTTATAGACGGCCTTGAATCTACCGGCTTATCTGCAAAATTTTCTTCGTATTATGTTACTACCCCTATGCGATCACAAATGCTTACGGATGCTTTCTTCGACACATATAAAAATGCATCCAGATTAGATTTTTCTAAAATAGACAATTACATGCTAATGTATCGGTACTTTAAAGAAGCAAGAAACTCTTTTATGCATGGCAACTGTATTGCTTCGCAACGTTTGATTGATGCGTATACAGCATATTTATCTATTGCTACAGAAACTGATCTCGATGTCGCAGAAGTGCCCCTTGTTACTCCTCCTGTCTTAGGCCAAACGGTCCATCTAAACATTCGTGGAGTAATTGGTTTTTCAGCCTTTATGCAACGTATCTTAATAATTTCTGATGCTAATTTACTCCAGACTAAATCTGCTGAGGACGAATTTCTAAGCCGTAAGCCCTTTCAAGCTTCTCTAACACTAAGCACTAATGCTCATCGCGCCAAAATGCAAATAGAGCAAGCTTGTGTAAATGCAGGCTTTTTGCATCCGGTTTGGACAGAAGAACTCCAACGATACATGGTAACGCATAGATTTGTCTGCAGATGATTGCTTAAGCGAAAAGAAAATTCTTTCCTTCATCAACCATTGTTGTTCTCCCCACCCCTCCTCCGTATAAATCTATAAATCGATTTATACGGAGGTAACACATATGCCACGAAAGAAACTACCAGAATACAAGTTTGTCCCCTCTATGGGGCTGTATCGCAAGCGAGAAAAAGGCATCAATGACGGAAAACCTGTCTATGGCAAAACACCGGAAGAACTGCACGAAAAGCTGGAGTCCCTGCGAAAAGAAGCTGCTGCAGGAATAGATTCCCGAAACAATCCCACGGTAGCGCAATACGCGGAGAAATGGATGCAGCTTCACGGCCAGTACATCCGTGTACAAACTGCCAACGATTACGAGTACATCATTCGCCGCTTCATCATTCCTTCCATCGGTCAGCTGCGGATGAAAGAAGTCGTCACAGACGACATTCTGGAAGCACTGTCATCCGCATCCAACATGTCCCGTTCTGTTTATAACAAAGTGGACATGCTTCTGAAAATGATCTTTGAGGCTGCGGCGGAAAGCAACATCATCGCCAAGTCCCCCTGCCCCAAGTATCGCAAGGGCGGAAAGGCTCCGAAAACAAAAGAGGCTCTCACCAATGAGCAAGTGGATACCCTGTTAGATGCTGTCAAGGGTACGGTTGCTGAGGTATTTGTCAATCTAGCGGTGTTCACCGGCATGCGGCGAGAAGAAATCCTAGCACTGAAATGGGATCGGGTATTTCTCGATGCGGAAAATCCCTTCGCCCGGGTTACCCGCACACTGACTTGGCTGAGCAATCGACCTATTCTGGCAGACGAGTTGAAATCCGACTCGGCAGAACGAGACATTCCATTACCAGATTCTCTAACAGATCTTCTTCGCTCTGTGAAGGCTCAGAATCGCTCTGAATTCGTTAGCAGTGGCGGAGCATTGACCCAGACCCAATATCGCAATATGTGGCACGCTGTGACCTGCAGGACGGTTCAGGAACGCACCTACACCAAGTACTACCCCGACGGCAGCAAGGCAAAGGTGACCATCACACCGAAACTGGGCGAAAAAGCTGCTCACCGCAACTATTGCTATACCATCGACTTCTATGTTCACCCTCACAAGATTCGCCGCACCTACATCACCCGCCTGATCCTGTCCGGCGTAGATCCCAAGACGGTGCAGTATCTGGCTGGTCATAAGAACTCCAAAATCACCATGGATATCTACGCGCAGGTCATGTACAACACCCCCAAGGACACGGCGCAGAAGGTCAAATCAGCCTTTGGCGAGGCTGGCGAAGAGTAATTGCAAATCCTCTAAAATTGGCCATAGTGGCTACAAAAACGGCTATTTTGAAAACATGAACCCGCAAACCCTTGTACTGCAAGGGATTCCGGCTTTCAGCTTCTAGAAGTACGGTCTGAAGGCCGCTCGTCGCGCACCTCAGTTCTCCAAGCGCTAATCGTATCTTGGAATTTACAAAGAACACTCGCTTCGGCGGGTGTTCTTTTTTTGTGCAGAAAAACAACCGGACTTCACACTTGTGTGAAGCCCGGTTGTTCATTTACTATGAATTCATCAAACGCACTCACGCACCCAAAATGAGGCGTGCCGCGCCGCAGATGCCGGCATCGTTGCCCAGAGACGCCAGCGCAAAACCCGTCTCCTCAGAGGCAGGGAAGGCATTGGCGCGGAAGGCTTCCTGCACCACGTCAAGAATGATCTGTCCTGCCGCGGAAACACCGCCGCCGATGACAAAGATCTGGGGATCGCAGACGCAGGAGATGCAGGCCAGCGCACGACCCAGTGTATTGCCGAAAAAGCTGACGACGTTCAGCGCCAGCTGATCACCGGCCTTGGCATGATCAAACACGTCTTTGGCGCTCACCTTCTCCAGCCCACGCAGGGCGGAAGGCTCATCAGTCTGAGTCAGCAGCTCATTTGCCTTGCGTACAATACCGGTAGCGGAGGCATACTGCTCCAGACAGCCGCGCTTACCGCAGCCGCACTCTTCCGTCTCGTGGGGGTTCATCTTGATATGTCCCAACTCGCCGGCTGCGCCGTGCACACCGGCCAGCAGCTTGCCGTCCACAATAATGCCGCCGCCCACGCCGGTACCCAGCGTAACGAACACCACGTTGCTGTAGCCGCTGCCGCCGCCCAGCCACATCTCACCCAACGCTGCAGCATTGGCATCGTTCACAGCCTTCACCGGCCAGCCACACAAGGCGGACAGTTCACCGGCTACATCGCCGCCCCAGCCGTTCAGGTTGACACAAGGCTTCACATAACGGTCTTCCAGCACAGCACCGGGAACGCCGAGGCCGGCACCCTTCACCTGGGAGGCAGCAATACCGATTTCTTCCAGCTTCGCCTTCACCGAAGCAGCGATATCACCCAGAATATGCTCGCCGCCGTTTTCCGTACGGGTGGGGATTTCCCACTTATCTTTCAACTGACCGTCCACAGTGAACAAGCCCAACTTGACGGTGGTACCACCAAGGTCAATGCCAAACACAAACTGTTCCATAAGATTACTCCTCAAATTTCGTCATAGTGTGGGTACGGGAAGACAGCGTCCTTATTCTCCCATAAACGCAGACGCACCAGCTTACCTCCCACTCCCAGTTATTGGTAACGGAAGTGCCGTCCATACCGGCCACATACCACAGAGGCGAGGCCGCTCGCAGCTGTTTCCAAACGCCTTGTCCTCCTCAAAACAGACAGGGCAACTTGAAACTCATATACTCCAAAGGATAACCCATTACGCCCACGCGGTCAAGGCGATCTTTATAAAACTTGATGTCTCTCACACGCTCTCTTCGCTCCTTCATCCGGGATTCCAACATGGTATTAGCATAATTCTGCCCAACATTCAACGGATCGCCGCAGAATGCTTCTCGTCGCGCACTTCAGTTCACCGTCGGGCCAAGCAAAAAGGAAGGACTCACCATAAGGCGAGCCCTTCCTTTCTTATGGAGAAAAGAAATGAATCAGCGCAGAATATCGGCCTCTTCCATCAGGGTCAGCATGGTGCCGACACCCTGAGCCTCGGCCTTTTCCAGAATCATCTTACCCACGGCCACGTCACTCAGAGCGATACCATGGCTGGAGGTGATGACGAACTCATCCTCGCTGACGCGGCCGGGCACCACACCGTTGATGATGTCGCCCAGAATCAGCTGGTCTTCCACGGGGGGCAGGCCGTCGGTATACTTACCGTCAGCCAAATAGGTAGCCACCAGATTGCGGTCGTCGCAGACAAAGCGATCGGCAAAACGGGTATAGGTCTTGCCTTCCCATGCGGTAGACTCCAGAGGAATACCCAGCATGCCCTTATGCAGCATCTCGTTATAGATGATGGGCTTGTCGCCGCGCTGGGTGGCGGTCAGCAGGATCTGGGACTCGTCAATGGCAGCCTGACGCTCCTCTTCGGTATAGAAGGGCACGAACTCCACATCGGGCATCAGAGGACGCATCTTGTTGAGATATGCCTCAATAGCGGCAGGATACAGGTCACCAATATAGATCTTCTTCAGCTCGGGAATCACCAGCTTCAGCAGGCGTGCGTTCCAACGGCCCTGCTCACCGGCACCGATGATGGTCATAGTGTGGGTATCCTTCACCTTGCAGTACTTGGCGGTGACAGCGGTGACGGCAGCGGTACGGATGGCAGTGATCCAGCGAGCATCCATCACAGCCGTGACAGCGCCGGTATCGCAGTCGTTCATCACCATCAGGCCCCAGGTGACAGGCAGGCCCTTGGCGCGGTTCTCGGGATAACCGGCCACCCACTTGAGGCCCTGAGACTCGTTCTCGCCGCCCACATAGGCAGGCATGGCGTTGATATAAGTACCGGGACGGGAATTGACGTGAATCTTCACCGGCAGCTGGCAGGTTCCCTTGCCAAACTCGCTCATAACCTTCTCCACGGCGTCAATGACATCCATGTAGGGGATATTCAGGGAAATAATGTCCTCCTGAGACAGGTATCTGAATTCATGCTTGCCCATAATGATATCTCTCCTTTGCTTGCAATCAAATTTATCAAACACGGTGTTTTATTGTTATTTTCTCAAAGCGCGGATCCCCACGCCAAAAGCACATTAATCACGAACGATGCCGAATGCCTTGTCAAACTTATCGTAGACAGCGATCTCACCGCGATCACGGCTGGTCTCGGTGCTCACGTTGGTTCCGTCCATGGCCACCTTCACGTAGCCGTCGTATACATCCATATAGACAGCCGTGCCTTCCCGGGCGTAGTGACTGTAGATATCCGGTTCCATGATGATCGCGCCGGTGGACATGGCTACCTGGGCCTTCACCGCCTTGATCAGATCATCACTGCTGGAGGTCTGGCGGCCGTGGTGGGGGATCTTCAGCACATCCACATCCAGCTTGCCCACCTCATCACCCAGCGCCATGATCATCTGCAGCTCACCGCTCTTATAAATGTCGCCGGTAAACAGTGCCGACGTCTCGCCGTAGTCAAAACGCAGCACCAGAGAGCTGCTGTTGAGTTCCTCAGTGGAGGAGCTGGAGGTTTTCACCTGACCGGGCAGAGGCCACAGCACTTCCATGTGCACCTCGCCGATGTCCAGCGTATCGCCCTTGGCAAGATACCCATTAGGGATGTTTTGAGTCTGCGAAACACCTTCCAGCGCAGCAGGGTTAGAGGAATTACTGTTATAGATGCCGGAAGAATAGATCTGGCCGATCTCGAAGTTGTACAGCGGCCCCTTCTGAGAGGTCAGACCACCGATATGGTCATTGTGACGGTGGGAGGCCACCACATAGTCCAGCTTCGTCACACCCAGCGACTGCAGGTTCAAGGTCAAAAGCTCAGCATAGTCCTGCATACCGCCATCGATGAGCATGGTCTGGCCGTTGGGGAAGGCGATCAGCGCGCTGTCGCCCCATTTGCTCTCAGCAAAAGCTGTGTCGGCCTCGCTCTTGATCTCCAGTCCTTCACCGGACATAAAGCAAATGATCATGGACTTGTTGTCCATCGCCTGCTGGGTAATGGAACCGTCTTTGCCCCAAGGGATCACCATGGAGGCCAGACCGCTCTGCTGACCGGGATCAACCGGATCCTGTGTGCCGGGCGCGTCGCCGCAGCCCACAAGGCCAAGCACCATGATTAGCGTCAGCAGCAGCGCCGTCATACGAGAAATCTTTTTCATTTTTTACCTCTTTATGTAGGAATCTTGCAATTATCTCCTCACGAAGGAGCTTTTATCGAAAGGCAAACTGCCTGAATATTCAAATTCAATCTGTAGGGTTATCGATATATGGTATACTTGCCAATAAAACGCAAAGAAAAAAGGAGTGTGGGCGGCAGCAGTTTTGCTGCCGCCCACATAAGATTATGTTAGTTTGTTACCTAACGTTGGGAGACGATGGAATTAGTCCAGACCCTCGGTGATGCGGTACAGAGCCAGCTCGTCGTTGGTGCGCTGAGCCAGTTCCAGAGCAGCAGAGGCGCCGGTGTAAGCATTGGGATCGGCCAGGATCTTCTGGCAGATGTCCTTATAGATCTTGTTCACGGCACTGGAGATGGGGTTGGGAGCGTAAGCGATGCCTTCCTCAGTAGCGGCCTGAGCAGCGATGACGGTGGCAGCGGAGGGGAACTTGGTGTCAATGTAGTTCTTGTACTCAGCAGTCTGAGAACCGGAGATGGTGATGGGGGTGTAGCCGGTCTTCATGGCGTAGTCCACAACGACCTTGTCGTTCAGGAGGTACTTCATGAATTCCCAAGCGCCCTGCTGACGCCAGTAGTCATCGGTCTTAGCAATGAACAGAGCGCCACCGCCGG
>JAZKYM010000083.1:0-11382 GCA_045612165.1 Vescimonas sp.
CAGGCCTGCGAAAGCGCCGGTGGACTCAGCGGCGATCAGGGTGGTCAGAGCGACGGAAGAACCCAGACGCACAGCGGTCAGAATGAAGGGGGTGGTGGCGGGGAAGATGACCTTGGCGAACAGGTCGCGGTCCTTGGCACCCAGCACGCGGGCGGCCTTGATGAGGGTCTCATCCACGTTGCGCACGCCCTGATAGATGGTAATGGTCATGGTCAGGAAGGTGGCGATCCAGATCACGATGACCTGGGGCACGCGGCCCACGCCCACGCCGATGACCACCAGAGGCACGTAGGCCAGAGGGGGAATGTTACGGATGAACTGGATCCAGGGCTCCACGATGTAGCGCACGGGGCGGTACCATGCCATCAGGAAGGCCACAGGCACGCTGCTGACAAAACCGAACAGGAAGCCCAGCAGCACGGAGATCATACTGCTCTTGATGTCGGCCCACAGGATCTCACGCTCGGTTACGGTCTTGAAGGCGATGACCATCTTGTCGATGAAGGGGAAGACACGGCCCGTCTTTTCGTTGATGCTCAGGAAATACCACAGCACGATGGCGGTGGCAAGGCTGATGCACAGCCAGCCCCAATTGGGGATTTTGTCGATGAAATTCTTCTTTTTGTTCAGCATAGTCTCTCTCCGCCTTTTTAATAGAATTCCTTGATGCGGTGGAACCAAGTGCCGGCAGGGTCGCCCAGTTCCTTCATGTAGCCGGACATGATGTCCAGATACTTCTTCTTCACGTCGGCGTAGGCCGGATCGTAGCATACGTTTTTCAGCTGGTAGGGGTCTTTCTTCAGATCGTACAGCTCGCCGCGCTCGCTCTCGTTGAAGGTGAGCTGATAGTCGCGGTCGCGCACCATACGCTGGCGGTGGGTGTAGAAATGGTTGTGATACTCACAGAACACTTCCTTGCGGCCGTTGTCGTCCTGCTCGCCCATCATCAGGGGCAGCACGCTCTCACCGTCCACGGCCTTGGGGGGCTGGATACCGGCGATGTCCAGAATGGTAGGCATCATCTCGTGCAGGTAGACGAAGCTGTCGTTATCCTTGGTGCCGGCGCCCTTGACCACCATGGGGATGTGGTAGATCTCGTCGAAGGTGAAAGCACCCTTCTCGATCAGCTTGTGGGCACCCAGACAGTCACCGTGGTCAGCGGTGTAGATGATGATGGTGTCCTCGTACAGACCCTCGGCCTTCAGCTTATCTACGATCATACCGATCATATCGTCGATCATGGTGCAGTGGCCGTAGTAGCGGGCGGCGATCTCCTGGAATCCCTTCCAACCGTAGTTGCCCAGACCCCACATCTTCTCGCTGAGGTAGTAGCCGTAAGGCTTATCCAACAGGTCGTCGCAGTAGCTGGGATGCTCAGGGATATCGTCGGGGTTGTACATGGAGTAGTAAGGCTCCGGAACGATGCTGGGGGAGTGAGGACCCCAGAAGTTGGCCCAGATGAAGAAGGGCTTATCCTCCTCCTTGGCACGGTCGATCAGGCGGTTGGTCTCGTGGGCCACGAAATACTCGATGGTGCTCTCCACAGGGCCTTCGTGCTTGCAGAACATCTCCTGAATCTGCAGGGCAGGGTTATCGCCCAGGAAACCGTTGGACACGTCGATGCCCTCGAAGCCCTGCTCCTTGAGATACAGCTCATAGTAGTTGGGCTCGTTATCCGGCGGCTGGTTGAAAATCAGGCTGGGGAACACCTGAGAGCCGGGGAAGGCGTAACCCATGAAGGGCTTACCGTCGTCAAAGCCGCACTCTTCCGGTTCCTTATCGGGAGTCACATGCCACTTGCCTGCGTAACCGCAGTAGTAACCGGCATCGTGCATGCACTGACCCAGCAGGGGCGTGTCGTCGTGGATGCAGGTGAAGTTATCCACCACACCGTGCTTGTGGGGATAGAGTCCGGTCATCACGCTGGCGCGAGCCGGTGCGCAGATGGCGGAAGGGGTATAGGCGTTGGTGAACTTCATACCCTCGGCAGCCAGCTGGTCAATATGGGGTGTCTTGCAGATGGAGTTCATGCCGTAAGCGCTGACGGTATCCAGACGCTGCTGATCGGCGAGGATCAGAAGAACATTTTTGCGTTTGGCCACAAAGTTCCACTCCTTCTTGTTAGTTTATGTGGGATATCAAAACCTAGGTCTAAAAATAGCATATACATCCATAATGATATCATGTAAATGTTCTCCTGTCAAACAATAAGTGGAAAAAAGTGTTGATTTTTGGGAAGAAAAAGTATAAAATATTATTGAAGTAATTTGCCCGTTTTCAAAGAGAAGGGGAGGGGTCTCATGCCGCCTTTAAGCCTGCTGATCAAACCGGCATCCGGGAGCTGCAATATGCGCTGCCGGTACTGCTTCTATACAGACGAGATCCAAAATCGCTCCGTGGCCTTGTGCGGCCGCATGTCGGATGAAACCATGCAGACCATCGTGGATAAAGCGCTGGACTATGCCGAAGGCGCATGCACCTTCTCTTTTCAGGGCGGTGAGCCTACGCTGGCCGGTCTGGACTTTTTTCGAAGGCTCTCGGACTATGTGGACAACCACCCCAAGGCAAAAGGCCTCGCGGTAGGGTACTCCATCCAGACTAACGGTTACGCCATCGACGAGGCGTGGTGCCAATGGTTTGCCCGGTACAAGGTGCTGGTGGGCATCTCGTTGGACGGCCCCCGTGAGATCCACGATCGCTACCGCGTGGATCGGGAGGGAAAAGGTACTTTTGACCGGGTGATGGCCGCCATCGCGCTGATGAAAAAGCACGGCGTGGATTTCAATGTGCTGACGGTGGTTTCCGCTGCCAACGCCCGTCACGCCGGGCAGGTTTACCGCTTTTTCAAAAAGCAGGAGCTGACTTATCAGCAGTACATCGAATGTCTCGACCCCATCGGCGAAACGCCGGGCGGCCACGAGTATTCTCTCACACCGGAGAAGTACGAGGTTTTTCTCAAAAACATGTTCGACGAGTGGTACCGTGATGTGACCGGCGGAAACTACGTCTATAACCGCTATTTTGAAAATCTGTTGATGATTCTTACCGGCCAGCACCCTGAGAGCTGCAATCTGCGAGGCGTGTGTCAGGCCCAGTGGGTCATTGAAGCCGACGGCAGCGTCTATCCCTGCGATTTCTACGCGCTGGATCAGTGGTGTCTGGGCAATATCAATGCCGATTCTTTTGTCGCTATGGAGCAAAAGCGCCGCGAGAGCGGCTTTGTGGCGTGGTCGGCCAGAGTGCCGGAGGAGTGCCGCCAATGTCCGGCACTGGCCCTGTGCCGCAACGGCTGTCGCCGCAACCGCGAACCGGTGACGGCAGACCATACCGGCCGCAACTACTTCTGCAGCGCCTACCGCGGCTTTTTGGAATACGCCTATCCCCGTCTGCAGCGTCTGGCACAGGATATCCTGCGTCGGGCAGGTAAAATACGATAAACAAATCAATATAAATTCAGGAGGTCAACAACTATGGAACGTTTCGGTATTTCTGTTGCATTGAAGAATGTCCCCGTTCTCGATCCCAATTTCATGCCCATGCTGCCCTTTAACCGGGCATTCCTCAAGGGCGCTGCCAAGCCCGTGGCTATCGCGGTGGAGCGCGCTGACGGTCAGGTGGCCGCTACGCGCACCTTCATCCACGGCACCCCCGAGATGGCAGAGGCTGACCGCTACTACATCGACCGTCTGGTAAAGACGGCGCTGTGGATGAAGGGCGGCTATAAGATCTATGTGGACGACAAGGCCATCTACGATTACCTGTGCAGCGTGTACTGCAAGGGCGGCGAGCGCGAGTTCGACTGGGATTTCATGGCCAATATCTTTGAAAAGCCTTTCGAGATCGTGCTGACCGACGCTGTGCCCGAGAGCCGCGACTGCCCCAAGGCCATGGGCGGCCATCTGGAAGGCTGCCGTATCGGCTTTGATGCCGGCGGATCCGACCGTAAGGTTTCTGCCGTTATCGACGGTGAGACAGTGTTCTCCGAAGAAGTGGTGTGGCTGCCCAAGATCAATCCCGATCCCGACTATCACTATGCCGGTATCGTGGACGCCCTGAAGAAGGCCGCTTCCTACATGCCCCGTGTGGACGCCGTGGGTGTCAGCTCCGCCGGTATTTACATCAACGACCGCACCATGAGCGCCTCTCTCTTCCTGAAGGTTCCCAAGGAACTGTATGAAGAGAAGGTGAAGAATATTTTCATCCGCGCCATCACCGATACCTTCGGCGATGTGCCCTATGCTGTGGCCAACGACGGCGACGTGTCTGCTCTGGCCGGTACCATGAGCCTGAACGACAACAACGTGCTGGGCATCGCCATGGGTACCAGCGAGGCTGTGGGCTACGTCAACGGCGACGGCTGCATCACCGGCTGGCTCAACGAACTGGCCTTCGTGCCGGTGGATGCCAACCCCGATGCCATGGTGGACGAGTGGTCCGGCGACATCGGCTGCGGCGTGAAGTATTTCTGCCAGGACGGCGTCAACAAGCTGGCTCCCCGTGCCGGTATCGAGCTGGATGAGAATGCCTCTCCTGCCGAGAAGCTGAAGGTCACCCAGAAGCTGATGGAGCAGGATGATCCCCGCGCCGCACAGGTCTATGAGTCCATCGGCTGCTATCTGGGCCATACCCTGGCTTACTACTTCGAGCATTACGGCTTCAAGTACGTGCTGCTGCTGGGCCGCGTGATGAGCGGTAAGGGCGGCGATCTGCTGCTGAGCACCTGCCGCAAGGTGCTGGACGAGGAATATCCCGAGTACGCCGACAAGATCCAGCTGACGCTGCCGGATGAAAAGTTCCGCCGTGTCGGTCAGTCCATGGCAGCTGCCAGCCTGCCGGAGATGAAGTAAGGCAGGGGGTGTTCCCATGAAAGTGATCAATGGCCGGATCTTTGATCCGGAACTGGGCTTTGTACAGCGCGACCTCTGTACCGACGGTGCGCTGATCGCCGCTGAGGGCAGCGGCGAGGTGATTGATGCCGCCGGCTGCTACGTGATTCCCGGCCTCGTGGATGTGCATTTCCACGGCGCTGTGGGCGAAGATTTCAGCGACGCCACCGCCGAAGGTCTGCAGCGCATCGCCGACTATGAGCTGAGTGAGGGCGTGATGTACATCTGTCCGGCAGGCATGACGCTGCCGGAAGAGCAGCTGCGCGCCATCTGTGAAAACACCGCAGCCCACCGCCGTGAAAATCGCGGCGGCGCGGAAGTGGTGGGCGCCCATCTGGAGGGCCCGTTCCTGTCTATGGCCAAAAAAGGCGCGCAGAATGCCGCCTTCCTCCATGAGCCGGACGCCGACATGCTGCGCCGTCTGCAGGATGCCGCTGAGGGCTCTGTGCGCCTGGTGACGGTGGCTCCTGAGGAGAAGAACGCCATGGCGTTCATCCGCGCAGCTGTGGATATGGGCATCACCGTGTCGGTGGGCCACACGGTGGCCGATTACGACACCGCCATGGAAGCGTTCCGCAACGGTGCTTCCCACGCCACCCACCTCTATAACGGTATGCCCCCCATTCACCACCGCGCCCCTGCTGTGGTGGGTGCCGCCTTCGACAGTCCCGGTGTCCGCGCCGAACTGATCTGTGACGGCGTGCATATCCACGGCGCCATGGTGCGTTTGGCCTTCCGCCTGTTCGGCGCTGAGCGTATGGTGCTCATTTCCGACTCTCTCCGCGCTGCCGGTATGCCCGACGGCATCTATCCCTTCGGCGGTCAGGAGATCGAAGTCCACGGCAACCGCGCCACCATCGTTGGCCATCCCGAGACGCTGGCTGGTTCCGTTACCAGCTTGATGGGCTGCCTGCGTCAGGCCGTGAAGTTTGACATCCCCCTCCCTGATGCGGTGCGCGCCTGCACGCTGAATCCGGCACAGGCCATCGGCATCGACAATCGCTGCGGCACACTGGATACGGGCAAGGAGGCCAGTTTCATCCTGCTGGATGAGAAGGATCTCTCCGTCCGCGCCATGGTGTTCAAGGGCCAGCGAGTGTGATCCTTACGAAAAGTGCAAAAAAGGAGACAACACTTCGGTGCTGTCTCCTTTTTGTGTGTAGAAATTCGCTGACTGGGCCAGTGGCTTAAAAATAGAAGAAAACGGTTCTGCATTTTGCAAGGGTAAGCGGCTGAGCGGGTTAGACGCTGGGGCAATGCCATATTTTGCCACGGAAAGATTTAAGCCAGGCACGGCAGACCAAGCTATACAATGCTATACCAGAGTTTGCAACGGGTTGACCCCATTTGTACTACTCGCTTACTACTTTACAAAATAACCATATTTTGCCCCAACATGACACAAAATAGCACAGCCGCCGACCATTTGGTCAGCGGCTGTTATTTCCTGTTCGACAATTAGAATTAAACAGTTACTTATTATCGAGTTCTTGCTGCCTCTTTAATGCACCTATAATCTCCCTAATACTGGGGTCTCCTTTGATTATGCATCGAATGCCATCCCAGTTTGTGCTCTTAATAAATTCTTTTAATAGTGTTTTGATTTTCATAATGACCACCCTTTCTTTGTTGACTACATTCTATCTCCACATCGTCAAAATCAAAATGGTCAATGTGCTTTATGTGTGTGAATTCAGGACAGAACGCATGTATTTGACCAACAAGTGTCCGATATTGTCCATTGAAAATGTATGGGACAAGTGTATAATAAAGTCAAAGGATAGGAGATGCATTATGAAGCATACAGTAACGACATATAACACAAAGAAATTGCTTGCCACTTCATTAAAAGCAGCAATGCGGCAAAAACCTTTTTCTAAAATAACCGTAAGCGAGATTATAGCAATTTGTGGCGTAAATCGCAAAACATTCTATTATCACTTTGAAGATATTTATGCACTCCTTAAATGGATGCTTGAGGAAGAGGCGTTAGAGGTTGTAAAGCATTTCGATTTGCTGGTTAATTATGAGGACGCCATTCGTTTTGTTATGCGGTATGTCGATGAAAACGATTACATCATTAGTTGTGCATATGATTCTATCGGCAGAGAGGAAATGAAACGTTTTTTTTATGCTGATTTTGTCGGTGTTGTTGCATCGGTCATTGATAGTGCTGAAGAAAATCTAAACAAAAGTATTGACCCTGGGTTCAAGGCATATGTAGCCAAGTTCTACACTGAAGCATTGTCGGGAATGTTGATTGATTGGGCAAAGGAACGGGATGAGCATGACAGAGAGAAAGTCATCGAATATCTTACTTCGATTATCGGTTTTTCCCTTAAAAGTATGGAACTATTTGAAAAATAAAGAAGGCGGCAAGGAGATATATGTCTCTTTGCCGCCCTCTTGTATAGAGAAAATCACTGGCTGGGCCAGTGGTTCAAAAAAAGGCTACTGCCGGTGATGAAAAAGCGAGAGAAGCAGGTACTCCTACATTTTGAAAGGGTAAGCGGCTGAGCGAGTTAAAGGGAAGTCAATGCAACATTTTGCCACGGAAAGAAAGATACGCCAATTCGCGTGGCTGAAACAAGCTCTGCGCTTCTGCACGCTGCCCGTGCAAGGAGGTCAAGGAACCATCGGTTCCTTGCGGCGTTTCTTTTCCACCTTTCTTTCCGCTGGTGGAAAGAAAGGTGGCCGTCGGAGACTGGACACGGTGGCAATACAGCAGGGGGCCTTGTAAGCGTCAGCTTCAAGGGGACAATCCCTCCGTCACGGCTTGCGCCGTGCCACCTCCCTTTGCACAAGGGAGGCAGTTAAAAAAGGAGACAGCACGCATGTGCTGTCTCCTTTTTCTTATTGCTTTCTTGCGGTGATGTACTCGTCGCCGGGTCGCCAGTAGGGGCAGGAGTCGGCGCGGCTGGAGAGGAAACGTACCAACTCATCTTCGTCCAAATCCATGTCGCATACATAGTCGTCATAGAGCTCATCGTAGACGAAGAAGGCACAGCTTTCGCACTTACTGCTCATTTCAGGTCACCTCTGGCTGTGAGCTCAGCGATGATCTCGCCGTAGAGCTTGGCGTCGATCTTATACTTCTTGAGGTAGATCACATAGCCCACCACGATGGCAATGAGGGGGAAGATCATCATGGCCAGCTTCATGATGAGCAGGCCCTGCGCCGTCACCTGAGAGGCGTCGGCGGCCTGATTGATGCCGGAGATGATCAGCGTCAGCGTCACCACGCCGGTGGCGATGGCGGCGCCCAGCTTGTTGATGAGGGGCTGGACGGAGAAGGTGATGGATTCGTTGCGGCGGCCCATCTTCCACTGGCCGTATTCGATGGTGTCGGCCAGGAACATCAGCATCAAGGTCTGGATGAAGGCCTGACCCACAAACAGCAGCACGCCTGCAATACCGATGGGGATCATGTTCATGGGGGCGAAGAAGAACACCACGTAGCCCACCACCACCAGCACCGTGGCGATGGAGTAGAGCTTTTTGCGGCTGAACTTGGCGGCCACTTTGGGGAACAGGGCCAGAGCCACCAGCTGGCTCACGCCCAGGACGCCTGCAAACACGGAGTACATATTCTCATTGCCGTAGGCGTAGATGAAAAAGTAAGTACCGAAACTGGTGGTGGTGGAATAGCCCACCATGAAGAGGATCATGCTGATGGTGGTCCACAGCAGCTGGTCGTTGCCAAAGACCACCTGCACGAAGTCGCGCAGCGTGGTGGTCTCCTCGTCCTTGTAGTGGCGGCGATCTTCCTTCACGCCGATGAGGGTGAAAAGCTGGAACAGGAGCATCATAGCACACACGGCGATGGCCAGCAGGAACCACGCCTTGGGCTTGCTGCCCACGGCATCGCCCACGGCGTTGGTGATGGGAATGACACCAACCACCACGATATACATGCCGATGTTGGCGCAGATACGGGCGAAGGCGCCCATCTTTTCACGCTGGGACTGATCGGTGCTCAGTGCCGGCAGCAGCGACCAGTAGGCGATGTCGTTGACGCCAAAGCTGATGTCCCACAGAATATAGCAGATGCCAAAGAGGATCACGAAGGCCGTGCCGGTCAGCGGCAGCTGGGCGAACATCAGCAGCTGGCACACGCAGGCTACGATAGCACCGCAGAGGATCCACGGCTTGAACTTGCCCCAACGGGAGCGGGTGTTGTCGATGAGAATGCCGGTGACGGGGTCGTTGAAGGCGTCCAGAATACGCAGGACCGTCAAAAGACCGCCCACCACCGCCAACATGGCGTCGTCCAGATGGCGTACCTCCGTGAGATAGGTCATCAGGAACATGGATTCCAGCGTGTAGAACATATCCCGGCCCACAGTGCCCAGACCGAAGCAATATTTATTTCTCTTGTTCATTTTTTTACGCTTCCTCTCTTAAAATCACGGCTTCCCAAGGCTGCAGCGTGCCGTCAAAGGCGGCCGTGCCGTAACTGGAGATCACCAGTTCACCGTCATAGCCCACCGTCTGCGCGTTATCGCAGCAGTTCAGAATGACGCGCAGCACTTCGCCTTCGCCCACGCGGCGGTAGGCGCACAGGGTGTCGGTGGCCTCCAGCAGTTCAAATTCGCCCCACAGCAGCGTGGGGGAGTTCTTGCGCAGAGCGATCAGGGTCTTGTACCAGCTGCGCAGGGAGTGGGGGTCATTCTTTTGGGCGGCGGCATTGATTTGCCGGTAGTTGCCGTTGATGCCCAGCCACGGTGTGCCGGTGGTGAAGCCGGCGTTGCAGCTGCCGTTCCACTGCATGGGGGTACGGGCGTTGTCGCGGCTGGTGGCGCGGATGATCTTCCAGCGCAGGCCGGACGGCACGCAGGCGGATTTCAAAAGGCCGTGGATATTGATGGATTCCACGTCACGCACGTCGTCCATGGAGGTGAAGTCGAAGTCGGTCATGCCGATTTCCTGACCCTGATAGATGTAGGGCGTTCCCCGAAGGGTGAAGGTCAGCATGGCCAGCAGCTTACCCGACTCCATGGGATACTGCTTCGAGCCGAAACGGGGGATGGAACGGGGCTGGTCGTGGTTTTCCAGATACACGGTGTTCCACGGCACGTCCTTTTGCCAACGGGCCAGCGTTTCCATGAACTTGCCCCACTTGTGGGGCTTTTTGAACCACTTGACGATGATCTGATCGCACTCCATGTGCTCAAAGCCGAACACGGTGTGCAGTTCTTTTCGCTCTGGCGCGCACAGGTCGCAGGCCTTCTTTGTATCTACGAACACCGTCTCGCCCACGGTGTAGGCGTTGTACTCGTCCATGATCTGGCGCAGCTGGCGCAGAATCTCGTGGGTACCCTCTTTGGAGTGATAGTGCTCCAGACCCGTGAGGATCAGCTTTTTCTGCCCGTCCTCCAGCGAATCTTTCCAGATGATGTTGATCACATCGCAGCGGAAACCGGCAATGCCCTTATCCAGCCAGAACCGCAGGATCTTCTTGATCTCCTCCAGCACCCGGGGCTCGTAGTAGTTCAGATCCGGCTGATGGGGGGCAAAGAGGTGGAGATAATACTCTCCGCTGCGCTCATCATACTCCCAGCACTTGCCGCCGAAAAAGCCGCTCCAGTTATTGGGCAGCTTACCGTTTTTGCCGCCCTTGCGCCAGAAGTAATAGTTGCGGTAGGGGCTTTCCGGGTTGCGGCTGGCCTGGAACCAGGGGTGGGCGGTGGAGGTGTGGTTGATGACCAGATCCATGATGATGCCGATGCCCCGTGCCTTCGCCTCGGCGATGAGGCGGTCCATGTCCTCCATGGTGCCAAAGTCGGGGTGGATGGCGCAGTAATCGCTGATGTCGTAGCCGTTGTCCTCGTTGGGGGAGGCGTAAACAGGGGAGAGCCAGAGCAGATCCACACCCAGATCGGCCAGCTCATCCAGCTTGGAGATGATGCCGGGGATATCGCCGATGCCGTCGCCGTTGCTGTCGCAGAAGCTACGGGGATAGATCTGATAGACTGTGGATTTCTTCCACCATTCGTGCATAGTGCCGTTCCTTCCTTTCTCAGCGGTGATATGCGCCGCGGCAATAGGTTTCGTAAAGGTTTTCGCTGACGCCGCCTTCGGCGATCATAGCGGCATAGAAACGGCCGCTGTCCTTGACGGTGCGTGTTTGGGTGTCGTAGTCGATGTGGACAAGGCCGAAACGGGCGCTCTGGCCTTCCAGCCACTCGAAGTTGTCGCAGAAGCACCAGTGGTAGTACCGCCGCACCGGCAGACCACACCGGCTGAGTACCTGCAGGTGCTCATAGAGATAGCGGCTGCGGAAGGTATCGGTGTTGTCGCAGGTGCCGTTTTCGGTAACAAATATCGGCGCTCCGTATTTTCCGTACAAGCGATCCGCAAGCTCAATAAGACCTTCATGGTAGATCTCCCAGCCAAGATCATTATGATAAGCATCCTCACGCACTCCGTCGGCAAGTCCCTTTACAGTGCTGCGCGAATAGTAATTTATACCGATAAAGTCGTAATACTTCCCCTT
>JAZKYM010000084.1:0-2600 GCA_045612165.1 Vescimonas sp.
GGTCAAGATGCGTGTCCGCCCCTACTACATCTATGCTTGCGATCCTTCCCTGGGTCTGAGCCACTTCCGTACCCCCGTTTCCAAGGGTATCGAGATCATGGAAGCTCTGCGCGGCCATACCTCCGGCTACTGCATCCCCACCTTCGTGGTCGACGCTCCCGGCGGCGGCGGCAAGACTCCCGTCATGCCTACCTACCTGATTTCCCAGACTCCTCGCAAGGTTATCCTGCGTAACTTCGAGGGCGTTATCACCTCCTACACCGAGCCCGAGCACTATGTCCAGAACTGCCAGTGCGACGTCTGCACCGGCAAGAAGACTTGGGAGAAGACCGGTGTTGCTTGGGTTGCTCAGGGCACTCCTCAGCGCTATCTGGAGCCCACCAAGCTGCTGCGTAACGAGCGCCACGTCAAGTAATTGAAGAGGTAATTGGAAATATGGAAAGCAAACTCGGTTTGAATCTGGAACTGGTCGCCCAGGCCCGTGAATCTGCCGCCCGTGTGGCTGCCGATACGCAGGCTTTCATCGACCAGCATACCACGGTTACCGTGGAGCGCGCCGTCTGCCGCCTGCTGGGCATCGACGGTGTGAACGATATGGATGTCCCCATGCCCAACGTGGTGGTGGATCATCTGATGGAAAATTCCCTGCTGCCTATGGGTGCTGCATGGACGCTTGGTAACGCCATGATCGAGACCGGTCTGGATCCTCAGGGCGTGGCCGAGAAGATCGCCGCCGGCGAGCTGGATCTGAGCAAGATCGCCGCTCACTCCGACGCTGAAGTCCGCGCCGCTGTCAAGCCCTATGTGGATGCCACTCTGGCCCGTATCAACAAGAACGTTGCTGACCGCAACGCATTCCTGAACGAGTTCGGCGACAAGGAAGGCCCCTATCTGTACATCATCGTGGCCACCGGTAATATCTATGAGGATATCATCCAGGCCAAGGCCGGCGCCAAGCAGGGTGCCGACATCATCGCCGTTATCCGTACCACCGGCCAGTCCCTGCTGGACTACGTGCCTTACGGTGCTACCACCGAGGGCTTCGGCGGTACCTACGCCACCCAGGAGAACTTCCGCCTGATGCGCGAAGCTCTGGACGAGGTGGGTCGTGAGCAGAAGCGCTACATCCGTCTGTGCAACTACTGCTCCGGTCTGTGCATGCCCGAAATCGCCGCCATGGGCGCTCTGGAGCGTCTGGACGTCATGCTGAACGATGCTCTGTACGGCATCCTGTTCCGCGATATCAACATGCAGCGCACCATCGTTGACCAGTACTTCTCCCGCGTCATCAACGGCTACACCGGCGTCATCATCAACACCGGTGAGGATAACTACCTGACCACCGACGACGCTGTTACCTCCGCTCACACCGTTCTGGCTTCTCAGTTCCTGAACGAGGCCTTCGCCAAGAGCGCCGGCATGCGTGAGGAGCAGATGGGTCTGGGTCACGCCTTCGAGATGGATCCCGACGTGGAGAACGCTTTCGTCATGGAGCTGGCTCAGGCTCAGATGGCCCGCGAGATCTTCCCCAAGGCTCCTCTGAAGTACATGCCTCCCACGAAGTTCATGACCGGTAACATCTTCCGCGGCCACATTCAGGACGCCCTGTTCAACATGGTCTGCATCCTGACCGGCCAGAAGCTGCAGCTGCTGGGCATGATGACCGAAGCCATCCACACCCCCTTCCTGTCTGACCGTGCTCTGGCTATCGAGAACGCTCAGTACATCTTCCGTACCATGAAGGATCTGGGCGGCGAGCTGATCTACAAGGAGAACGGCATCATCCGCAACCGCGCCAACGAGGTTCTGACCAAGGCTACCGACCTGCTGGTCGAGATTGAGAAGCTGGGTCTGTTCACCACCATCGAGAAGGGTATCTTCGCCGATGTTAAGCGTCCCAAGGACGGCGGCAAGGGCCTGGCAGGCGTTGTCGTGAAGGATGAAAAGCATTTCAATCCCTTCATTGAGGAAATGAAAGGTAAGGTGGCAGGAGAATGAGCAGCGGACTGTATAACACTCATAAAATCGATTTCGATACCACGCTGGACCTGACCCGTCTGAAGCCCTATGGCGACACCATGAACGACGGTAAGGTGCAGACCAGCTTCACTCTGCCCGTCAAGGATGACGAGCGCGGTGAGGAAGCTGCCCGTCAGATCGCCAAGAAGATGGGTCTGGAAGAGCCCAACGTGGCTTTCCACACCGCTCTGGATAAGGAGTTCACCTTCTACGTGGTGTACGGCAGCTGCGTGCACAGCGTCAACTATGAGGATATCCACGTCATCACCGTCGAGTCCGACGTGATGGGCATGGAGGAGACCAACGACTATATCCGCGAGAATATCGGTCGCAAGGTCGTTATGGTTGGTGCTTCCACCGGTACCGATGCTCACACCGTGGGTATCGATGCCATCATGAACCGCAAGGGCTTCGCCGGTCACTACGGCGTGGAGCGCTACGAGATGATCGAGGCTTACAACCTGGGTTCCCAGGTGCCCAACGAGGAGTTCATCCAGAAGGCTGTGGAGCTGAAGGCTGACGTGCTGCTGGTTTCCCAGACCGTTACCCAGAAGGATGTCCACATCCAGAACCTGACCAAC
>JAZKYM010000085.1:0-76393 GCA_045612165.1 Vescimonas sp.
AGCGTTGGAACCCTTCATAGAGCCGCCGTACTGGATGGTGATGGAACGGGCGATACGTGCACCGTACAGGTGACGGACGGTGGTGCGGATGAAGGTGCAGACCTCGGCAGCCTGCTCGGCGGGAGCGGTCTTGCCGGTGCCGATGGCCCACACGGGCTCGTAAGCGATGACGCACTTGCGCAGCTTCTCGGCGCTCACGCCGGCCAGAGCAGACTTAACCTGCAGAGCGATCAGCTCCATGGTGATGCCCAGCTCACGCTGCTCCAGGCTTTCGCCCACGCAGATGATGGGGTGCAGGCCGGCTTCCAGAGCGGCATGGACCTTCTTGTTGACGGTGAAATCGGTCTCGCCGAAGTACTGGCGGCGCTCGCTGTGGCCGATGATGACGTACTTGACGCCCAGATCCTTCAGCATGTCAGCGGACCACTCGCCGGTGTAAGCGCCGGACTTCTCATAGAACAGGTTCTCAGCGCCGATGGACACGCGCATGTCCTTGAAAGCCTTGGTGGCGGCGGAAATGTTGACGGCGGGCACGCACACAACAACGTCGCACCACTTAGCCTTGGGCATGATAGCCTTCAGCTCTTCGGCGAACTTCTTGGTCTCGGTAGCGGTCTTGTTCATCTTCCAGTTACCGGCGATGATGGTCTTACGATATCTGCGGTTCATAGTAGTATACTCCTCTTCTTAAATTATGATTTATATCAATTAAAATGATGCACGGAATAAAATGGGATTTCTTACTTGTCCAGCAGGCAAGCCACGCCGGGCAGTTCCTTACCCTCCATGAACTCCAGAGAGGCGCCGCCGCCGGTGGAGATGTGGGTCATCTTGTCAGCATAGCCCAGCTGCTGCACGGCAGCTGCACTGTCGCCGCCGCCGATGATGGTGGTGGCATCGGTCTTGCTCAGGGCCTCAGCCACGGACTCGGTGCCCTTGGCAAAAGCGGCAAACTCAAACACGCCCATGGGGCCGTTCCAGATCACGGTACCGGCATCCTTCACAGCAGCGCAATACAGCTCCACCGTCTTGGGGCCGATGTCCATGCCTTCCCAACCATCGGGAATGCAGCCGGCTTCCACAGTCAGCACGTTGGCGTCGGGGCCAAACTTATCGCCGCAGACGGTATCCACGGGCAGCAGCATCTTCACGCCCTTGGCCTCAGCCTTGGCCACCATTTCGTTGGCATAGTCCTGCCAATCGGCCTCGAACAGAGAGTTGCCGATCTTGCCGCCCTTGGCAGCGCAGAAGGTGTAGGCCATGCCGCCGCCGATGATGATGGTGTCGGCGATCTCCAGCAGGTTGTTGATGACACCGATCTTGGAGCTGACCTTGGAGCCGCCCAGAATGGCGACCAAAGGACGCTTGGGATTGGCCAGAGCGCCGCCGATGAAGTCCAGTTCCTTCTGAATCAGGAAGCCGGAAACAGCAGGCAGATACTCAGCCACACCAGCAGTGGAAGCGTGAGCGCGGTGCACGGCGCCGAAAGCGTCGGACACGTAAACCTCGGCCATATCGGCCATAGCCTTGGCCAGCTTGGGATCGTTCTTGGTCTCACCCTTCTCAAAACGGGTGTTCTCCAGCAGCAGCACCTGACCGGGCTGCAGAGCGGCAGCCTTGGCCTTGGCATCCTCGCCCACCACATCGGCAGCCATGATGACCTCGCGGCCCAGCAGCTCGCCGAGGCGTGCAGCAACAGGAGCCAGAGACAGCTCAGCCAGAGACTTCTGCCACTTGGCCTCGGTGAGGGTGGCAGGGTCCTTGCCCTTCTCGGTCTGCTTTTGCACCCACTTGTCGAAGCTGGGCTGGGGCTTGCCCATGTGAGAGCAGGCGATCACAGCGGCACCCTGCTCCAGCAGATACTCGATGGTGGGCAGTGCGGCGCGGATACGCTTGTCATCGGTGATGACGCCGCTGCCGTCTTTGGCCATAGGAACGTTGAAGTCGCAGCGCAGCAGCACTTTCTTGCCGGCCACTTCCACGTCCATAACGGTCTTCTTATTGTAGTTCATACGGACACTCTCCTTATTTTCGTATGGAATGTGTTTATTCAGCTCCGGCCATCTCGCCGCTGCCGCTCAGGCCGGGGAAGCCGGTCTGCCGCAGGGCCTCATAGGTGAGAATAGCCACAGAGTTGCTCAGATTCAAGCTGCGGGCCTCCTGCCGCATGGGCAGACGGATGCAGCGGTCGTAATGGGCCAGACGAAATGCCTCCGGCAGACCTGCCGTCTCCTTACCGAAGAACAGCCAGCAGCCATCGGTAAATTCCGCCTCGCAGTAAGCGCGCGGTGCCTTGGTGGTGGCCAGCCACAGATTTTCTTTCGCCTCGGGATTGGCGGCAAAGAACGCATCCAGATTCTCATAATCCCGTACAGCCACCAGATGCCAGTAGTCCAGACCGGCGCGTTTGACGGCGCGGTCGGAAATGTCAAAGCCCAGCGGCCGGATCAGATGAAGTCTTGCACCGGTAGCAGCGCAGGTACGGGCAATATTGCCGCAGTTCTGCGGAATCTCCGGCTCCACCAGAACGATATTCACCATCGTACTTCGCCTCGCTCTCCAAACAGCGGCTTTCATAAAAAAAGAGAGGTGTTTTCCACTTCCTTGCTGCAAATCGGCCACTTTCCCCGCCATTTTTGGCGAGCCTTGCCTATTGTAATGCATCATCGCAAGAAATTCAACTGTTTCCTTTCAGTTTTCGCAATTTTTTCTCAAAAATATAAAAGAATGCCGCGTCTTTCAGGCAAAAACTATCATCTTGACAGTTTTTTCGCCGCACAAATCTCCGCAAGCCTGCTTCTTTCCAGAAATTCTTAGTGGAAAATTCTTGAAAACTACTGGATTTTCCTGTAGACCCTGTTATAATGGTAGTATCTTTGGGATGGAGGTGTATCTTCTTATGAACAACAAAGTTGCCATCTTTGATTTGAAGACTTCCTCTACGCCCGATTGCAAGCCGCTGATGCTGCACGAACTGCTGTTCTGCCCCGTTTTGACCTGGGCCTGTATGGAACTGTCCGTTCGCGGAATTCAGCGGTTTTTTGTCATTTGCCACGAGCCGTGGAAAGATGAGGCGCAGCAAGCCCTGCAAGGCGTATGCGACGCTGCGTTTTTCACCTGCGCGGAAGATGCCGTCAGCGCAGCCGAGGGTTCTGTGCTGGTGCTGCCTTCTCCGGTGCTGCCGGTGGATGTTTTCTCCGCCGGCTCTGTGTACGAAACCGATGCGCAGTCTCTGCGCGTCCACTTGGGTGCCGGCTGCCAGCTGGCCGCACAGCCTGAGGGCAGTTCCTCTCCCATTGCATTCCTGCCCTTCCGCTCGGCCGCCGAGCTGCAGCGCGCCATGCCCATTTGCCGGGAATTCATCATCGGCCGTCACGCACAGCAGGGCGTCTATGTGATGGATGCCGCCAACACGTATATCGATCCGCGTTGCACCATCGGTGAGGGCGTGACCATTCTGCCCGGCACGATTCTGCGCGGCGTCACTCAAATCGGCCGCGGCTGCGAAATCGGCCCCAACGCCATGATCCGCGACTGCCGGATCGGTGAATATACCACCGTCAACGCCTCGCAGCTCAACGAGAGCACCGTGGGCAATCATACCACCGTGGGTCCTTTCGCCTATGTGCGCCCCAAGTGTGTCATCGGCGACAATTGCCGCGTGGGTGACTTCGTGGAAGTGAAAAACTCCGTCATTGGCAACGGCACCAAGATCTCCCACCTGACCTATGTGGGCGACAGCGACGTGGGCCAGAAAGTCAACTTCGGCTGCGGCACCGTGACCACCAACTACGACGGACACCGCAAGTTCCGCTGCACCATCGGCGACAATGTCTTTCTGGGCTGCAACACCAATCTGGTGGCACCTGTGACTTTGGGCGACGGCGCCTACACCGCCGCCGGCTCCACCATCACCGAGGATGTGGAGGCTGACGCACTGGCCATCGCCCGTGCCAAGCAAACCAACAAGCCCGGCTGGGCAGCACGCTTCCGCGCAGGCTGGAGCAAAGATAAGAAGTGAGCATCGGTCCTTCGGGACTGCTCAGATATATTTTCACGTGAGAACTTTTTTTGAATAAGAGAGAAAGCGAGTGTGTTTAAAAATGATTTCTCATGGCAAGGACATCAAAATCTTCACCGGTACCTCCAACCCCGCTCTGGCAGCTGAGATCTGCAAGTGCCTGGGCACCAGACTGGGCGACGCCGAAGTCAAGCGTTTTGCTGACGGCGAAGCTTCCGTCTCCCTGTACGAGACCGTCCGCGGCAGCGACGTGTTCCTGATCAACTCCACCTGCAAGCCCGTCAACGACAGCCTGATGGAGCTGCTGGTTATGATCGACGCCTGCAAGCGCGCCTCCGCCGGCCGTATCACCGCCGTTATCCCCTATTTCGGCTATGCCCGTCAGGACCGCAAGGCCAAGAGCCGCGATCCCATCTCCGCCAAGCTGGTTGCCAACATGATCACCGCCGCCGGCGCTGACCGTGTGCTGACCATGGACCTGCACGCCGATCAGATTCAGGGTTTCTTTGATATCCCCATGGATAACCTGCGCGGCAATCCCGTGTTCGTGGACTACTATGCCAAGAAGTTCGGCGAGAACTGCGAGAACATGGTCGTTGTCTCTCCCGACGTCGGTTCCGTTGCCCGCGCCCGTATCTTCGCCCAGAAGCTGCACATGGGTCTGGCCATCGTGGACAAGCGTCGCCAGAAGGCCAACCACTCCGAAGTTATGAACGTCATCGGTGACGTGGCCGGTAAGGACTGCATCATCTTCGACGACATGGTGGATACCGCCGGTTCTCTGTGCAACGCCGCCAAGGCTATCATGGAAGTGGGCGGCGCCAAGAGCGTGTACGCCTGCGCCACTCATGCTCTGCTCAACGGCCCTGCCATCGAGCGTCTGAACAACAGCGTCATCACCGAGTTCGCTTTCCTGGATACCAACCCCGTGGAATGCGGCAACGGCTGCGACAAGATCAAGTATCTGTCCGTCGCCCCCATGTTTGCTGACGCCATTGAGAGCATCTATCACGAAATTTCCATCGCAAAGCTGTTCAAGTAAGCAAAAACATGATATAATGAATGGGCTGTCCCACAGGGCAGCCCATTTTCACATTCTTTTTTCCGAATCGAGGAAGTTCTTATGTTTTTTAATCGCAATAAAACCGGCAGTGTCTCCTGGCTGGTAGTGGGTCTGGGCAATCCCGGGTCCAAATACGAGCACACGCGCCACAACATGGGCTTTTTGGCCGTGGACGCGCTGGCCGCCAAGGAGAAATTCCAGCTGAACAAGCTGCGCTTCAAGGCATGGACGGCAACCGTTGAGCTGGCCGGCGAAAAGGTGCTGGTGATGAAGCCCCAGACTTATATGAACCTCTCCGGCGAATCCGTGGGTGAGGCAGCGCGGTTTTACAAAATCCCTGCCGATCACGTTCTTGTCATCAGTGACGACATCTCCCTGACCACCGGCAAGCTGCGCATCCGCCCCGGCGGCAGCGCCGGCGGCCACAACGGCCTCAAGAGCATCATCCAGCATCTGGGCAGCGATCAGTTTCCCCGTATCAAGGTGGGTGTGGGCATGCCCCAGCACGCCGAGCACGAGGTGGTGGACTGGGTCATTGGCAAACCGCTGGGCGAGGACGCCAAAATTCTCTCCCAAACGCTGGACAAGGCAGCCGATGCCGTCAGCGCCGTGATTGCACAGGGCCCCCAGAAGGCCATGAACCGGTTCAACGGATAATTTCTTCACACGACACATACGATTCGGATGGAGTACCTCCCCTGCCTGAGGGCCGGGGCGGTGCTGCATCCTGCCCACATTTGAAAGTAAAGGAGGTTTCGCCGTGGACGCTTTTCTGCAAAAGCTGCTGCAATTGAATGAGCTGCGCGAAATGAAAGAGCAGATCGACGCCGCCCATGGTCCGGTTCTTGTGACCGGTCTGGGACCGGTACATCGCGCACAAGTGTCAGCCGCCGCTGCCCACGCCACAGGTCGCCCTCTTTTGATGCTGTGCACCGACGATCGGGAATGTCAGCGCATGGCGACAGACCTCCGCGTATTGCTGGGATGCGAAGCGGTAATCCTGCCGGGCCGCGAGATCCAGCTGCACAACGCCGCTGCCGCCAGCCGCCAGTGGGAATACCGCCGTCTGGACGCGCTGTACCGCCTCACCCAGAGCAGCTGCCCCGTGGTGGTCACCACGCCCGACGCTTTGGTTCAGCGCTCCATCCCCCCTCAAATCCTGCAGGAATTGGCCATCACCCTTTCCGTAGGTGGGCAATACGACACCGCCCAGCTGGTGCGCCGTCTGATTGCCGCCGGTTATAGCCGCTGCGACACTGTAGAAGGTCCCGGCCAGTTCGCTTTGCGCGGCGGCATTCTGGACATTTTCTCCCCCGGCAGCGAACAGGCCATTCGCTGCGAGTTCTTTGATGACGAAATTGACGCCATGGGTGCTTTCGACACCGGCACGCAGCGGCGTATCTATAACTGCAACAGTGCCCTGATCCTGCCGGCCGGCGAAGTGCTGCCCTATCACAGCGCCGACAGCGCCCAGCAGGCCGCCGTCCGACTGGAAGAGGCAGCCAAAAAACTCAGCCGCAAAAGCGCGGCAGAAGCGCTCTGCCGTACACTGCTGAACGACGCCGAGACGCTGCGCCGCGGCGCTGCCGCCCACGACGAGCGGTATCTGGGCGCCATCTATCAGCAGCGCACCTGCGCGCTGGATTATCTGGCGGAAAGCACGCTGGTGTGCGTCAGCGAAAGCGCCCGGGTCAGCGAGACTCTGCGCGGCTGGCTTTGGCAGTTGAAAGAAGATCTCGCCGCTGCCGCCGAAAGCGGCCGCCTGTGGGGCGAGGTCTGCGACCCTGCGCTGAGCGAACCGGAATTTTTGGAGCGGTTGGCGCACTTCCCCGTGGTGCAGATGGAAAGTCTGCCCACCAGCCGCTATCTCCTTCCCCCCAAATCTCTCCTGCATGTCAACGCCAAGCAGCTGTCCAGCTATGGCGGCTCTCTGGATACCGCCGCCACCGATATGGTTCACTACCTCACCGCAGGATACGGTGTCCTCGTGCTGTGCGGCGGTAAGGTCCGCGCCGAAAATCTGCACAACCTGCTGCAGGAACGGAAAATCGCCAGTTCCCTGCAATTCGACGGCACTGCTATGCCCGGAAAGGGTGAAGTGTTCATCTCTCTGGGCGCACTGAGCGCCGGCAGCGAATATCCCGGGCTGAAGCTGGCTATTCTGACGGAAGGCCAGCTGACAGCACCGCTGTCCGGCAAAAAGAAGCCGCCACGCCACACCAAAGACAGTTCTCGGCAGAAACTGCAATCCTACGCCGATCTCACCCCCGGTGATCTGGTGGTGCATGTCCACCACGGCATTGGCCGTTTTGTGGGCATGATCCGCATGCCGGTGGACGGCGTGGAGAAGGACTATATCAAGATCTCCTACGCCGGCAGCGACAGTTTGTATGTGCCGGCCACTAATCTGGATCTGGTAAACAAGTATATCGGCGGCGGCGAAGAAAACGAGCGCACCAAGCTCAACAAGCTGGGCGGCAGCGAGTGGAGCCGCACCACCAAGAAAGCCAAGGCCGCAGCCGAAGATCTGGCCAAGGGCCTCATTGAGCTTTACGCGCAGCGTCAGCGGCTGGGCGGCTTTGCCTTCTCGCCCGATTCGCCGTGGCAACGGGAGTTTGAAGACGATTTCGACTACACCGAAACCGACGATCAACTGCGCGCCATCGCCGAGATCAAGGCCGACATGGAAAAGCCCATCCCCATGGATCGCCTGTTGTGCGGAGACGTGGGATACGGCAAGACAGAAGTGGCTTTGCGCGCCGTAATGAAATGCATCCTTGACGGCAAGCAGGCAGCCCTTCTGGTGCCTACCACCGTCCTGGCGCAGCAGCATTACGCCACCGCCACCAGCCGTTTCCGCAGCTTCCCCGTAACAGTGGAGGTCCTCAGCCGTTTCCGCAGTCCCAAGCAGATCAAAGATATTCTGGAGCGCACGCGGCAGGGCAGAGTAGACCTGCTGATCGGCACCCACAAACTGCTGCAAAAGAATGTGGAGTTTAAGGATCTGGGCCTGCTGATCATCGACGAAGAGCAGCGCTTTGGCGTCAAGCACAAGGAGAACCTGCGCGAACGGGTTCGTCAGGTAGATACGCTGACGCTCTCCGCCACCCCCATTCCCCGCACGCTGAACATGGCCCTCTCCGGCATCCGGGACATGAGCACCATCGAAGAGCCGCCCCACAACCGCCAAAGCGTACAGACCTACGTGCTGGAGCACGACTGGGGTCTCATCGGCGAGGCGATGCGCCGCGAAATTGCCCGTGGCGGCCAGATCTATTTCCTGCACAACCGGGTGGAGAACATTGAATCCACCGCCGGACGCATCCGGCAGCTGCTGGGCGAAGAGGCCACCGTGGCCATTGCCCACGGCAAAATGTCGGAGGCGGAACTCAGCCGCGTGATGCAGCAGATGAACGACGGCGAAGTACAGGTACTGGTGTGCACCACCATCATCGAAACCGGCATTGATATCCCCAACGTCAACACACTGATCATCGAAGATGCCGACCGGCTGGGACTGGCACAGCTCCACCAAATCCGTGGCCGTATCGGCCGCAGCGCCCGCCGCGCCTATGCCTATCTCACCTACCGGCCCGGCAAGATCCTCACGGAAGTAGCATCCAAGCGCCTGACCGCCATCCGCGAATATGTGGATTTCGGCTCCGGTTTTCGCATCGCCATGCGAGATCTGGAAATCCGCGGTGCCGGCAATCTTCTCGGCCCCGAGCAGTCCGGCTATATGATGAGCGTGGGCTACGACATGTATCTCCAGCTCCTCAACGACGCCGTTCTGGAGCAGCAGGGAAGAGGCAAAGAGGTGCGGCGCGAATGTTCCGCCGATCTGACCGTTTCGGCCCACATTCCCGACCGCTACGTATCCAGCGCCGAGCATCGCATGGACCTGTACCGCCGCATTGCCGCCATCCGCACCGCCGATGATTCGGCCGAGCTGCTGGACGAAATGATGGACCGGTTCGGAGATCCGCCCCGTGCCGTTCTGGCGCTGCTGGACGTGGCGCTGCTGCGCGCTGCCGCCGCCGCCGAAGGGATCTGTGATATCACCCAGCGCGGCGCACAGGTTGTTTTCACCTTCACCGAAGCGGTGGATGTCCCTGCCGTGATGGCTGTGTGTTCCCAGAGCGGCTGGCGGCAAAAGCTGCTTCTCAGCGCCGGTGAAACGCCGAAGCTGACACTGCGGCTGCAGCCGAAAGAAAATGCGTTGGAATCCGCCGTCAAGCTGGTGGAGGATTTGACGCTGAAGCACAAAGAACTCTCTGCCGCCAGCGAAGCATAGCCGCTTCTCCGGCAGCCAAACCCTCACACGAAAGGATTTTCACCATCATGTTTAAGCGCCTTGCAGCGATGCTGCTCGTCTGTGTCCTCCTCGCCGGCTCCGTTGGCCTGTATTATCGGCAAAACGGAACCCGTTCCGGCGGTGTCTTCCACGAAGCCTCCGGCCTCCGTCCCGACGCCGTTGTCATGCGCGTCAACGGCGACGCTGTCACCGCCGAGGAATATCTCTATTGGCTGGACTCTGTGTGCGAATATCTGGCCTCCTATCTGGGCAGCGTTCCGGACTTTGAATCCGCCGTCACCGAAACCATGACGCTGGGCCAGTTCGCCAAAGAAGATGCCGCCCACACCGCCATTCTCTACGCCGTTGTGCGCCAGCTGGCACAGCAGCACGGCTTTACCCTTACCGCCGAGGACGAAGCGGCACTGGCGCAGCAGGCGGAGCAGTATGTGAGCTATTACGGAGACCACGAAACGTATTTGCAGCAGCTGCAGTTGCTGGGTCTGAGCGCGGAATCTCTGCGCAGCATGGACGAAGTTCCCTATCTCTATAACCGTATGTTTCTGGATTACGCCGATCCCAACGGAAAACTCTATCCCGGCGACGAGGCACTGCGCGCATACGGCGAGGAGAACGGTTATGTCACGGCGCAGCTGCTCTATTTTCCCACCACCGGTCTGACAGAAACAGAACAGGGGCACATGATGAGCATCGCCGCCGATTACGCCGCGCAGCTGCAGACTGCGACGAATCCATCAGCCACTTACGAAACGCTGGCCACCCAGCTGGGGCTGACCGTCAGCCCCGACGGACTGACCTTCTCTTCCGCCGATGCCGATGCCGCCGTGTACGAAGCCGCCGCCGCGCTGGAAGTCGGACAAGTCAGTTCCGTCATCACAGGCAGCAGCGGATATTACGTCGTCTGGCGCATACAGACAAATTATAGCGTTTTAGCGGAACATCTTTTCAATATTTACTTGCAGGATTGCCAGGATAGTGCTAAAGTAGATTATAACGACAGAGTCTTTGACCAACTCGATACCGGCTCTTTTTACACAGCTTTGCAGGAGGCCCGTTCGGCCCTTATGGCCCGTTTTTCCGAAGAAGCAAAGTAAGTAGCCACCTTTACCCGTCAAAAATTAGCTGTGCCTGACACAGCGGTTTTGATAGAACAAAATTATAGGAGGAAACATTCATGAAAGATCTGTATGTTGTCAATTGCTGCAGAACTGCTGTCGGTTCTTTTGGCGGTTCTCTGAAAAACACCCCTGCCGCCGATTTGGGCGCCATCGTGGTGAAGGAAGCCCTCAACCGCGCCAATGTCCCCGCTGAGGCCGTCGATGAGGTCATGTTCGGCTGCGTGCTGACCGCCGGTCTGGGCCAGAACGTTGCCCGTCAGGTAGCCGTCAAGGCCGGTATCCCCTATTCCGTTCCTGCTTACACCGTCGGCATGGTCTGCGGTTCCGGCATGAAGTCCCTGATCGAAGGCGCCCGTTCCATTCTGGCCGGCGACGCTGACGTGGTGGTCTGCGGCGGTACCGAGAACATGAGCCTGGCTCCCTACGCTGTCCCCTCCGGCCGCTACGGCGCCCGTATGGGTCACACCAAGATGATCGACACCATGATCCAGGACGGTCTGTGGGATGCTTACAACAACTATCACATGGGCACCACCGCCGAGAACATCAATGACATCTGGGGTATCTCCCGTGCCGAGCAGGACGCTTTCGCTGCCAATTCCCAGCAGAAGGCTGAGGCCGCTCAGGCTGCCGGCCGTTTCGATGACGAGATCGTTCCCGTGATGATCAAGGTCAAGAAGGACATGGTCCCCTTCGCCAAGGATGAATATCCCAAGGCCGGTGTTACCGCTGAAGGTATCGCCAAGCTGCGCGGCGCCTTCCCCGTGGGTCCCGAGTCCCCCAACCCCAACGTCGTTCACACCTTTGAGGTGACCGGCGCTCAGGAAACCGAAGATAAGGGTCAGCCCCGCGTCACCGCCGCCAACGCTTCCGGCATCAACGACGGCGCTGCCGCCATCATCCTCGCTTCCGCCGAGGCTGTTGCCAAGTACAACCTCAAGCCCATGGCCAAGCTGATCGGCTGGGGCCAGGGCGGCGTGGATCCCAAGATCATGGGTGTCGGCCCCGTTCCCGCTTCCCGTCAGGCTATGGCCAAGGCCGGTGTCACCATCGACGATATCGACCTGATCGAGGCCAACGAGGCTTTCGCCGCTCAGTCTATCGCCGTGGGTCGCGAGCTGGGCTTTGATCCTGCCAAGCTGAACGTTAACGGCGGCGCCATCTCCATCGGCCACCCCGTCGGCGCTTCCGGCGCCCGTATCATCGTCACCCTGCTGCACGAGATGCAGAAGCGTGACGATGCCAAGAAGGGTCTGGCTACCCTGTGCATCGGCGGCGGCCAGGGCGTTGCCACCATCTTCGAGAAGTGCTAAACCACTGCTGAAGAACATCCCATAACAGCCAAAGCTCCTCCGGATTTCTCCGGAGGAGCTTTTTTATTTTCTCAGCCGTTCCCAGCTCTTAAAAATCTTTACAAATTCTTAATTGCTCCACCTTTCCTTTTCCTGTATAATGATAGTTCATAATTCATTTGCTGCGGCCTTGTATTTTTGTACGCCGCGAAACGAGGTGACTTTTTGGCTGTTAAATCCAGACTGAACGAAAAAATGCGCGAAGGCGTGGCCGCCGTGCTGCCCATCGCGTTGATTGTGGTGGTTTTGTCTTTTACCATCGCGCCGATTCCGCCCGATCTGATGCTGGCCTTCGTCATCGGCACAGTGATGCTGATCGTGGGCATGGGGCTTTTTACCTACGGTGCCGAGGCATCCATGACCCCCATCGGCAATCATATCGGTGCCAAGCTGACGAAATCGCGCAAGCTGCTGCTGATTTTGTCCGTCAGCTTCCTGCTGGGCATTATCATCACCATCGCTGAACCGGATCTGCAGGTGCTGGCCGGCAACGTCCCCCACATCGATTCCCGTGCTCTGGTGCTGACCGTCTCGGTGGGTGTCGGCTTTTTCCTGATGCTGTGCATGCTGCGCATTCTGCTGGGTATCCAGCTGCGCTGGCTGCTGCTGTTTTTCTACGGCATCGTCTTCGTGCTGGCCGGTCTTTCCGATGCCAGTTTCCTCAGCGTGGCGTTTGACTCCGGCGGTGTCACCACCGGCCCCATGACCGTTCCTTTCATCATGGCACTGGGTATCGGCGTAGCCTCTATCCGAAGCGATAAAAATGCCCAGTCCGACAGCTTCGGTCTGGTGGCGCTGTGCAGCGTCGGCCCCATTCTGGCAGTGCTGCTCCTCGGCTTTGTCTATCGCGGCGAGAGCAGCGAGATCGCCGCATCCGTGGCCGAGACATATCTCCACACCGTAGCGTTGGGCGGCGCCTATCTCCACGCCATTCCCGAATATATGGCCGAGGTTGCCGGTGCGCTGGCTCCCATCGTGGTCTTTTTCCTGCTGTTTCAGGTGGTCTCCCTGAAGCTGCGGCAGCTGCCGCTGCTGCGTATTCTGGCAGGTATTCTCTTTACCTACGTCGGATTGGTGCTGTTCCTCACCGGCGTGAACGTGGGTTTCTCGTCTCTGGGCGTGATTTTGGGTCAAAAGCTGGCTGACGGCTGGACTCGCTGGCTGCTGGTTCCCGTCGCCATGCTGATGGGCTGGTTCATCGTGCAGGCCGAGCCTGCCGTGCATGTGCTGACCAAGCAGGTGGAGGAGATCAGTGCCGGCGCCGTGTCGGAGAAGGCTATGCACATCAGCCTCTCTCTGGCCATTTCTCTGGCTATGGGGCTTTCCATGCTGCGCATTCTCACCGGCCTGCATATTTTCTGGATCCTGATTCCCGGCTATCTGGTTTCTCTTGCGCTGACCTTTCTGGTACCTCAGATGTTCACCGCCATCGCCTTCGACTCCGGTGGCGTGGCGTCCGGCCCTATGACCGCCACCTTCATGCTGCCCTTTGCTATGGGAGCCTGTCAGGCCGTGGGCGGCAATATCCTCACCGATGCCTTCGGTCTGGTTTCCCTTGTGGCCATGATGCCCCTCATCACCATTCAGATCATGGGGGCCATTTACGTCTACAAGACTCGCCGTACCGTTGAAACTCAGATCGTCTCCTTCGGCGATGAAGAAATTATTGAACTTTGGGAGGTTGCCTGATGGAACTGAATTTTCTCATCTCCATTCTGGATCGCGATCGCGCCGACGACATGACGGCCATCTATCAGGACAACAACCTGCCCATGATCATCACTTTTCTGGGCCGCGGCACCGCTAAAAGTGAGCATCTGGATCTCTACGGCCTGCAGCCCACGGAAAAGACGGTGATCACCACCGTGGCCGATCGCGAAAAAACGAAACAAATCATCCGCAGCGCAAAGCGCAAACTATTTATCGATATCCCCGGCAATGGCGTAATCATGGCCGTGCCGGTCAAGAGCGTGGGAGGAGGACGAACCTTGGCTTATTTAACTGACAATGCAGCCCCCGAGGGTGGCGCACCCCAAATGCAGTTCGATCACGAACTGTTGGTGGTCATTCTGAACCAGAGTTACATGGATGACGTAATGAACGCCGCCCGCAGCGCCGGCGCTTTCGGCGGCACGGTGCTTCACGCCAAGGGTACCGGCGCCAAGTATGCCGAAAAGTTCTTCGGCGTATCTCTGGCAAACGAAAAAGAGGTCATCCTTATCGCTGCAGGCAGCCGCGAGAAAGGCGCCATTATGCGCGCCATTATGGAGCAAACCGGGCCTCATACGCCGGCCGGTGCCATTGTTTTCTCTCTGCCTATCTCTTCCGTGGCAGGTCTGCGTACCGCTGATAAAGACTGAAAAGAGGAGCTCTTCCACAGAAGAGCTCCTCTTTTCAGCTTCTTTGCGCTGTTGGCGAAATTTGACGAGAGGTTTTTGTGAAAAAAGCTTGACACACCACCACAGATGTGGTATTCTAATTCTTGCCAATCTCCGCCGGTGTGGTGGAATGGTAGACACAGGAGACTTAAAATCTCCCGGTAGCAATACCGTACCGGTTCGAGTCCGGTCACCGGCACCAAATCCGGTCAATAAAATATCGCGGAGTAGAGCAGTTGGTAGCTCGTCGGGCTCATAACCCGGAGGTCGGAGGTTCAAGTCCTCCCTCCGCAACCAGTTCGAGTAGTCGTAACGGATTTCGTTACGACTACTTTTTATTTTAGTCTGTTATATTCTCTCGTACCACCAAAACCGCCGATTCCTTCCGAAATCGGCGGTTTTTGTTCGCTTTTTTTGGCGCATTTTCACAAAAGTGCGCGAAAGGGCGCAAGGTAATCGGGTTCTTCAAAATACGAACCGAGCCCTTGTCGCCGCAATTCTCGCCCCCTCGCTGCGGTCCCTTGCCGGGATCTGCATTAGGATGTGATGCAGCGATGGGATTTGACAGGGCAGGACACGTCCTCCGATTGTCAAAAAGTTGAAAGCATGGGTCTCTATGGAGAGGTGCTAAACCTGTTGACTGTTGCCGGGCTGAGCGCTATAATTATACTGTTATGGAGTAGTATTTCTACATGGCGCAGTTATTTGGTCAAAAAGTTTATAGACGCCATAAATTGCAGAAAAATAGGATGCTATTCCGAAGTTTCGGCACAGTGAACAGGAGAAATGCTTGTGATCAAAACGCTGATTCAAAAGATTAAAGACGGAACAGCTTTGCAGGTTCTGCAGGAGATGCGCTGGATCGGCAGTTACAGCCGCCGATACTTATGGGCCATCGGCTGGTATATCCTGCTGGGAATTTTGGGCACTGTCATCGCCCTTACAGTCAGCGTTCTCAGCAAGAATATCATTGATATGGTAACCGGTTTCCAAGCCGGTCAAGTGCTGCAGACCGCAGCGGCCTATGTGGCCCTGCAAATGACCACCATTGTTTTGAATGCTGCCACTACAAGAATCTCCGTCCGGGTGCAGCTGCGGATTTCTCAGGAGCTGCGAGCGGATATTTTTCGGAAGATTTTGTGCGCGCAATGGGAACCGCTGTCTTCCTATCACTCCGGTGATTTGCTGACCCGTTGCAGTCGGGATACAGATACGGTGTCAAGCAGTATTATCAGCTGGGCGCCATCGCTGGTAATCAATTCCCTGCAGCTTGTAGGCACATTTTTGGTGCTCTTCTGGTTTGACAGCACCTTGGCATTGCTGGCATTGGCAAGCGCCCCGGTGACATTGTTTTTGTCCATTTTTCTGGCCAAACGCCTTCGCAAGCATAGCCGCCGGCTGCGGCAGATCGGCTCGGAAACGACGGCCTTCCATGCAGAGGCCTTTCGCAATATTCAGTTTATCAAGGCCTTCCACGCCATTGATATATACTGCGGCAAGCTGACCCACATTCAAAAGAAGCACAAAAATGTCGCAATGGAACACAATCGATTCTCCGTGCTGACATCTTCCTTCCTGTCCTTTGTGGGCATGGTGGTTGGTGGTGTGTGCTTTTTGTGGAGCGTATACCGTCTGTGGGGGAATCATATCACCTTTGGTGAAATGACGTTGTTTTTGCAGTTGTCCAGCAGCTTATCCGGTGCGTTCAGTGCATTGGTATCCCTTGTGCCTGCTGCCATTACCGCCTCCACCGCCGCCGGCAGAATTATGGAAATCACCCAGCTGCCCTCGGAGGAAATCCAGAACCAAGAACAGGTGGATCAACTTCTGCAAACGGGTGTCGGCGTAGGTATCCGCGCTGAAAATGTAAGCTTTTCCTATAAGTCCGGCAAGGTAGTGTTTCAAAATGTTGATTTTCGGGCCGGACAGGGCGAGATCGTGGCCCTTGTAGGCCCCTCTGGCGGCGGCAAAACCACATTGCTGCGGCTGCTGCTGGGCATGATGCCCGCACAAACAGGCAGTATACAGCTCTTTGGCGAAGACCCTGAGCTTACCCTGTGTGCCTCCCCGTCTACCCGCGCTCTGTTTTCTTATGTGCCGCAGGACAACACCTTGTTTTCCGGCACCATCGCAGAAAACCTGCGCATCACAAATCCGGACGCCACAGAGGATATGCTGATAGATGCGCTGAAAATGGCTTGCGCCTACAACTTTGTCAGCGCTCTGCCTGATGGGCTGGACAGTAAGGTGGGCGAGAGCGGAGACGGCTTGTCCAAGGGACAAATCCAGCGGATCTGCATTGCCCGTGCGCTTTTGTCCGACGCGCCCATTCTGCTGCTGGATGAAGCCACCAGTGCACTGGATACAAAAACAGAGCACACGCTTTTGGAAAATATTCAGAACTTCCGGAATGGTCGCACTTGTATTGTAACGACCCACAGACCCTCGGTTCTGTCCATCTGCCAGCAAGCGTATCTGATTCAGGATCAGACCGTCTCCCCGGTGGGACAGGAAGAAGCAGCGCAAATTATGGAAAATTTTTAAGGAAAGCAGAGCCGGGATAGTCTGCTGGGCTTGTTCGGAGAACAGACTTTTTGCTGCGCAGACTTGCTGATGCAAAAGAGCTGGGCAAATTGCATTGCTTCCGATACCGCAAAACCATGCCGCAAACAGGCACTCATAACCCGAAGGTCGGAGGTTCAAGTCCTCCCTCCGCAACCAGAAACAGAACCTGATTTGATACAACGTCAAATCAGGTTCTTCTTTTTATATCACAAAAGGTAGAGTAACGAAAAAATTACGTACAACGCAAACGATGTCACACCGGTCAAATGACCGGTGCGCTTACACCGCACGTTGTACGTAATATTTTTACTTGCTTCCCTGCTTACACCATGGGCTTGAGGTCGGGGCTGATGATCAGCGCAGCCTCGGTGGCAGCCTGAATCTGCTCAACGGTGAACTCGGGGTTATACTCGGTCAGCACCAGGCCCTCCTTCGTGCACTGGATCACACACATCTCGGTGATGATCATGCTGACGCAGTGGACGGCCGTGTAGGGCAGACGGCACTTCTTCAAAATCTTGGGGTTGCCTTTGGCGGTATGCTCCATGGCAACGATCACCTTCTTGGCGCCCACCAGCAGGTCCATGGCACCGCCCATACCGGGCATCTTCTTGCCGGGGATAATCCAGTTGGACAGGGAGCCTTCCTCGTCCACTTCCAGACCGCCCAGAATGGTGGCGTCCACATGACCGCCGCGAACCAGACCGAAAGAGGTGGCAGAGTCAATAAAACAGCCCATGGCGCTGGCAGCGGCAGGCTGGCCGCCTGCGTCCACTACGTGGATGGCATCTCTGTTCTCATCGGTGACAACACCTGCGCCGATGATGCCGTTCTCGGCATGCAGCGTCACACGAACGCCCTCGGGCAGGAAGCCGGGAACCATAGTAGGGATACCGATACCCAGATTCACCACGTCGCCGTCCTTCAGTTCCTTGGCTACACGCGCAGCAATAAAGCTCTTGATCTGTGCCTTATCCATTAGTATTTGCCTCCTTCCACCACATAGTCCACAAACACGCCGGAGGTGCGCACGTCTTCCGGTGCGATTACGCCCAGCTCCACGATCTCCTCGCCCTCGGCGATGACCACATCAGCGGCAGTCGCCATGACGATGTTGAAGTTACTGGTGTCGCCCTTGTACCACACGTTGCCGGCCTTGTCGATCTTGGCGCCGGCGATGACGGCAAAGTCAGCACCCAGAGGCTCCATCATCAGATAGTCACGGCCCTTGATGGTGTACTTACCCAGACAGTAGGGGCTGTCCTCGATGATGGTACCCACACCGGTGGGGGTCAGCACACCGCCGAGGCCTGCGCCCTTGGCGCGAATCATCTCGGCAAAGGAGCCCTGGGGCAGCAGGATCACTTCCAGCGTACCCTCCTGCATGGACTGCTGTGCAACTTCGGGGTTCAGACCCACGTGGGTGGCGATCAGGCGCTTGATCTGATGATTATGCACCAGCTTGGCCACGCCGTAGAAGTCCTCACCCATAGGACCACCTGCGAAAGAAGCGTCGTTGCAAATCATGGTCAGATCCTTCACACCGCTCTTGGACAGGGCGTCGATAAAGCGATGGGCATTACCGCAGCCCATGAAGCCGCCAAACATCACACTGGCTCCATCAGGGATCAGTTTGACTGCTTCTTCAATGGATACAAATTTCGGCATAGGTTCCCTTCCTTCCTTTTTAAGAATTTACAGCAATATTATGACATACGCTCACCGAAAACTCAAGATGCCGCACAAAAAAGATCGGCCAGTGGCCGATCTTTTTGGATGTCATTCACTTGTTCCGCAAGTGCTCGCCGATGACTTGGCGGTGGTAGGATGCACCCCTTTCCACAGCCGGCATTCCTTCTCTCAAACGAGAGCGCATTCATTTCTCTTCCCGTGTCAGCTTCTTGATCCAGCGGTATCCGCGGAAGCGGAGGAAGGTGGGCAGGCCCTTGAAGATCTGGTCGGACTGAATCACCATAACCACCGCCACCACCGGCCAGCGCCACCAGAAAGCGCTCATAAAGCTCAGGGGCATCACGATGCACCACGTGGAAATGATGTTCATATACATGGTGAATTTGGCGTCACCGCCGCCGCGAATGATGCCGAAACTCACCGGCATCTGATAGCTCATGCCCACCATGACAACGCTCATCACCATCATCAGCTTGTCTGCCAGCACGCAAGTCTCCGGCGTCAGACTGTAAAGCGACAGCAGCGGCTGGCGCAGCAGGAACAGCACCACACCCAGCACCAGTCCGATGCACACACTCAGCACGCTGAGGGTTCGCCCGTCAGAGCGCACACGGCGCAGATCGCCCCTGCCGATGGCGGTGCCGATCATCACCGCGCAGGCGGCACTCATGGCCTGCACGATCACCTTGAGATACTGGTAGAACGTGGTTGCCACGCTGTTGGCAGCAATGGCATCGGTGGTCAGATGGCCCAGAATCGCCGTCTGCATCGGCACGGAAACGGACCACAACAGCTGACTGAGCATAACAGGTGTATCCACCTTGATGAAGTCGCGCAGCAGCTGCCGATCTCCCTTCAGGAAATTCTCGGAGAAGAGCCGCAGCTTCTTGTCCACCTTCAAAAGATAGACCACCACAAAGCCCAGCTCCACGATGCGCGCCGCCAGCGTACCGTAAGCCGCACCGCGGATACCCAGCTCCGGGAAGCCGAAGCGGCCGAAGATCAGCGTATAGTTGATGGTCACATTGACCACAAGGCTCACCAGCGAAGCGATGAACGCAATGCGCACCGTTCCCACGCTGCGCAGCGCCGCTACCAGCACGCTGTAAAAAATAAACAGAGGGAACGTGTACTTCAGTAGCCCCAGATACGCCACACCGGCGGCAATGATCGCCTCATCCGGCGTGAACAGCCGCAGCAACTGATACGGCATCGCGCTGCACAGGGCAAACACCACAATACTCAAGCCAATGCCGCACTTGAGGGCAATGCCGGTAAGCCGCCGGATCGGGCCCACACGCCGCTGTCCCCAGTACTGGGCGGCAAGGGCCACCAGACCGTCACCAATGCCCAGCGCCAGCTGCTGTACCACGAAAAAGATCTGGTTCACGGTGGCGGCGCCGCTCAGCGCCGTCTGACTGTAGCTGCCCAGCATGATGTTGTCGGCCATATTCACGCTGTAAGCTACCAGATTTTGCAGCGCAATGGTCAGCAAAATAGGGAAGAGCGAGCGGTAAAATGTTTTATCTCTTGTAAAAAAGGATTCTCGTGTCTCCATAGTTGCAGCCTCCTTGTTTCGCGATGATTATAGCACGCTTTCCCACAAAAGGGAACTCCATCCACCGCGAAACAACAGATTTCATCGCCCTTCCCAACCCTCTTCCTCCGTTTGCCTGTTATGCGCCGCACTTTCCACAAAAACGGCTCTCAAATTTTGGCAAATCCGCCACCCGGCCACCTGTTGACATTGTAAACACCCTCGTGATATAATCAGTTTACAACGTAAACAATTGGAGGGATTGCCCATGAGCCACTACGAAAATCTGTTGACAGCCGCCGAATGGCACCTGATGGAGTGCCTGTGGGAAAAGAGTCCCCGTACCGGCCGTGAGGCCACGGAATATCTGGAGACCCACGCCGGCTGGAGCCGCTCCACCACGCTGACCATGCTGCGCCGCATGAGTGAAAAAAATCTCATCTCCTGCGGCGAGAAAGACGGCGTGAAAGTGTACGTCCCCCTGATCGCCCGTGAGGACGCCGCTCGCCGCTCCACGGAGGATTTCCTCCACCGCGTGTACCGCGGCAGCGTCAGCATGATGGTCAGCGCCATCACCCAGAAGCAGGAACTGAGCCATCAGGAAATTGAAGAACTGTACGCCATTTTAAGGCAAGCAGAGAAAGGAGCCGTCGATGATTAACTGGATCGTCACCGCCTCGGCGCTGATTGTGGTGCTCACCGCGCTGCGGTATCTGCTGCGTGGTAAGATCAGTCTGCGCCTGCAGTACGCGCTGTGGGCCATTGTGCTGCTGCGGCTCTTGGTACCGGTACAGCTGGGGCACACCGACTTCAGTGTCCTCAACGCCGTGGAGGAAAATGAGGAATTGCAGATCACCGTCTCCCGACCCATGTTCTATGTGGGCGAAACGCCGGATCTGTCCATTCCGGAAGTCGAGCCCGACCCCACCCTCACGCAGCAGGAGGTCGCACAGCTGCAGCAGCAGTTGGAACAGCAGTATCATGAGGAAATGGCCCAATATGCCACACCCGTCTCTCCAGCCACCGTGCTGCAAGCCATCTGGATCGCCGGCATCGCCGTCACCGCCATCTGGCTTGTGGTGTCCAACCTGCGCTTTGGGCAGATGCTGCGCCGCAGCCGCCGGGATACCGGCCTTACCTGCGGCAAGCTGACCGTGTATGTCTCGCCGCTGGTGGATACGCCTTGCCTGTTCGGTCTGCTGCGTCCTGCCGTGTATGTGACGGAGGATGTCCTCGGTAATGACGCCGTCCTGCGCCACGTCCTCTCCCACGAGGGAACCCATTACCGCCACGGTGATCACATCTGGTCAGCCCTGCGCGGTGTGTGTCTGGCGCTGCACTGGTATAACCCGTTGGTCTGGCTGGCCGCCTCCCTGTCCCGTCGCGACGCAGAGCTTGCCTGTGACGAGGGCGCGCTGCGCCGTCTGGGCGAGAATCACCGCACCGCTTACGGCCAGACACTCATTGCCCTCACCTGCGCCAAGCGCCGCGGCCAGCTGCTGCTGACCGCCACCACCATGACCGGCAGCAAAAAGAGCCTGCGTGAGCGCATCAAGCTCATCGCCAAGCGCCCCAAGATGGCGCTTTACACCCTGATCGCCGCTGTTCTCGTTGTCGCCATCGCCGCCGGCTGCACCTTTACCGGCGAAAAAGAGCCCGTTGTCACCCAGCTGTCCGTCACCTACGCCGACGGCATCTCTCCCGACGAGGCGCTGGATGCCAAAATCGAGTCCTACCTCTTCGCCCACGCCGACGCCCTCAATCAGCTGGCGGAGGACTCCTCTTTCATCACCGAGGTCTGCGTCGATGCTTTGAAGGGCACGAAGGGCTCCGACATTCTGATTGACTATCAGCTGACCTACCACTTTTCCGCGCAGGATCAGACACGCCTGCTGAAGCTTTTCCGGTCCAACCGCTTCACCAAGGAGTGGCAGGCCAAAAGCGCCGGCAAGACCACGCCCACGCTAAGCGATACTGCTTTGCATCCGGACTTGAATGCCTATCAGTTTTCGGGCACGGTGGTGGCCACATATCAGCGGCCCAGTGTGTCCGCCCCGTCTGCTCCGGCAGGAATCTTTTTGGCACATCTCCCTGCCGAATATCAGCTGGAAGCCACACTGGAACGTCTGGCCGCTCTGCAGCTGGAGGACGTGGGTGACCTGACGGGTCTCGCCGGAAGGCTTGGTGCCGACACCTTGATTTCCCTGATTCACCGCGCGGTGGAACATCAAATCGAGATAGTGGAACCTCCGGCGCACGCTCTCTGGGCTGTCAGTTTTGGACTGGGAGAGAAGCCGAAAAACAGTACGCTACGCATGGAACACATTTCCCTCTCCGCCAGTGCTGAGGAAAATATTCTGAAGATCACTTATCAGTCGTTGGACAACGTCTCCTTCACTTTCTACGCCGAAGACAGCGAGGCCTATTGGACCATCCGCAACACCTACCAGTCCTCCGACGGCCCTGTCGACGAAGAGGCCATGGCACCCTACCTCCATCTGATTGAGGCCGAAGCGCAGGAGTGGATAGATCGCAGCGTCAACTGGCCTCAACCCCTCAACGGCTATGAGATCGTCACATTCCGACCGGAAGACAGCTTCCACCACGAGGGAGCTGACTATGCCGTCTATCGCTTTGAGGTGGCCTTCCTGACAGACGATCCCATGGGCGCCGGCTGGGCAGGCGGTATGTCTCTGGACAGCCAAGGCCGTATCCGCCATTTGATCAGAGACAGGCATATTGTGACCCGCACAGTCAACGGCAAGACGGATGCCATGATTGGCGCCTTCGATGTGCCTTGGTCCGACCGCCAAAACGTGATCGACACCTTTACCAACAGGGATCTGAAAGACGCCCCTGTCACCTATACAGATATGTACGGCGATTCCCGACAGGTCGTCTTTGCCGCGAAGAAATACGTTCTGCAGCAGATGGAAACCATCCGCCGCATAACCGGCGATTCCGACTTTGTCGTCAGCGGCGAAATTCGCAGCATCAAAGCCATCCCCACCGGCACCTCGGCAGAAAACAGCGGCATCAATCTCTATCACATGGATTACCGCCTGCATCTGCAAAGCGGCGACACCCTCTACACAGATCTGGGCAACTTCTCCTATGTGGAGGAAAACGGTATCCTCTACCTCAAAGAAACCGGCAACCTCGGAACACCTGTGCTGGCCATGGAGTACCACCCACAAGAGAACGGCGATCGTCTGTGGACGTTCTTGGGCACGTTCCACACCGGTGATATCGAAGCCCAGTACGGAGGCGATTACACTGCCGCTGCTATGGATATCTACCAATCCGCCGGTTACACCGCCAACTAAACGCAAAAAAGGAGAGGCGCAAGCCTCTCCTTTTTCCATTGGTTTTCTCTCAGGCAAACGCCTTGACCGTCTCCTGCAGCAGGCGGCGAATGTGCAGGTGCTGTGGGCATTCCGCCTCACACTGGCCACACTCGATGCAGCTGTCGGCACGGACGGACAGCGCGGCATAATCCGCATCCGGCTGACCTTCTCCGGCACGCTTCTGGTTCAGCAGCGCAAAGATATCAGGGATGGGAACACCGGCAGGGCAACCGTCGGTACAGTATCGGCAAGCGGTGCAGGGCACGCGGTGCTGCGCCTGATACAGCGTACGGGCATGATCGACGATGCGCTGCTCATCGGCGTTCAGCGGCACAAATTCCGCCATAAAGGAGATGTTATCTTCCGCCTGCGCCATGTCGCTCATGCCGGAGAGCACCATCACAACACCCTCAAAACCGGCAGCGTAGCGGATAGCATAGCTGGCAGGGCTGGCCGTCATCTGCTCCAGCGCCTCCTGCGGCAGATTCACAAGGCTGCCACCCTTGACCGGCTCCATAATGAGCACCGGTTTATTATGCTTGCGGCAGACCTCATAGCACTTGCGGCTTTCCACCTTAGGATCTTCATAATCGGCGTAGTTGAACTGGATCTGGACAAACTCCATCTCCGGATGCTCCGTCAACAGCTGGTCAAGGAACTCGGCGCTGTCATGGAAGGAGAAGCCCAGATGGCGGATCAGGCCCTGCTCCTTCAGCTGACGGGCAGCCTCATAGGCATTGGTCTTTGTATAGTGGGCATGCTGCTTTTTGCTGACCGCATGCACCAGATAGAAGTCGAAGTAGTCCACGCCGCAGGCCTCCAGCTGGCTGCGGAAAAAGGGCATGATATCCTCGTTGGTTTCAAAGCAGCTGGCGGAAAGCTTGTTGGCCAGCAGATAGCGCTCACGGGGATAGCGAGAGGTCAGGCATTCCCGGACCGCCAGTTCGCTCTTTCCCCGGATATAGGGATGGGCGGTGTCAAAATAGTTGAAGCCGGCTTCCAAAAAGGCGTCCACCATGGCGGTAGTCTGGGGGATGTCCACCTCTTCACCGATCATCGGCAGGCGCATCATGCCAAAGCCGAAGTTTTTCTTGATCTCAGGAAAATACGTATTCATGGGCTTCCTCCGTTCAAATCACGATATGGCAGCGCTAAAGATCAGTTGCAGGCCACAGCGTCCACGTAGAACTGGTCCATCTCCTCCCGGGTGGGGAAGGTGGCAATGTACATCTGGTCGGCCATGGCACCGCTGAGCGCCTCAGGAATGCGGTCCACCATACGCATATAGCTGCCGTACTTGGCCATGAGAGCCTCGTGATCCAGCTTGAAGTCCTTGCCGTCGCGGCGGCCGACAAATGCGCAGAACTGGTGGTCGCCGGCCGTCAGCAGCGTGCTGTCATAGGCAATCATATCCGCCCAGATCTTATACACGTTGGTGCTGTGGGCGAAGTTGATCATATCGGGGGTGAAGCCGCCGCAGGGACGCATGTTGACCTCCAGCGCCATGATCTGCCCCTTCTTGCCCAGACCCTCGTGATCCTCGTTAAGCCGGAAGAACTCAAAGTGGACAAAGCGGCTCTTCACGCCGAAGCTCTTCACCGTGGCGCGGCCTGCCTCACGGGTGTCTTCCGGCAGGTCCTTGACGATGTAATAGATGGAATTGTCGTTGTTGTTGACGATGTCCATCACGCTGTTGGGGGTCACGTTGCCGGTTTCGAAGATGGGCTCACCGTTGGAGTCAATGATGGCATCGTAGGAATTGACCTCGGCATTGACGAACTCCTCCATGATGTAGGGCACGCCCTCGGGACGGGAGGCCATGAAGTTCACCAGATCCTCATCATTCTTCAGCTTGTAAGTAGCGGCTGCGCCCACGCCGTTGTCGGGCTTGACCACCACGGGATAGCCCACCTTCTTGAGGAAGGTACGGCACTTTTTGATATCGTCCGTTACCAGATGGTAGCGAGCCGTGGGAATGCCCACCTTCTGATAGTACTTCTTCATCTTGGACTTGTACTTGATACGGGGCATGTCCTCGCTCTGGAAGCCGCTGGTGATGTGGAAGTCGGTGCGCAGGGCGGCGTCCTTCTCCAGCCAGTATTCGTTGTTGCTCTCCAGCCAGTCAATGCGGCCGTACTTATGCACGAAGAAAGCCACGGCGCGGTAAACCTCGTCGTAATTCTCCAGATTGCTGACCTTGTAATACTCCGTCAGGCTGGCACGCAGCTCCGGCTTCAGATCATCGTAGGGCTGATCGCCGATGCCCAGCACATTCAGGCCGTTGTTGCGCAGCTCACGGCAGAACTGCCAGTAGTTGGTGGGGAAATTGGGGGAAATAAATACAAAATTCTTCATGAAACCTCTTCACTCCTTTTGTGCGTCATACTATGGTTTATTCACCCAGCAGCTTGGGCACGAAATAGGCCACCTGCTTGTACCACCAAGGCCAGTCGTGACTGACATCATGGCCCCAGTAGTCCACCCACACGTTGATGCCCTTTTCGCGGAACAGTTCATCGAGAATACGGGTGGTATCCACCTGCTCCCACGCGCCCTGACCGACGCAGATAATGCCCTGATTGCGGTTGTACTTTTCAATATAGGGGTGGTGGGAGGACATGTTGCTCAGATAGTGGACAGGGGAGTTGCGGTAAACCACCTCGTCCATATAGCCGCCAAAACCGTACTCGGCGGTGTAAATACCGCTGAGAGCCAGAAGCCCGGTGAATTGATCGGGGAAGCGGAAGAACAGGTTCACCGCGTGGGTGGCACCCAGACTGCAGCCGAAGGCTATGATATCGCTGCGGCCGGACATCTCGCGGATCATGGGAACCACCTCGTCCACGATGTAGCACATCCACTGCTCGTGGTGGCGAATGCGGCTGAAGGCCTCGCCCTTTGCTGACCACGTCTCCACGTCCAGCGTATCAATGGCAATTACCATCACCTGACCGCTTTCGATCCACGGAGCCCACACATCGTCCATGTGAAAATTCTCAAAGTCGAAAAAGCGGCCATCCTGACAGGGAACGAACAGCACCGGACGCCCGGCGTGGCCATAGATCTTGCCTTCCATCTCCCGTCCCAAAACGGGGCTGTATTCCTTAAAATAGCGTGTTTGCAATGTCTTTCCCTCCTCTATTCTTCCAGTCCGTAAAGCAGCACCTCCATAAAGAAGGGAATCTGCTTTTCCCAACAGGCCTCGCAGTGGTCGCCCCGCGGAACAATACGGGACACCAAGTGCACATCACGCTCCAAAAGCCGCGCCGTCACTCTGGCAAATTGCTTTTTCATATTAGGATGGAACTTTATCTCATTGGACCCGTAGTCCATATAGATCACCGTGTCGTCGGCCAGCTTTGCCGTGCTCAACAGCCGATCCAGACGATCGGTGGCAAACCAGATAGACGGTGACAGACAGGCCGCACGGGAAAACACGCGGTTATACTCTGTCACCGCGTACAGGCTCATCAGCCCTCCCATGGAACTTCCTGCCACAAAAGTGTGTTCCCGGTCGGGAATCGTGGGGAATCTGGCATCAATCATCGGCTTGAACTCGCCCACCAGCCACTCCATCGTGGTGCGTCCCCGACCCACCACATAGCCGCCCAGCTTCGGCTCACGAACGGTAAAGGGCGAATATTCGCTCAGTCGCTCGCCGTTGGCGCCGCGGTTGCTCTCCACTGCCGCCACGATCATCGGCAGCTCACATTCCTCGGCAAACTCCGCCATGCCCCAACTTTTTCCGTAGGTGGCCTCGCTGTCAAAAAAGACATTTTGCCCGTCAAACATATACAGCACCGGATAGCGCTGTTCTTCTGTATCATCCCAACTCTCCGGCACGTACACACTGGCGCGGCGCGGTTCATCTCCGCTCAAAGTCGGAATCGTCAGTTCCCAGGATACAATCATATCTTCTCACTTTCAAAAACGGGTACAATCCCCTACTTTATCAGTATTGTAGCACATCTGCCGCCAAAAGGCAATTCGCGAACTGCCCAAAACGCCCCTTCAGATCCCCATTATTCTTCTTGGCTTGCAGAAATGCTTATGGTATAATTAACACAAAGGGAGTGTGATGATTATGAGTAACATCAAAAACGAGGCAAAAATCCGCAACCCCCTCATCGTCGCCATCCGCGAGCAGCTGGAGCACCGCGCCCTGTGGATGTACCTTCTGTGCGATGAGGCCTCCAAAAAAGGTTTGGCTCCTCAGGAATATGCCCCTGCCGCCATCAAACGCTGCGGCCTGTATCAGGGTGCCGGCCTGCGCGCCAAAGCCGGCGGCGGCGATTCGCTGAAGGGGCTGAAAAAGACACTCTTTACCAAGCCTGCCCAGTGGGTCTTTGAGATGGACATCAAGCGCTGCACCGATGACAATCTGGACATTGATTTCCACTACTGTCCGCTGGTCAAGGCATGGCAGAAGCAGGGCTGCAGCGACGAGGAGATCCAACTGCTGTGCGACCACGCCATGTGCGGTGACCGCGGTATTGCCGAAAGCTTCGGCTGCGAACTGGACCTGCCTGCCACCATCGCCCGGGGTGATGATGTCTGCCAGATCCGTTTCGTTCGCCGCGAGAAGAAGTAAGGGAGATCAGCCATGATTTACAAACAGTTTCAGGATAAGCAGCTGTCCATGCTGGGCTTTGGCACCATGCGTCTGCCCCTGCTTTCCGACGGTGTCACCATCGATGAGCAACAGGTAGCCGAAATGACCGCCTACGCCTTCGAGCACGGCGTCAACTATTTCGACACCGCCTATCCCTACCATCAGGGCAATTCCGAGCGCGTCATCGGCAAGATTTTGAAAAACTACCCCCGTGAGAGCTTCTATCTGGCCGATAAATATCCCGGCCACCAGATCGCCAGTTCTTACAATCCTGCCGCCATCTTCGAAGATCAGCTGGAAAAGTGCGGCGTGGATTATTTCGACTTCTATCTGCTGCACAACGTGTACGAAAAGTCCATTGAGGTCTACATGGATCCCCAGTGGGGCATTCTGGATTATTTTCTGGAGCAGAAGCGTCTGGGCCGCATCAAGCATCTGGGCTTCTCCACCCACGGCAGTGTCGCCACCATTGAGAAATTCCTGGACTATTGCGGCCAGCACATGGAGTTTTGCCAGATCCAGCTGAACTATCTGGACTGGACGCTGCAGGATGCCCGCGGCAAGTGTGAGCTGCTGGCCCGTCACAATATCCCCGTCTGGGTCATGGAGCCTGTCCGCGGCGGTAAGCTGGCCCAGCTGGACGAGGATGCCGAGGCCGCTTTGAAGGTACAGCGCCCCGACGAGTCCATTCCGGCCTGGTGCTTCCGCTGGCTGCAGGGCATTGACAATGTAACCATGGTTCTCAGCGGCATGTCCAACACCGAACAGATGGTGGACAACGTCAAGACCTTCGAAAGCGCCAAGCCCCTCAGCGCCGAAGAAGATACCCTCATCATGGACATCGCCGAGGCGCTGAAAAACGCCGTTCCCTGTACCGCCTGCCGCTATTGCTGCGACGGCTGCCCCATGGGGCTGGATATCCCCATGCTGCTGGCTTTCTACAACGATTTGAAGGTGACGCCCTCTTTCCTGTTGGGCATGCGTCTGGAAGCGCTGCCTCCCGAAAAGCTGCCCAGCGCCTGTATCGGCTGCGGCGCCTGCGTTTCCATCTGTCCCCAGAACATCAACATCCCCGAGAAGCTGGCCGACATGGCCGAAATTCTCAAAGGCATCCCCAGCTGGGAAGCTATCTGCCGCGAACGGGAAGCGGCATCCCTCAAAAAATAATCGGCATAACGTAAAGGAAGGCATCCTGTGGGGTGCCGTCCTTTTTGTGTCTGTGGGGCGAAGCAGCCACTCAAGCTCGCCGCTGCCGCACCTTTTGCAGCCAATCCTTCCCGTCTGCAAATCGCGAAACGATAAACGCCGCCACATAGTCCCCGGCGGAATTGATCATGGTGGCCGGTGGATCCACCAGGTTGCCGATGGCAACCAGAATGGGGAACGCCAGCTCCATCTGATTGGGGAAAAATACGGCGCAGATGATGTACTCGCCGATATATCCTCCGCCGGGCACACCGGACATACCCACCGAGGAGAGCACCGCCACCAGCACAATCAGCGGCAGCGACGCCCACGTAACCTCCTTACCGAACACGCCCCAAACGAACAAGATCTTCAGCACACAGGAAAAACACGAGCCGTCCATATGCATGGTCGCTCCCAGCGGAATCACCATTTCCGCCACATCCCGGGAGATGCCGGTGTCGGCGGCCGCAGCCAGATTCGTTGGAATCGTGGCAACGGACGAACAGGTTCCCAAAGACACCACGGCAGGCCGGGTAATATGGGACCACATCGTTTTGGCGCCCCCTTTGCCGCCGCCAAACCGGGCGAACAGGGGGAATGCCGTGAAGATATAGGCAAAACACAGCGGATAATACACCGCCAATGCACGGCCGTAAGCCCCGGCCATCCGGGGGCCGTAGGTTGCCACCAGATCGGCAAAGATGGCAAAAAAGGCCACCGGTGCGTAATAGGTAATGATCTTGACAAACTTCATCATCACCTCGCTCAACGCACTCAACCATCGGGCCATCGGGCCGTCAGGGCCGCCCGCCGTGTTGGCCGCAAACCCAAACAGAATGGCAAACACGATCAGCGGCAGCATCGCTTTGCGGCTCAAGAGCCCGGCAAAATCACCGGTGGTAAAGAAGTTGACAACCATGTCGGACAAAGAGGCGTGCGCCCCCATTTCCTCACCCACCATGTTGCTCCAAGGCTCCGTCACAGGCGGAAACACCTTCAAAAGCAGGAACATGATCACAGAGGCGATGACGCCGGTCACCACAAAAGTCCCCACCGTAATGCCCATAATCCTGCCGGCACGGGCCCGACTCTTCGTACAGGCAACGGAAGTGGCGATCGAGGCAAACACCAAGGGGACCACCACGCAGAACATCATATTGATAAATATCGTTCCCAACGGTTTGATGGCCGCAGCAAAGTGAGGGAATCTCCATCCGGCAACACCGCCCAACACCATGGCGCCCAGCAAAACACCCAGAAACGCATAGTTTTTCATCACGGATTTCTGATCCATTCGCTTCCAATTCCTCCTAACAGATTTGGCATTGATTTAATTTGTGCGATATGCTCCGCTTAACACCCCCTTTGGCCAAACACCGCCGAACGGAATCACTCCTTCCCCCACCCACACATACAATAACCACGAGGAGATCATCTTGTGCAAGGAGGCGCAACACCGCCATGATTATTCAGGTGTGCAACGCGGCGCTGACCTACCAATCCGACGACGGCGAGGTAGAAGCGCTGCGCGATATTTCTCTGACGATGAACAAAGGAGAATTTTGCAGCATTGTGGGCCCCTCCGGCTGCGGCAAGTCCACGCTGTTGGGCGCCATTGCCGGACTTGAACATCTGGACGGGGGCTCCATTACCATAGATGGTGAGGAGGTAAACGGCCCTTCCCCCCGTATCGGTCTGATGCCCCAGCGTGACCAACTGTTTGAATGGAAAACCATTTTGGAAAACGTCATGCTGGGTTTGCAGATCCGCCATCGGGACACACCGGAGCGGCGCGCACAAGTCATGGAGCTGCTGGCACGGTACGGACTTGCGGATTTCGCACAAAAGCGTCCCAGCCAGCTCTCCGGCGGCATGCGGCAGCGCTGTTCGCTGATCCGCACGCTGGCCATCGAGCCGCGGATTCTGCTGCTGGATGAGCCGTTTTCCTCTCTGGATTACCAGACGCGGCTGGCCGTCTCGGCAGATATTCACGCCATCCTTCGCCGCGAGGAGCAAACTGCCCTGCTGGTCACCCACGATATTGCCGAGGCTGTCAGCATGTCTGACCGCATCTTCGTCCTGACCCACCGTCCGGCATCTGTCAAGGCCACCCACGACCTGTCGGAGTTCAAGGATCTTCCGCCGCTGCAGCGCCGGGATCACCCCTCGTTCCACATCCATTTCAACGCCGTCTGGAAGGAGCTGGATATCCATGTATAATGCGCTCGCTCCCTCTGCCGCCCGCCTGGCCTGGCTTCGCCGCCAAAAAAGCCGCCGCCGCTTTGTCCGTCTGTGTCAGCTTTCCTTGCTGCTGGGCCTTCTCCTTGTCTGGGAAGCCGCCACATTGACCGGCCTGAGCGATGGGTTTCTCATCTCCAGTCCCAGCCGCATCTGCGTGACTTTCTGGCAGTTGTGCCGCAGCGGCGAACTGCCGCTCCACGTGGCGGTATCCTGTCTGGAAACCGTCATCGGCTTTCTGGCCGGCACACTGCTGGGCACCTTGATCGCCGTGGCGATGTGGTGGTCCGACACGCTCTCCCGTATCCTCGATCCGTATCTGGTGGTTCTCAACGCCCTGCCCAAAACGGCGCTGGGTCCTATCTTCATCGTGTGGATGGGGGCCGGCATGGGCTCTATCATCACCATGACGCTGGCCATTTCCCTCATCGTCACCATTTTGAACATGTATGTGGGCTTCCTCTCCACCGACAAGGAGAAGCTGCGGCTCATGCGCTCGCTGGGTGCCACCCGGGGGCAAATGCTGTGGTTGCTGGTCTTTCCTGCCAACTATCCCACACTGTTCAACACATTGAAAGTCAATGTGGGTCTGTCTTGGGTCGGTGTGATCATGGGCGAGTTTCTGGTCTCCCGTGCCGGTTTGGGGTATCTGATCGTCTACGGCTCTCAGGTCTTTAACATGGATCTGGTGATGACGAGTATCGTGGTTCTGGCAATCGCTGCCGTTGCCATGTACCGGCTGGTTTTGGCAGCTGAAAAAATCTTGCATCATTATTGGGGGTTACAATGAAACGAAAACTTGCTTGTTGTCTGGCCGCTCTGTTGCTGCCGCTGTGGGGCTGTGCCGCGCAGCCGGAGCTGACGCACGTTAGCGTCAGCGAGGTCACTCATTCCGTATTCTATGCGCCGCAATACGTGGCTATGAGTCTTGGTTTTTTTGAGCAGGAGGGTCTTTTGGTTGAGCTGACCAACGGCGGCGGCGCTGACAAAGTCATGACTGCCGTTCTCTCCGGGCAGGCGGATATCGGCCTTGCCGGTCCGGAAAGCTGTATCTATGTCCACCAGCAGGGCAAGGATGACTATCCCGTTATCTTCGCCCAGCTGACCAAGAGGGACGGTTCGTTCCTCGTGGGCCGCACCGACGAAGACTTCTCATGGGAAAGTCTGCGGGGCAAAACCATCATCGGTGGGCGCAAAGGCGGCGTACCGGAAATGACGCTGGAATACGTTATGGCACAAAACGGCATCACGCCTCATGTAGACGCCGTGGTGGACACCTCGGTGCAGTTCAACATGATGGCCGGTGCTTTCACCGGCGGTCAGGGCGATTATGTCACTCTCTTTGAACCCACCGCCACCGAAGTGGTGGAGGCCGGTAAGGGTTACATTCTCTGCTCCATCGGTGAAGAGAGCGGCGAGATCCCTTATACCGCCTATTTCGCCAACCAAAGCTATCTGACCGCACACCCCGAAGTCATTCAGGGATTCACCAACGCCATTGCCCGGGCACAGACGTGGATCGCCCAGCACACCGACAGGGAAGTGGCAGAGGCCATCGTTTCCCACTTCCCCGACACCTCGGTGGATCTTCTGGAAAAGGTCACCGCCCGTCACCGCCAGATCGACGCATGGAACGCCACGCCCGTCATGGAGCAGCAGGCGCTGGAGCGGCTGGAGCAGGTGATGGAACACGCCGGAGAGCTGGAGCGTTCCCAGTGGGTCGTCTTCGACCGTCTGGTAGACAACAGCTTCGCCTATCGGGCAGCCAGCCAATAATGCGCAAAAAAAGAGAGGTATCCGGCGGATACCTCTCTTTTTTTATTTTCATCAATCCAGCGCCGAACGGATGTCGTAGTACTTGCTGATACTGGACGCGCCGTTCCACGTCATGTAGCCACCGGTGTTGCCGGTGTCACGCAGCGCACGGATCTGGGCTGCGATCTGGTTGGGGCCGTAATAGGTATAGGGCTCCTTAATGGCACTGTAAGCCTGAATCCACGTGCGCACCGCACCGGGCGTCGGTACTTCGGTCTGGCGCTGTGCCGCCTTCGAACCGAAGGAATACAGCGTCTCATAGGGATGCTCCCAAGGCAGCCAGTCGCCGGATGCACCGTAGTGATCGGGATAAGGCATGGCGGAAATGGCATCCACCACGTTGGTGATGGCCGGCCAGTACTGACCGTAAGCGCACACATAATCCTCTGCACACTCACCGAACACGTCGGCGCTGACATAGACGCCCACATCGTGGAGCCGGTCGCAGGCATACATCAAAAACCGCTGCACGGCCTGTGCCTTGCTCTCGTTGTAGGTGTTGCGGTAATCGATCTCGTCGTCATCGTACCACCACGTACCGTCGGGGAAGCGGCAGTAGTCAAACTGGATCTCGTTGAAGCCCATCAGCTCCACCGCCTCCAGCGCCAGATCCACCTTATACTGCCACACATAGCGCTGGTACACGCTGGGCCAGTACATACCCACGATCTTCAGCGGCTTGCCGGTATCGGGATTGGCGATCAGATATTCGGGGTGATCTTCCACGAAATAAGGATCGTTAAAAGCGGTGATGCGTCCGATCACATAGTAACCGGCATCCTTGATCTTCTGCACCGCCTCGCGGTATTCTTCCAGCTCATTCCACGCCGCGTCATAAGCGGTGGGAGAGTACTTCAGCATGGTCGGAGAGGCGTAGCCTATTGCGCCGCCATCCTGAATGTCAATCACAAAGGCATTGACACCGCAGCCGGAAGCAATGTCCAGATAGGTATCCACATCCGGAATAAACTCGTTGTTCAGATAGAGGGCTTTTACCTCGTCTGGCATGACGTTGTCGGCAAAGGTCACTTTCTCTCTGGGATCATAGTCCAGACCCGCCGCGTCACCGCCGCCCCAGCTGTCGCCGCGGTCGGCATGCAGCTGATACTGGACCTCGTCATATCGCTTGAGAGCGTCCTCTTCCGTACGGCACACATAACCGGCACGAATGTAACCGGTGGTCATCGTTCCGTCTGCCATGGGGGCACTGACGATATAGCGCGCCACCGCGCCGTTCTCATCCAGGCCCTCAAAGCCCACCACCGTCAGCTTCTCGCCCTTTTCCACCAGCTCTCCCGGCACTGCACCGGCTTGATCCAACAGGTTGACCGTGTTGCGCACATACATGGCCTCTGTCTGTACCACTTTGGCAGGGTCGTCCGTCAGGTTGGCTTTTTCAATCCAAACCAGCGTCACTTCATCTTCGAAGATCTCTTCACCCTCTGCGCCGCCCACTACCAGGCGCACCATGCCGGGGCGTTCCTCATTTTCTTCCTCAATCACGTATGTCACCACGCTGCCGCGGATCAGCTGTCCATCGGCCACGCCCTCTTCGTTGTAGATGGTTGCTGTCTCCAGATCGGCCGCCACATATGCCTGCGCCGTCACCAGCGGACGGGGCCAGAAGATGTAGCACAGTATAGCCGCCGCACCCAGTACAACGGCAGCGCCTGCCGTAATCCACGGCCACATGCGCGTCTTTTTTCTTGTTTTCACGTTTTCCATATCGCACCTCGCGTTTATGCTCTGTTGCTCCATTATACGGGATTATTCGACAAATTTCCACACAAATCTCGCGAGTTTTTGCAAGAAATTTATCCCTCTTTTCCCCTTCCTGTCATTTCTTTGTGGACAACCTCTGCCTTCCCATGATATACTGACTTTGATTGTACTTATGTAAATTAACTTCAACTTTCAGATAGGGTGATTTCATGAAACACAACCGCAAGCGCGGTATTTCCATGCTTTGCCTTCTCCTGAGCGGTCTTTTTCTCTGTGGCGCGCTGCCTTTCCGCGCTGACGCCACGGCCGCCGACGATCAGGAGTATGAGCTGCTGGGCGAGCTGGCCTCCCGCTATGAGGGCGGCGATGCCGGCGCCATCGTCTATAACTCCGGCGATATCGGCGGCAAGTCCTACGGCGCTTATCAGTTCGCCAGCGCCTACGGCGCTCCGCTTTCTTTTGCACTGTGGTGCCAGAAGTCGGAAAACGAGTACTACCGCCAGATCGGCCAGACGCTGGAAGCTGCCTACTATAACGGCGGTGCCGGCTACGGCAACAACTTTGATACCGCGTGGAAAACACTGGCCAAAGAGAACTATGACGGTTTTCTGGCCTGCCAGCGCTATTACGTCAATGCTGAATATTACCACAGCATTGTCGACAAGATCGCCGAGGATGTGCCCGGGTTCGATATTCACAATTACAGTATCGCACTGCGCAACGTGTTCCTCTCCCGTGCCATCCAGCACGGCACCCCCGGCGCCCGCCAGGTGATCAACAACGCCTTTGAGGCTTTGGGTGGCTTTGCCAACCAGCCGGAAACGGATATCATTGCCGCCATCTACGCCGAGAGCAGCAGAACCCGTTTCCCGGAGTCCGAGGATGAAACCAAATTCATGAGCGGCACCACCGCACAAAAATACGGCGTGGAAGGCCAGCTGATGCACTATTACCGCGGCTCCTCTCCCGAGATCCAGCTGGGCGTCTTTCTGCGCCTGCGGATCAACGAACCGGCCCGTGCCCAACACATGCTGGTGACTTACGGCTATGCCGATGCCCTTTTGGGAGAGGGCTACTATCAGATCTCCCCCGTGGGCAACAGCGACCTTGCCATTGGTCTGCATGACGGCCAGCTCCTCCTCAACACCATCGACAGCACAGATCAGCAGAGCTTCCTGCTGACCTATTACGCCAGCGGCTATTACACCCTCGAAAACGCCGCCACCGGCCTTCGTCTGACGGCGTTGGAAGATGGCAGCGTCATTCTTGCCGAAGCTACCGCCGACAACAATCAGATGTGGAAGCTGGAGGGCATGGACAGCGGTTTCTCCGTCTGCAACCGCGCCACAGGTACGTTCCTCTTTGCCTCTGCCGCCGGCAGCGTCCTTTCCACCGCCGCCGAAGCCAGCCAGTGGCAGCTGACCAAAACCAAGGCCGACTGGTCGCTGGACGGCGCGTTCTATCCTGCTTATTCCAATATTCTGACAGAAGGTGAATCCAACTTCCCCTTCCGCGGCATTCTCCGCTGCAACTACATCATCGACACAGTGACAATCCGCGTGCTGAACGATCGGGGTGAAGACGCCTTCACCCCTGCCACCGCTTCCGGTATCAACGCCAACTCCTTTGACCTGTCGGATCTGGATAAATCCGTGGCCTTCAGCCGTCTGAAAGCAGGCAACTATCAGATGATCGTCACGGCGACCTCTGCCGAAAACGACAGCACCTTCCTGCTGGAATCCAACTTCTTTGTTACCGACGGCACCTATGCGCTGACCTTTGATGCCTGCGGCGGCACTTCCACCGAGACTTCCCGTAATCTGGCCGCCGGCCAGGTCTTTGGCGAGCTGCCCACCGCCTCCATGCCCGGCTACTTCTTCCTCGGCTGGTTCACCGCACCGGAAGGCGGAGAGCAGGTCACTGCCTCCACCATCGCCATGGCTGAGCCCCAGACGGTGTACGCACAGTATGAAAAGGCCTACGCCTATACCTTCCTCAACTACGATGACACCGAGTGGGCTACCGGCCAGCTGACGCTGGGCGCCGAAATTCCCCTTCCTGCAGAGAACCCTTCCCGTCCTGCCGATGATAACCTCAGCTACTACACCTTCGTCGGCTGGGAAGGCTATACCGAGGGCATGACTATCACCGAAGATATTGCTTTCCGCGCCGTGTTTGAGTGGCACGAGATCGAATACCTGCCGGAGATCACCACAGACGCCTTCGTGATCCGTGACGGTTACCTGCGCTCCGTTGCGCTGGGAACCACCGTCTCTTCTCTGTTGGAAAAGCTGGTCCCCGCTGAGTTTATCACCATCCAGTCCGGCAATGCCGCTGCGGATGATGCTGTAGCCACCGGCATGACGGTGGAATACGCAGTGAACGGCGAGCTGCTCCAGACGCTGACCGTCATCGTCACCGGCGATGTCAACGGTGACGGCGTCATCTCCATCACCGATCTGGTGCAGATCAACAATCATCTGTTGAAAAAGGCTGAACTTTCCGGCGCCGCCGCCATTGCCGCAGATGTCAACGCTGACGGCACAGTGTCCATTACCGATCTGGTGCTGGTAAACAATCACCTGCTGAAGAAATCCACCATTACTCCCAACTAAGGAGGGAACGCACTGATGATAAAACACGTTTTTCACCGGCTTTTAGGTCTGGCTTTGTCCTTATTGCTGGTTATTTCCCTGCTTCCGCAGCAGGCCCACGCCGCCAGCGCCAGTCTTAGTGCAAGCTCTTCCTATCTGCGCGCCGGCAACTCCTTTACCCTGTATCTGTCCGTCAGCGGCAGCGACGTGGCCGGCATCGAAGCATCCCTGACCTATGACAGCTCCGCTTTGACTTATAACGGTTACAGCAACTATATCGGCGGCAGCTGGGTGCTCAGCGAAAGCAGCCGCTACTTCACCATGTATAACAGCTCCGGCGACACTTTCAGCGGCAGCACCCGTCTGATCTCCCTGAGCTTTACCGTCAAGAGCAGCGCTTCTCCCGGTGCAAGCCTGTCCGTCAGCGTCAACGGCACCGCATCCGAAGGTGGCAGTGACCGCAGCTTTTCCGCCTACTGGTCCGACGAAGTGCTGCCCCCTCTGTCTGGCAACGCCAACCTCGATGACCTGTGGTGCTACAACGCCGATCTGAATTTTACCGGCAGTACCGAATATTCCATTACCGTCCCCTATGAGGTCTCCTCTCTGGATCTGGATTGGGACCGCGCCCACAGCGGCTCCTATGTCTCCGTCTCCGGCAACAGCCTGTCGGTGGGTTCCAATACTGTGACCGTCACCGTGGAAGCCGAGAACGGCAACACCAAGCGCTATTATATCTACGTCACCCGTGAGCAGGATCCCAACTACGTCCCCAGCAGCGACGCAACGTTGTCTTCCGTGACTCCCTCCTCCGGCACGCTCAGCCCTGCCTTCGCCCCCGATGTAACGGACTACGTGCTCTACGTCCCCTATGAGATCACCGCGCTCAACATGAACGCCACTGCCAACGACGGCAAGGCCAAAGGCGTGTCTCTTGTTCGTCAGGTGCTGATTCCCATCCCGGAAGTTCCTGCCGACGAAACGGTGCCTTCTGCCGATGGCAACACCGCTGCTGACCCCAAACCCGTGGAGCCCCAGTTCCGCGTACTGGCCGCCGACGAGCCTTTGCCGGAAGGCGAAACCCTGTATATTCTCACCTGCACCGCCGAGGACGGCGTCACCACCATGGACTATACCGTCCACGTGATTCGCATGCCCCTCTACGCCGGTATGCTGCCCGAGATTATCCCTCCCGTCACCGAGCCTGTGGAGCCCGAGCCCGAGCCGGAACCCACCACCTTTGACATCTCCCTGCCGCTGGTAATGACGCTGCCCTACATCGGTGAGGTCACGCTGCAGCAGGCCGCTATGGGCGCCGCCATCGCACTGGGCGTGATTTTGCTGGTACTTCTTTTGATCGTCTGGCTTATCGGCCGCGCCGGTGGCAGACGCAAGGCACTGCGAAAGCTGGCAAAAGCCGCCGCCCAGCCCTCCACCCCGAAGGAAAATCTCCTCGACCGTCTGGCCGCCGATGACGCCGCCGCTGCTGCCACAGCCGCAGCCGTCGTGTCTGTTATCGTCGCCGAAAACACCTCCGCCGCAGAGGATGCCGCACCGGAAGAGGATACTGCGTCGGAAGAGGATACCGTGCCGGAAGAAATTCCCACGGAAATGATCGCCGCCGCAGAGGATGTCCCCACAGCGGATTCCGACACTGAAAACGCCGCACCTGCCGAAGCGGTTGCCGAAGAGGAACCCGTCCTTGCAGAGGACTCTCCCACCGAAGAGGAAATCCCCTCTGAAGAGGACGCCGCCACCGAGGAGGATATTGCCGAGGAAGCGCGTCCTGCTTTCGCCGTCATTCAGACCGCGGTGGCCGATCCTGCAGAAGAAGAGAGCGCCGCCCAAGAGGCAGACGGGGAGAGCGCATATTCTGAAGACACCCCTTCCGTGAACGCCGACGAAAACGCCGCCGTGGAAGCCATGTCTTTGGATGATCTGCTGGAAGATATCCGTAATATGTAACAAAAAAGAACCTGTTTCCCAAGGGAAACAGGTTCTTTTTTGTGTTTAATAGTCCACTTTCATCAGGCAAAGTCCTTCCGGCGGTGCCGTAGGGCCGGCCAGCTTGCGGTCTTTCCCGTTCAGAATCGTCTGCACATAGTCCGCATCCCAGTACCCACGGCCCACTTCCAGCAACGTACCCACCAAAATGCGCACCATGTTCTGCAAAAAGCCGGTGCCGTGGAACGTAAAGTGAATCCGGTCCCGATTTTGCTCGATGGTGATGGAGTCCACCAGACGCACGGTGGATTTTTTCATGCGGGGATTGCCGCAAAAGGAGCGGAAATCGTGCTCGCCGGTGAGAATGGCCGCTGCCTGCCGCATCTTCTCCACATCTACACGGTAATCCAGCATGGTCACGTACCGCCGGTCGAAAACCGGCTTCACATCGCCCACAAAGCAGGTGTAGCGATATGTCTTGCCCAGCGCATTGTATCGGGCGTGGAACCGCTCACCGGCCTCCTTCACTTCCCGTACGGCAATGGCATCAGGGAGATAGCGGTTCATATAGTCCCGAATCTCCTCGCAGCTCTCTTTTACATCCAGCCGCACGGAGGCCACCATGGCTCTTGCGTGCACACCGGCATCAGTGCGGCCTGCGCCAATCACATCCACCGGCGCGCCGTTCAGTTTTTCCAGCACACTTTCCAGCTTGCCCTGAATGGTTTCCCGATCCGGCTGCCGTTCCCAGCCGAAAAAGCGTGTGCCGTCATAGGCAATGGTCAACTTGTAATTCTTCTCCATGTGGTTGTCCTCCGCTGTTCTTTGCCGTTATCATAACACAAAAGCCGCCGCTTGCAAAGCGGCGGCTCTGATAAGTTTTTCAAAATCACTCGGCAAAATAGACGTAATTTTCCTTTCGGGGTCCGGCCTGCGGCACTTCGCCGTCCACATAGCCAAGAATGCAGTTGCCAACGCCTTCGTAGTCCCCTTCAATACCCAGCTGGCGCAGAATCTCCTTGCCCTCGTCGCTGTCAAACACCTGTCGGGCGCGGTTGATCCAGCAGCTGCCGAGGCCCATGGCGTGCGCCGCCAGCATCAGATTGCCCATGACCAGACTGCCATCATACACATGGTTGGGATTGCTGCGCTCAGCCAGCACCACCAGCACCACCGGTGCACCGTAGAAGGGATCGGAGTCGATACCCAGCACCTGCGCATTGAGCCGCGACATCCGCTCACGCAGCGCTTGGTTGGTCACGGCAATGATGATCGGGGACTGCCGGTTCATGCCGGTGGCGGCATAGGTGCCTGCCTGCGCGATCTTCTCGATCACTTCCCGCGGCGGCATCTCGCTTTTATACCGACGAATGCTTCTGCGCGTCAACAGATTAGCCATTGCATCCATAGTCTGCTCCTCCTTATCTTACAGCCAGCCCATCATCTGCACAAAGCTCCACAGCAGCTTGCAGCCGTAGAAAACGATCACAACGCCGCATATCTTGTTGATAATGGTCAGGATCTTGTCGTTGAATCGAGCCGAGAACAGAGAGATCAGCGCGGAAATGCCCAAAAACCACGTCACGCTGGCACTGGCGAAACCGCCGATAAAGAACGCGTCTGTTCCGGCCGGCAAGCTGGCGCGGGATGCGCCCAACATCATGGTTCCGTCAATGATGGCCTGAGGGTTGAACCACGTCACCACACAGGCGGAAGTAATCACCTTCCAGATCGGAAGGTTCACATTGGTGCTGGTATCCATGGTCGCCTTGGAGCGCAGCAGACCGATACCGATCCAGATGACAATCAGGCTACCTGCCGCCAAAATCACCTTCTGCAGCCACGGCAGCGCCTGCATCAATGCGCCTGCCCCCAGAAAGCAGGCCAGTCCCAGTGTAATGTCAAAGAAAATCACGATCAGCGCCGTCAAAAACACGCGGCTTCTCTTTTGTGTCAGCGCTGTGTTAATGACAAAGAGATTCTGCAGTCCAATCGGTGCCACATAAGCAAGACCCAGTCCCAAACCTTGCAGATAAATATTCATAGAACGTATTTGCTCCTTTTTCTTTATGAATACATCTTACCATATTTTTAACAAAACACAACCATATTGTTTCTTTTCGCTAAGCAGGGCAGGAGAGGCCTTTTCTCCTTCTTGTCACCGAAAAAAGGAGCGCATTTGCGCTCCTTTTTAATGTTTTGCAAAATCTTTCAGGATTTCCTCCACTTCTTCCGCCGTGGGCTGCCAGAGGTATCGCTTCAGATCCACCGTCTCCCGTTCCGATACCCACACACCGCTGGTTCGCAGGAGTTCCGCCTGCAGGCCCGGTTGGAGAAAACAGGCCGCACCGGTGAGCTTTCCGCTGCTGCCCACCACCTTATAGGCCTGCCGCGACACGCCGCGCCCCAGCGCCGTGCCCACATGGCGAGCGCGGCGCGGATAGCCACACAGGGCGGCAATCAGGCCATATGTCGCCACCCTGCCATCGGGAATGGCGTCACACAGTAACGCCACCTTTTGCTCAAAACTCTTCATTTCTTCACAACAGCCTGCAAAAACTCCTGCCGCTCGCGCACCAGCTCCCGGTACAGGGCATCTGCCGTCCAAGCCACATTGGTGGGGGTAATGGCGGCTTTCAGCGCCACGTCCACACCCTCGCGCATCAGCCCCTGAAGAAAGAAGTCCAACAGAATCCCCGGCAGCTGCATCACCAGCATCTCCTCGCCAAAGGGATGCCGTGCGCCGCAGTCATTTCCTTCCCCTCGCAGCACCTGCCCAATGGTGCATCCGTGACGCTTTTTGTCCACGCAGACAACCTCCGCAGACAGCTTTTGGCACAGCTCGCGGATGATTTTCTCCTTCTGGAGTGGAATATTATATAAGAGGACAGTAGGGTTCATGTGCTCGCTCCTTTGTTTTTTTGTTATTATATCACATTTTTGCCACGGGGCAGTGGCTTTTGCACCAGATGAAGCGAACAAATTTGTAAATTTTCTTCGTTTTTTCTTTTCTTTTTTCGTTTTGGTTGGTATACTGTTGAAGAATCAAATATAAACCAGCCTTTTGAAGGAGCTATATAAATGAAACACACAAAGAAAATTGCCGCACTGCTGGCCCTGGTCCTATCCCTGACGACTCTGTGGGGCTGCACTGGAAAAGAACCCGAGCCGCCTGTTGATGATCCCAATCCGGGAGAGGAGCAGCAACAGCAACAGCAGCAGCAAAATACCGTCATCACCGCCCCCTCCGCCTCCATCGTCTGTTGCGACGGCGAAACGACGCTTCGCTTTATCCATGACGCGCAGGCCGGTTGGCAGTGGAAGGATGACACCCAGTTCCCTCTGGACGCCACGTATCCCGAAGCTCTGGCTCTGTGCGTGGAGCAGATGACCGTGGCGCAGCCCGTTGCCACCGACAAGACCGTGGAAGATCTGGAGCTGGACAGCGCGGAAAAATATGTCACCGTTACCGATGAGCTGGGCCACCGTCTCACTTGGTATCTGGGCATTCAGGATGACGAGGGCCGCTATTACATGTGTCTGGCCGGGGACGAGACGGAAACCGTTTATCTGGCACCGGCAGAGCTGAGCGATCTGATCAGCCGCAGCATCTACGACATGATGATCCTGCCGCAGCTGCAGCCCATTATGCCGGAAAACGTGCGCAAGGTCACCATCACCGCCGGCGAAAAGACCGTCACTACATTCCTCAACAACTCCGGCGTGTGGGTGGTGGACGGCCACAGTGTGACAGCAAAAGCCGCGCCTATGACACAGGGGCTTGGCCAGATGGCGATCCTCTCGTGCGTGGACTTCAATCCCACCGAGGGCGCTGCCGCCATCTGCGGATTCGAGCCTCCTCAGGCAACAGTGACGGTGGAGTTTCTCAACCTTGTGGGCGTTGAGCAGTCTCTTTCCTTTACCATCGGTGCCAAGCTGGGAGAGGGCTACTGCATGACCATGGGCGGCGATTCCACGATCTATTTGATGAGTTCTGCCGCAGCAGAGCCGATTCTGGACTTCATGAAGTAAGAATGTGCCCCTCTGACAGCCGCGGCTTTCAGAGGGGCTCTGTCTTTTGAGGCACACCAACGGAAAGGAGCCGGATTGTGCGAATTTTGATCATTGAAGACGAAGTGCGGCTGGCCGGTACACTGGCTGACCTTCTGCGGCGGCAGGGCTATGTCGCCGATATGTGCCACGACGGTCTGCGCGGTCTGGATGAAGCCAACAGCGGCATCTATGACCTGATCCTGCTGGATGCCATGCTGCCGGGACTGGACGGTTTTTCCCTGCTGCAGCAACTGCGCGCCGGCGGCAACACCACACCTGTGCTGATGCTGACGGCTCGCAGCGAAGTGGCCGACCGGGTCCGGGGCCTGGACAGCGGCGCCGACTATTATCTCACCAAACCCTTTGACGCGCAGGAACTGCTGGCCTGCGTGCGGCTCCTGCTGCGCCGCAGCGGAGGCGAAGCCCGTACCGACGATGCCGTCTCCTGTGGCGATCTGCGTCTGGAACCGGGTACCTTTCTTCTGTGCTGTGCGCAGCGCTCCGTGCGGCTGAGCCGACGGGAATACGACTTGATGGAATTTCTGATGCGCAACCAGAAGATCATCGTCACCAAGGAACAGCTTCTTGTGAAAGTATGGGGATATGACAGCGACGCCGAGGACAACAATGTGGAGGTCTACATCTCCTTCCTGCGCCGCAAGCTGAGCCATCTGCACTCCTGCGTGAAAATCAAAACCATCCGTCTGGTAGGCTACTGTCTGGAGGTGGAGGAATGATCCGCAAACTGCGATGGAAAGTGGTTGCCATCACCATGCTGTTCGTCACCGCCGTGCTTCTGGCCGTCTTCGCAGGTGTCTATCTGAACGCACGCACCAGCCTGCGCCAAAACGCCGAGCAACAGCTGTATCAGGCGCTGCAAAGGGGCGACGGCGGTTTGTTTCGCCCCGGTCAGGACAGCGGCTCTCTGCCCTGTTTCGTAGTGGAGGTCTACTCCAACGGGACTGTCCGCGTATCCGGCAGCAGCTATTACCAGTTGGACGATGCCCTTCTGGCCGAAATCGTGTCGGCTTGTCTGTCTCAGGACGATGACTCCGGTGTGCTCAAGGCTTATCACCTGCGCTATCTGCGATCCTCTTCGCTGCTGTCTTTGCGCATTGCTTTTACGGACAGTTCTCTGGAACTGGCTACGTTGCGCTCGTTGGTGCGCACCTCGCTGTTCATCGGGCTGGCCGCCCTTGTGGCGCTGCTGCTGTGCTGCTATTTTCTGGCCGGTCTTATCACTCGCCCCGTGGAAAACGCCTGGTCTGCCCAGCAGCGTTTCCTCTCTGATGCCTCCCACGAGCTGAAAACGCCGCTGACGGTGGTTCTCTCCTCGGCGGAGCTGTTGAGCGAACAAACCCCTCAAAACAGCGACGCGGCCACTTATGTGGACAACATCCGCAGCGAATCGCAGCGGATGCGCACACTGGTGGAAGATATGCTGACCCTCTCCCGTGCCGAGAACACCCGGGCGGAAGCCGTTTTTTCCGATGTCGATCTAAGTGATCTTGCCGCCGGATCAGTCCTCCGCTTTGAGCCGGTGGCCTACGAGGCAGGGCGGCTGCTTTCCTTTGAGGTGACGGAAAACATCCATCTGTTCGGCGACGGCGACCGCCTGGCTCAGCTGGTGGGTATTCTTCTGGACAACGGCATCAAATATGCGCCCGAGGGCAGCTTTGTCCGCCTGACACTGCGTCAGCAGGATCGCTGCGCCGTTCTGACGGTGGAAAACGGCGGCGAGCCCATTCCGCCGGATCGGCTGCCCCATCTCTTTGAGCGTTTTTACCGCGCCGATCCCAGCCGCAGCGATCACGGCAGTTTCGGCCTTGGCCTGTCTATCGCACAGGCCATCACCCGCGATCACGGCGGCACCATTCGCGCCGAGAGCGATGTGCGCTCCACCCGATTCGTGGTCACACTGCCTCTGAAGCGATAATTTGAAGGAGGAATCCCCATGCTTGAGAAAATCATTCACATTGTGGAGCAGGCCGGCGAAATGATCCGCGGCGTCCACGATATGTCCATTACCGAAAAGAGCAGCCACATTGACGTTGTAACCCAGTATGACACCGCCGTGCAGGAATTTTTGCACCGTGAGCTGCTGGCTCTGATGCCCGATGCCGGTTTTTTAGGGGAAGAAGGCGCCCATGAGGAGATCACCACCGAGTGGACTTTCATTGTCGATCCCATTGACGGCACCGCCAATTTTGTGCGCAATTTCGGCCACAGCAACATCTCCGTGGCGCTGGCCAAAAACGGCGTGTCAGAGTACGGCGTTGTCTACAACCCCTATCGCGGCGAGCTGTTTGCCGCTCAGCGCGGCAAGGGTGCCACCTGCAACGGCAAACCCATCCACGTCAGCAGCGCCGACCCCTCCCACGGCATTTTGCTGTGCGGCTCTACCGCCTATGATCGGGAGTTGACCGACCGGCACTTCGCCATCATGCGCACGCTGTATGACCGCGTGGGCGATTTCCGCCGTCTGGGCGCCGCCGCGCTGGATCTTTGCTACATTGCCGCCGGCCGCGTGGAGGTCTTTTTCGAGTGCCGCCTGCGCCCTTGGGATATTGCCGCCGGCAGTCTGATTCTCACCGAAGCAGGCGGCAAAGTGACGCAGATGGACGGCACACCCCTGGACGTGCTGCACAACTGCTCCGTCTTTGCCGGCAACCAAGCCTGCCACAGGCTCATTGACGAAATTCAGGAATTTCTGGCATGAACAGCACACGCAAAGCAAGTCGGCGCATGGCCCTCTGCGGTTTGATAGCCGCTCTGTCGGTGGTACTGCTGTGCGGCGGTGCCATCGTGCCGCTGGCAACCTTCTGCTGTCCCGTTTTGGCCATGATCTGCGCGCTGCCAGTGCAGGAAGAATACGGCACAAAGACCACCCTCGTTTTTTACGCAGCCGTATCGCTGCTGACGCTGCTGCTGTGTGCCGACAAAGAAGTGGCACTTCTCTATGTCTTCCTCGGCTGGTATCCGGCTGTGCGGACACGGATTGACGGCGCCATCGCCGCCAAACCGCTGCGTTTGACCGTCAAGTTGGCCTTGTTCTGCGCTGCTGTCAGCACCATGTATGCTCTGGCGATTTTTGTTTTCGGTATGGCCTACCTCGCCGAAGAATACGCCGCCGAGGGTCACTTCCTGCTGATCGTCACCGCGGTGCTGGCCTGCATCGTCTGGCTGCTGCTGGATCGGGTTCTGCAGCGCTTCACCCTGCTGTACCGCCGCAAATGGCGCGGAAAGATCTTCCGCAGCGGAACATAGCCTCATCATTCTGCCGCCGCCTGCATATACTGTCCGGTATAGACAGAGCTTGCAGGAAGGAGGGTACCGTGGACGTGCGGAAGGGAATCGACATTGACGACATGATCTACCAGGATGAGTGGCGGATCAGCGAACGATAACATAAGGGCGACTTGTGGATCTCACAAGTCGCCCTTTCCTTTATTCAATTGTGCCGCCGCCCAGCACTTCTTCGCCGCAGTACAGCACCACCGCCTGTCCGGCAGTCACCGCCCTCTGGGGCACGTCAAAACTCAGGCGCATGCGGCCCTCCGGCAGTGCCTGAACGGTGGCCTCCGCCTCCGTCTGGCTGTAACGGGTTTTGGCCGTGCACCGAACGGCACCGGACGGTGCTTCGCCGGCGATCCAGTTGACGCGGCAGGCCGTCAGCGTATCGGTGTAGAGATCCTTCTCGTCACCCAGCAGGATCGTGTTGTCAGCGGCGTTTTTGGACACCACGTACACGTGCTTACCTGCCGCCACGCCCAGCCCTTTGCGCTGGCCGGTGGTATAGCAGGGAAGTCCCTTATGCCGCCCCATCACATGACCGTCGCGATCCACAAAGTCGCCCTCGGTCATCTCCACAGCGCCGTACTGCCGCAAAAAACGGGCGTAATCACCGTCAGGGATAAAGCAAATATCCTGACTGTCGGATTTGTCGGCGTTCTCCAGTCCGGCTCCACGGGCATATTGGCGAATGTCGCTTTTTTCATATTCGCCTACCGGCAGCAGCAAATGCGCCAGCTGCTGCTGCGTCAACTGATAGAGCATATAGCTCTGATCCTTCCGGCGATCAAGACCACGCAGCAGGCGGTATGCGTCGCGCTCGGCATCATAATCCACCCGGGCGTAATGACCGGTGGCGATATAGTCGTAGCCCATTTCCAGTGCCGCATCCAAAAAGAGTCCGAACTTCAAGCAGCGGTTGCAGTCGATACACGGGTTTGGCGTACGACCGGCGCAGTATTCCGACACAAAGCGGTTCATCACCTCATCGGCAAACGCCTGCTTTCCCTCAATCACATGAAAGCGCATGCCCAAACGCCGAGCCACCGCTTCAGCATCTGCGGTGTCATTATTCTCCGGCAGCAAATTCAGCATCGCTCCGTCACAACGGTATCCCTGCTGCTGCAGCAAAACGGCCGCTGCGCTGCTGTCCACACCGCCGGACATGGCGATCAACACTTTCTTCTTCATCATAAACCTCTTATTCCCTCAGTAAAGGCATTTTATACAGGATGACCCCGGCTTTCGCCGGGGTCGGTACATGTTAATCAATATGCCGCGCGCGAAATGCGCCAAACGGCAGCGCATCACTCAGCTCCATCAGCACCGTTTGGAATCCGCCGGCATAATGAAAAGGAACGCTTTTCACCACACCCTCCAGCGCTCTGCGGTCCGGCAATGCCACCGTGGCACAAGTTCCCTCACCCTCACGGGACTGCAGCAGCAGCCGTCCGCCGTGGCCTTCGGCGATGCGGCGGCACAGAGGAAGTCCAAGTCCCAGTCCGTGAGGCTGCGGATCCACCCTTTCGGGATGGAGATAGCGGTCAAACACGGTTTCCAGCAGTTCTTCGCGAATACCGCAGCCGGTATCCTTGACCGCCAGCAGCGCCTGTCGGGCGTCAACGCGCAAAGAAACATCAACGCTGCCACCCCGTGGTGTAAACTTCATGGCATTGGACAAAAGGTTCCACACCAGCCGTTCCATGTGCTCTTTGTGAATGGCTACGCTGTGGTGGGGCAGGGCGCAGGTGAAGGTCAGGTCAATTCCTGCCTCTTCTGCCAGCGGCTGTGCCTGACGCACCAGATCGGCCAGCCACGCCACCAGTTCCACATTGGCCGTAAGGAAAGTTGTGGTCTCCAGCAGCATCGGCGCGGCGGAGAGATTGTTTACCAGGCGCATCGCCCGATAATAGCTCTGCGAAAGGATGGCCATATTCCGCTCCGTGGCGGCGTCCATACCTTCGCCCGGTGCCATACGCAACAGCGCCACATGCATATTACCAAGGGAACCGCGCAGCTGGGCGGCCACATTGGGCAAAATTTCGTTGAGCAAATGCTCCTGATCACGCTCAGACATACACGGCACCTCCCCTCTCATAAAGTTGCAAAAAAGCCCTGTAATTATCCGCGGCAATATCCTCCGGACAGTCCAAACTATACCAAAAAAAGCACCAAAAAACAAGCCTTTTCGTCTATTTTCGGGAATAATCAAAATTTTCACAAAAAAGGGTTGATTTTTTTGGTTCTGTGCATATAATACTATATCGTACCATATATTTGAGATGTTTTGCCTCCTTTGGCACATTTCACATTTAGGAAGGAAGAAATCATTATGAGCATTAAAGTTGCAATCAACGGTTTTGGCCGTATCGGTCGTCTGGCTTTCCGTCAGATGTTCGGCGCTGAGGGTTTTGAGGTTGTTGCCATCAACGATCTGACCTCCCCCAAGATGCTGGCTCACCTGCTGAAGTATGACTCCACCCAGGGCAACTACGCCGCCATGGGTCACGTTGTTGAGGCTGGCGAGGACAACATCGTTGTCGACGGCAAGAACATTACCATTTATGCCAAGGCTAACGCTGCTGAGCTGCCCTGGGGCGAGCTGGGCGTGGACGTCGTGCTGGAGTGCACCGGCTTCTACACCTCCAAGGCCAAGGCTCAGGCTCACATCGACGCCGGCGCCAAGAAGGTCGTTATCTCCGCTCCCGCTGGCAACGACCTGCCCACCATCGTTTATAACGTCAACCACGAGACCCTGACCAAGGAAGACAACATCATCTCCGCCGCTTCCTGCACCACCAACTGCCTGGCTCCCATGGCTAAGGCTCTGCACGAGCTGGCCGAGATCGAGTCCGGTATCATGTGCACCATCCACGCTTACACCGGCGATCAGATGATCCTGGACGGCCCCCAGAAGAAGGGCGATCTGCGTCGCTCCCGCGCTGGCGCTATCAACATCGTGCCCAACTCCACCGGTGCCGCCAAGGCCATCGGCCTGGTCATCCCCGAGCTGAACGGCAAGCTGATCGGCGCTGCTCAGCGTATCCCCACTCCCACCGGCTCCACCACCATCCTGAACGCTGTCTGCTCCAAGGCTGTCACCGTTGCTGAGATCAACGCCGCTATGAAGGGTGCTGCCACCGAGTCCTACGGCTACACCGAGGACGAGATCGTCTCCTCCGACATCATCGGCATGCGCTTCGGCTCCCTGTTCGATGCTACTCAGACCATGGTCTGCGCTCTGCCCGATGGCAAGACTCAGGTTCAGGTCGTGTCCTGGTACGACAACGAGAACTCCTACGTTTCCCAGATGGTTCGCACCATCAAGCACTTCTCCACCCTGCTGTAAGCTGCGGTTAAGAAGAAAAGAAACGGTTCTTTAAAGTTTTCTTTTTTGTTCCAACAACAGCGCCGCCTTTTATGGCGGCGCTGTTGCTTTATGATTCCGCTCGCCGCTTGCGGCGCAATCCGTATTTCCTTTCCCGGGCTTTTGGGCCCGGGGCTTTTTTGTTACAGATCTGTGAATATTTTTTCCTGCTTCTTGCTTTTTTTGAGCGCAAATGTTAGACTAACTGGGTTAAACTATTCGTTTTTATTTTAAACTTTTCTTTAAGGAGAGAACCCCCTATGCCGAAATTCAGCGCCAAAAAGCCGCTGACCGTATTTGTCGCCGTTCTGGCGGTCATCATTCTGGGTGTGGTTGCGTATCTGAAAATGACGCCGGATCTGCTGCCCAATATGAACTTCCCCTACGTCATCATTGTGACCACAGCCCCCGGCGCCAGTCCGGAAGCTGTGGAGGCCGACGTGACGCGGCCCATGGAACAGACCATGGCTACGCTGGACGAAATCAAGTCCGTCACCTCCACCTCTCAGAACAGCGTGTCCACGGTGGTGCTGGAGTTTGAAGACAGCGTGAATATGGACAGTATCAGCGTTGATATTCAGCAAAAGATCTCAGCGCTGCAGGGTTCTTGGGACGACACCGTCGGCACTCCTTACGTACTGAAAATCAACCCCTCCATGCTGCCCGTTCAGGTGGCTGCCGTGGGTTATCAGGGTAAGGACGTTTATGAAATGTCCGAGTTTGTGGAAGAAACGCTGCGCGACAAGCTCAACGGCATCAGCGGCGTGGCCAGCGTGGACATCACCGGCACGGTAGAGCGGCAGCTCCATGTGCTGCTGGATCAGGAAAAGCTGGATGCCCTGTCCGGCAAATTGGCCGAGGCGATTCAGGCGCAGCTGGATGACGCAGCGCAGCAGCTCAGCGATGCCCGTGATCTGATCCAGAGCACGAAAAACGCCATTCGCGACGGCATGGAAGATTCCCTCAACGACACAGCCGCGCAAGCCCTGCTGTCCATTCAGCAGGCACTGGACACACTGCTTCAGCAGCGCGAGCAGTTGTCGGGCAGCATCAGCGAGCTGATGACCATTCAGGCGGAGAAAATCGCACTGGATGCCAAAAACGCCCAGTATCACTATGAAATTGAGGCAATCCGTCAGAACAGCACCTTGAGCGAGGAGGAGAAGGCCCAGCAGATCGCCGCCATCGAAAACGATCCGGAATATCTGCAAATGCTGGCCGATCTGGCCGCCTTGGAGCTGCGGCTGGCCGCCCTGAACGCCACGTGGGAAAATCTGGGCGAAAAGCTGGCGCAGTGGCAGTCTGAGCTGGAAAATCTCGACTCGCAGCTGGATAAGCTGAAAGACGAAGAAGCCCTGTTGGAGAGTGTCGGCCAGGTCACTTCCGGCGCCCTTTCGCTGGCAGACGGCGTTATGCAGCTGATCTCCGCCAACGTGCAGCTGGACTCTGCCCTCTCTCAGATCGAAGAAGGTCTTGCCACGCTGGAGTCCTCCCGTGAAGAGGCGCTCAGTCAGGCGGATCTGAGCGGCGCGCTGAACATCAACGTGATCTCCGCTCTGCTGACCGCCCAGAACTTTTCTATGCCTGCCGGCTACATCACCGAAAACGGTGTGCAGTACATGGTCAGCGTGGGCGACAGCATTGACAGCCGCGAAGGTCTGGAGGATATGGTCCTTTTCGATCTGGGTCTTGAAGGTATGGAGGCCATCCGCCTGAAAGATGTGGCAACTGTCTTTGTCACCGATAACTCCGAGTCCATCTATGCCAAGCTCAACGGCGAAAACGGCGTGATCGTCACCTTTACCAAGCAATCCACTTACGCCACGGCGGAAGTTTCCGAAAATATCGAAGAGCGCTTTGAAGAACTGGAGTCCCAGTACGAGGGCCTGGAATTTGAAGCGCTGATGGATCAGGGCTATTACATTTTTATGATCATCGAGTCCATCCTCTCCAGCCTTGGCTGGGGTGTGGTGTTCTCCATTCTGGTGCTGTGGCTGTTCCTGCGGGATCTGCGCCCTACCATCATCACCCTGTGCGCCATTCCCGTGAGCTTGGTGTTCGCCATTGTTCTGATGTACTTCTCCGGCGTGACCATCAACATGATCTCTCTGAGCGGCCTTGCCGTGTCGGTGGGTATGCTGGTGGATAACTCCGTGGTGGTCATCGAAAACATTTACCGTCTGCGCGGCAAGGGCGCCACCGTAATTCAGGCCGCCGTGTCCGGCACGCAGCAGGTGCTCGGTGCCATCACTTCCTCCACGCTGACCACCGTTTGCGTGTTCGCCCCCATCGTATTTGTCGAAGGTCTGACCCGACAGCTGTTCACCGATCTGGCACTGACCATGACTTACGCTCTGGCAGCCAGCCTTATCGTGGCACTGACGCTGGTGCCTGCTATGGCCTCCGGCATGCTGCGGAAAGAAAAACCCCAGAAATCCGGCGTTCTGGATAAGGTCTATCCGGCCTATCGCAAGGCCGTGGCCTGGTCTTTGGGCCACAAGGCCGCGGTGCTGGGTCTGTCTCTGGCGCTGCTGCTGGCCTCCTCCGGTCTGGCGCTGATGCGTGGCTTCACCTTCATGCCCACTATGGATATGAACATGATCAACCTGACCATTTCCATGCCCGAGGGCGTCACGCGCGAAGAGGCGGTGGAGATGGCCGACGAGGTGCTGCGCCGCGCTGCCACGGTGGAACATGTGGAAACCGTGGGTGCCACCATGTCCGGCGACGCCACTATGTCCATGCTGGGTATGGCCGGCGGCGGCTATGATGTGACAGCCTATATCACGCTGCCGGAGGGCGAATCCGGCGCTAAAGCCGGCAAGGCCATTGAAGATCTGTGCGCCGACATGAAATGCACTGTCACCGCATCCGGCGCTATGGACAGCATGACCGCCATGATGACCGGCAGCGGTATCTCCCTGCAGGTTTACGGCGAGGACATGGAATCTCTGCATCAGGCCGCCCGTGATCTGGCCGCGAAAGTTGCAGCTGTGGAGGGCACTGCCAACGTCTCCGACGGTCTGGAAGACGCCGCTCAGGCGCTGTATGTCTCCATCGACCGCAACGCCGCCATGAAAAAGGGCATGACGGTAGCGCAGATCTATCTGCAGGTTGCCGCCGCGCTGATGGATTCCACCACTTCTTCCGACATGACACTGGACGGCATTGATATGAGCGTCAGCATCGAAAGCGCAGAAGACGCCCGTATGACCCGCGAAAAGCTGATGGATCTGGAGATCACCGTCTCCTCCGCCTCTTCTATGAGCTCCATGAGCAGTATGGCAGGCTCTTCCACCTCTTCCATGAGCAGCATGATGGGCGGCAGCTCCTCTTCCGCCATGAGCAGTATGATGGGCAGCAGCACCGCTTCCACATCTTCCGCCACCGGAAGCTTCAAGCTCTCGGAGGTAGCCACCATCGAAGAGACGGTCAGCCTCAACAGCATCAGCCACAACGAGCAGCGCCGGTATGTCACCGTCTCTGCCGGTATTGCCGAGGGCTATAACGTGACCCTCGTCTCTTCTGCCGTGGAAAAGGCAGTGGCCGACGTGGTTCTGCCGGAGGGTGTCAAAATCAGCTTCAGCGGCGAAAACGAGATGATCATGGACGCCATGGTACAGCTTCTTCTGATGCTGCTGCTGGGCATTGTGCTGGTCTACTTCATCATGGTGGCACAGTTCCAGTCCCTCAAGTCCCCCTTCATCGTCATGTTTACCATTCCGCTGGCCTTTACCGGCGGCTTCATCGCCCTGCTGATCAGCGGCATTGAGGTCAGCGTTATCTCCCTCATCGGCTTTGTCATGCTGGTGGGTATCATCGTCAACAACGGCATCGTGCTGGTGGACTACATCAACCAGCTGCGTTTGGAGGGTATGGCGCGCCGCGAAGCCATCATCGAGGCCGGTATTACCCGTCTGCGCCCCATTTTGATGACTTCCATCACCACCATCCTGGGCCTCGTGGTCATGGCCTTTACCAAGAACGCCGGCACCTCCTTGATGCAGCCGGTGGCGCTGGTGTGCATCGGTGGTTTGACCTACGCCACGTTGATGACACTGCTGGTGGTCCCCTGTATGTACGACATGGTGGAGCGCAAAGAGCTGCGCAAGGTGGAGGCATCGGAACTGGAGATTCTGGATATCTGATTGTCTTCATCCCCTAACATTCAAAAAAGACCCGAGCCATATGGCTCGGGTCTTTGCTTTTACACGGTTTTTATTCTTCCGTCTCGATCAGGCCGTAGCCGCCGTTGTTGCGGCGATATACCACGCAGATGGCATTGTTCTCCACACTGCGGAACACATAAAAGGCGTGGTCCAACAGGTTCATCTGCAAAATGGCCTCTTCGGTGCTCATGGGTTTGACGGCAAAGCGCTTGGTGCGCACCACCTCGTACTCTGCGTCCTCGGCCACTTCCAGTTCGGGAAGCAGCGGCTCCACAGCTTCGGGCCGCAGATTCTTGGCAAGACGGGTCTTGTTTTTGCGGATACGGCGCTCGATGAAGTTGACAGCTGCGTCAATGGCACCACGCATATCGCCATCGGCGTCCTCTTCCTGTGCACGGAAAAGCGTTCCGTTGGCGCTGCGAATGGTCAGCTCCACCACACAGCGGTTCTTCTTCTCGACGGCGAAGGTCACAAATGCTTCCGCATCCTCCTGGAAATACCGATCCAGCTTGTTGATCTTCTTCTCGGCATATTCCTTGACGGAGTCGTTCAGTGCGATTTTCTTGCAAGTAAATGTGAACTTCATATTGTTGCTCCTTTCCTGAATCCGGTGAACGGGTACAAAAAGGGTCGGGGAGCAGATTCCCTTTATCCTTTTATGTATTATAACAGATTGCCAAGAGTTTGAAAAGTGGGCGAAATGTTTTTTGTTAAAAATTAACAACACGTTCACTTTTCCGCTGTCGGCGACCGCTTTCGGCAAAACTCGTGGTTTTGTGTCAAAACCTCCTATTTACAAGGAAAAGAAAATGGTTTATCATCAATATCGGAAGCTTTCCAATATCCCACCCGCTTGAGCCGCTCTGCATGGCAGGGCGGCTCCTTTTTGCCATTTTGTAAAAAGTGCTCACATTGCTTTTGCTCTGCGCTGATGCTATACTATACTCAACCAATCCCGGAGGAGGTGGCCTATGAAAAACCCGACACGGCGCGAAGCTGCATTCCGCCACAAATACCTTTCCTGCGTGCGCCACATGACGCTGGATCCCTATGGCCCCGGCGTGGTGCGCATGCATATGATCCCACCCCGGGCAGATTCGGCCGACGAGCCCTTTTTGCTGCTCTTGAACGGCGCCCAACTGGTGCCGCTGAATCTGTCGTGGGCAATTCTTCTGAGTAATTTCATGGACGCGCTGGAGCCGTTCAGCGGCCGCGAGATCAGCCAGCACGATTGGACGCACATTACCGACGAGACCGTGGCCGCTACCGGCCGCGTGTATCCCTTCTTTCCGCGCCGTCGCCTGCGCAGCGATCTGCACTTGATGCTGGAGTCCATCATCGATATCGCACGCGGCCAAACGCCGCAGGCGGAGGTGGAACTGCTGACGCTGGGTGAATATGCCCCCCACATGACGGCGCCTCACCGCATGGATCTGATGGTCAGCGCCATGACGAAAAACGGTTGCTGGCACTGCAATCAGAAATGCCTGCACTGCTACGCTGCCGGCCAGCCCATGGGTGAAACGGCGGAACTGTCCACCGAGGAGTGGAAAACGGTGCTGGACAAGCTCCGCGCAGCCAACATTCCTCAGGTCACCTTTACCGGCGGCGAACCCACGCTGCGGCAGGATCTGGTGGAGTTGGTGACGGCTGCCCAGTGGTTTGTCACCCGACTGAATACCAACGGCCGCCTGCTGACACCGGCGTTGTGCCGCGATCTCTATGAGGCCAGTCTCGACAGCGTGCAGGTAACCCTTTACGCCGCCGATGCCCAGACGCACAACACTCTGGTGGGTGCCCCCGGCTTTGACGACACGGTGCAGGGCATCCGCAACGCCGTGGCGGCAGGACTCATTGTGTCCGTCAACACGCCCCTTTGTTCTTTGAACCGCGACTATGCCGAAACGCTGCGCTTTGCCCACTCGCTGGGTGTGCGGTACGCCACCTGCTCAGGGCTCATCCCCTCCGGCGAAGCTCTGGGCACGGACAGCCGCGCCACGGCACTGACCGCTCAGGAACTGACCGACATTCTGCGTGACGCCACCGCCACCGCCGCCGCACTGGGGATGGAAGTGGATTTCACCAGTCCCGGCTGGTTGGGTGAGGACACGCTGCGCTCTCTGGGTCTTACGCTGATCCCCAGCTGCGGTGCCTGCCTTTCCAACATGGCCGTGGCCCCCGACGGCGCCGTCGTACCCTGCCAGAGCTGGCTGGGCGGCGTGACGCTGGGTCATATTCTCACAGACTGTTGGAACTCCATCTGGGACAGCGAAGAGTGCCGCACCATTCGCGCCGAAAGCGCCAAAATGGAGCACATCTGTCAGTTGCACGTCGGCAACAGGGGAGGTGAGGGAAGATGAAGAAGCTTTTTTCCTTCCTGACCGCATTGGCGCTGTGCCTTTGCCTGTCTGCCGCCCTCACGGACACGGCCCATGCCGGTGATCTGGACTATATCCGCCGCTACGACGTGTCCGTTACCCCCCACGCCGATGACGGCAGCCTGCGCATTCAGGTCACTTTTGAATGGGAAGTTCTGGACGAGGGCCCTGTGGAATGGCTGCAAATCGGCATTCCCAACGGCAGTATCCGCGAGGTGGAGGCGCTGACGGATAACATCGCTTCGCTGGATTTTGACAACAGCTATATGTATGTGGTCTTTCACCACGGTTACAACGACGGGGAAGTGTTCACCTTCTCTTACGCCTGGACGCAGGAGTATATGTATCAGCTCAACGGCAGCGGCGTTGTTTACGAGTATACACCCGGCTGGTTTGACGGCGCTCGCATCGAAGAGATGACCCTTACCTGGCATGCTTCCTCCCAGCTTCCGGATGTAGATCTCTCCATCTATACCTCCGGCAATCAGCAGGGTGACCTGTCTGCCGCGTCCGGTCAGATGGTCTATACGGCGCAAAACCTTGACCACGGCGCGCAGTTGACGGCGGTGGCTAAATACGGCAGCTGGCCCACGGAGCTTTCGTGGGAGAGCAGCAGAGAAAACGCCCCCGGCGATGTTTACTATCCCGATTACGACTTCGGCTATGATGACGATTATTACGACAGCGGCGATGACATCTTCGGCTTTTTGTTCTTCGTGTTCTTCATGGTGATCGTCATCTCCATTATCATCAGCGCCGCCTCTTCCTCTGCCAGCTACAGCGGCGGATTCGGTACCCGATACGTGTTCTATCACGGCCTGTGGTATCCTGCCGGTCGGGACGGACGCCCCAGACCCGGCAGCGTGGGAACAGTGAAAAAGCCGCAACCGCCCAGCGGCGGATTCGGCGGCAGCAGCGGCCGCAGCGGCAGCGGTTTCGGTGGCGGCGGCCGCGGAGGCGGTTTCGGTGGCGGCGGCTTTGGCGGCGGCGGACACTGCGCCTGTGCCTCCAGCTGCGCTTGCGCGTGTGCCTGCGCCTGTGCCGGCGGTGGACGCGCCGGATGCAGCGCCAAAAACCTCTACGGCAGTGTGCAGCTTGACCGCAACCTAACAAAGCAATTGCTGGATGAATAAGAAAAAAGCCCCGGAAGGAAGTTCCTTCCGGGGCTTTTGCGTTATCTTCTCTTGTGGCGCTTACCGTCGCGGTTGCGGTTGAGCTCAGACATCTTGCTGTCCGACATGGTCATAAACTGCTTGAGTTTATCCTCGAAAGAAGGCTCTGCCGCAGGAGCAGGTGCCTTGGCTACAGGAGCTGCCGCGCGCTGCTGGGGTGGACGCTGTTCACTCTGGCTGCGATAAGCAGGGCGACTCTGGCGAGGCTGCTGCGGCTGTGCCTGCTTGATGGAAAGATTGATCTTCCCCTCCGGCGAAACAGAGAGGATCTTGACCTGCACATCCTGACCCTCGGTAAGAAAATCGTGCACGTCGCTGACAAACGCGCCGGCCACTTCGGAAATGTGAACAAGTCCGGATTTCCCACCGGGCAGCGCAACAAATGCGCCAAATTTTGTGATCGTGGTTACTTTTCCGCTTACAATCGTCCCAACCGCCAGTTCCATATGTCTGTATGTGTTCTCCCTTCCAAGAATGGGTTAGTTATTCACATCGTAAAAAATTCGCTCACCGGGGTCTGCCAAGCCCAGCAGTTCCCGTGCCAACTCTTTGATAAAGTCCTCGTCTTCAGCCCGGGACAGATCATCACGCAGCGCTGCATTGGCCTGCGTCTGCTGTTCCACCTGCGCCTGCAGCAACTGCTCCTGCGCCATGGCTTCGTTAATCTGTCCGTAAACCTGCACGACTTCGACGCCGACAACCGCGATCAAAAGCAGCACGACCGCCAACACAAGGCCGCCTTTTTTGCGTCTTTTTCTGTTTTTCACCGGTGCACCGCCTCCTCTCTGCGTTGTCTTTTTCAAATAAGGGCATGACCCCATCATTGTTTTCCTATTGTAGCGCATTTGCGCCAAAAATAAAAGAGTTTTTTTATGTAAATCTGAAATTTTTTTGCGATCCGAAAGAAAATTTCCATCGGCTTCCACAAAATCGCCAGTAGAGAAACGAAAATTTCCACCCAAAACGACCACAAAGGGAGAAAAATATCGCTTAACGCGAGAAAATAGATACTAAATCCGAGAATCATGGCCAATACCATATACAGCCGCAATTCCCCCTCTCCCTGCCGCAGCGTAAAGAGGATCACCACCAGTAACGCCAATAATACGTAAACCGTATCCAGCACATGTGTCAGGAGTTTTCCCTTCCCTCCGCCCCGGCGCACCGCACGCAGCACATCATATATGACAGCCGCGCTCAAGCCCAGCAGCGCCGCACGCAAAAAGGTAATCAGCTGCAAAGAAACGCAATTTCCCATTAACCCAGAAGCCGGGAAAGAAAGCCTCCGTGGTGCGGTGCGTTGTCCTCGTAGTTGACCGCATCAATATGCCCGTCTACATGCAGTTCGCCGCCGTCGAGAGAAAGTTTGCCGATGTGCAGATCTTCTCCGCTCACGATCAGCGTTCCCACACAGGTGGCCATAACGATACAGTTCTCGTCAAAACGCTCCACATCCTCCACGCCGGACACGCGCAAATGTTCCCTGCCCAGCAACTCCAACCGATGTTCCAACATAGGTTTCCCCGTATTCAATTCATACGCCATAAAAAGTCCTCCCATACACAAGAAGTTTCACTTCATGTGTATGGGAGGAACGCTTTGTTTATGACAGATTGTCCATGCTGATTTCGCGGTACATGGCAGACGCCTCTGCCTTACCTGCATTTTCCTGCACGCTGACCACTTCCACTGCCACAGTGCGCTCGCCAAAGCGAATGGCGATCCGGTCACCCACTTTCACATCATAAGAAGCGCGCTGCACACGGCCGTTGACAGACACGCGCTCATTGTCGCAGGCCTCATTGGCTACGGTGCGCCGCTTGATCAGGCGGGAAACCTTCAAATATTTATCCAGCCGCATTTACTTGGCAACGGCATCCTTCAGGGCCTTGCCGGCCTTGAAGACAGGGGCCTTGGAAGCAGGGATGGCAATGCTCTCCAGCGTCTTGGGGTTCAGACCGGTACGCTCGGCGCGCTTCTTCACTTCGAAAGAGCCAAAGCCCACCAGCTGCACCTTTTCTTCCTCGGCCAGAGCCTCGGTAATGGTGGTCAGTGCGGCAACGATGACAACCTCGGTATCTTTCTTGGACATGCCGGTCTTTTCTGCAACAGCAGCAATCAGTTCAGCCTTATTCATTCTTTTCTTCCTCCTGTAAAATCTTTGGTTGATGCCGCGCACAGCGGCGTTTGGTCTTACACTTGCTTTGCCTGCTCCCACAGGGCCGTCAGCTCCTCCAGGGGCAAGTCTTTCATCTCCGCGCCTTTTGCATGGACAGCCTCCTCCACCGCGCGGAAACGGCGGATGAATTTTTCGCAGGTGCCGCTCAGTGCCGCTTCGGAATCCAGACCGGCAAAGCGTCCCACCTTCACTGCGGCGAACAGCACGTCACCCAGTTCTTCCTCCACACCGCTGCCGCTTTCCACGGCGCGGCGCAGTTCTGCCGTCTCTTCGTCCAGCTTGTCCAGCGCACCGGTGATATCGGCCCAGTCAAAGCCGGCCTTGGCGGCTTTTTTCTGGATCTTTTCGGCGCGCCACAGCTGGGGCAGCGTACGGGCCACGCTCTCCAGCGTGTCCGTGGCGGTTTTCTGGGATTTTTCCTGCTGCTTGAGCTGGTCCCAGTTGATGAGCACCTGCTCGGTCGTATCGGCCTGCACGTTGGCAAACACGTGGGGATGGCGGAAAATCATCTTTTTTGTCACCTCATCCACCACGTCTTCCATGGTAAAGCGTCCGGCATCGGACTCAATATCGGCATGGAACACCACCTGCAGCAGCACGTCGCCCAGTTCTTCCCGCAGAAGCGCCGTGTCATCGGCATCAATGGCCTCGGCCGCCTCATACGCCTCCTCCAGGAAGTCCCGTCGAATAGACTGATGGGTCTGCTCCTGATCCCAGGGGCAGCCGCCGGGGGAGCGCAGGATGTGCACCACCTGCAGGAGATCGTCGTAGCTATAGTGGGATTTCAATTCAAAATTTACCATACTTATACTCCCATTGCAAGGCATTTCCGCCCTGTCAAAGTTTTTATCGACCAATGTGCAAAAAATCGGCAATTTTCTCGCCCTTGGGCAGCGCCGCCAGATCCTGACGGCGGACAGCGCCCAAAACCAGAACCGCGGCGGCATACACCACCACCGCCAGCGCAATGGCTGCCAGCACCGCTACGCGGCTGCCGCCGGTGATACGGTCCAGCCACAGCCAGCTGCCGCGAGCCACCACCGCCATAGCCGCCGTGGCCAAAACAGGCTTGAAAAACACGGCAAAATAATCGGGACGGCGCGACACCAACCGATGGATTGCCATGAGATTGATGAGCGTGATGAGCACATAGCAGCTCAACGTTCCCACCGCCGCACCGCGGATGCCAACGGCAGGATTGGCCACCAGCAGATAATTGGCCACCACCTTCAACACACCGCCGCACAAAAGCGACAGCACCGGGATGTACTCATATCCGTAGGCCTGCAGCACACCGCCGGTCATCACCATCAGGCACACGAAAATGCAGGCAACGCCCAGAATGGACAGGTGGTAGGCGGCTGCGGCCGCCGTGTCGGGCACCGCAGGATATAAAAGGTTCAGGATCGGGCCGGACAGAACCGACAGACCCACACCGGCCGGAAGGGCCAGCAGCGCCGTCACGCGGAAAGCCGTCTCCGTCTGCACCCGGGCAGACTCACGCCCACCGCGAGCCAGCGCAGCGCCGATGGCAGGAATCAAACTGATGGTCACCGGATAGATAAAGGATGAGGGCAGATTGAAAAGCGTCATGCTGAAGGTGTACTCACCGTAAAGGGCGGTGGCCATCTCTTCCGTCAGCCCCAACGTATTTTGCAGCGTAGACATCACCAGCATCTGATCGAGCAGCGTGATGACGCTCATACCGCCGGCACCGATGGTCACCGGCACGCCGATGCGCAGCAATTCCCGTGCAATATGGCGGCGGCTTTCCGGCACATCCGCGCCGCAGCGGCGCGGTTGGCGCAGCATATAGAAGGCCAGCACCAGCAGGCTTAACGCCGTGCCCACCGTCACACCGGCAATGGCACCGGCAGCGGCCTCGTGAGAGGGGCGCCCGGCTCGCAGCAGCAGCCACGCCAGCGTCAATCCCACCGCCAGCTTGCTGGCCGACTCAATGATCTGACTGGCAGCCGTAGGTTTCATGTTGCCCTGTCCCTGCGTATAGCCGCGGATGGCCGACACAAGGCACACGCACAGCACACTGGGCGCAAGGGCACGGATAGACGAGGCCGCCAGCGTATCGTGGAGCACCGCCGCCAGCTGCTGCGGAAGGATCAGCATGACACCGCTGCAAACAAGACCCAACACCAAAAACAGGCCCAATCCCACCGCAAACACGCGGCGTTTCTGGTTTTCCTGTCCCAGTGCATGGGCGCGGGAGATCAGGCGGCTCAGCGCCAGCGGCAAGCCGGCCGTTGACAGGATCAGTAAAAGACTGTAAATATTATAAGCCACATAAAAGTGGGCCATACCTTCTTTATCCAGAAGATTGCCCAGGGGAATCTTATAGACGGCGCCCAGCACCTTAGTCACGGCCACAGCAGTCGCCAATACCGCCGCGCCGCTGATAAAACTCTGCCGCTGATCCTTCGCCATCGCAATCGCCCCTCTCCAAAACAGTGCGGGGCTTGCGCCCCGCCTGCGTTTATTTCAACATTTCCTCGTGGAAGCTGCGGAAAGCAGTCAGATTCTCCTCCAGCTTTTCCGGACGCTGGATATACTCCGTGGGGAACTTGGCGTGGAACACACGCTCAATCCGCCCACGCTTGGCATCCACCATCTTGGTGGAGCCGCCGGCACCCAGCGAGAGAATGCTGTGCAGTTCTTCCATGATGTAGATATTATACAGGCCCTCCGCGCCGGATATGCACCAGCCTACGTTTTCGAAGCTGCCGGACATGTACTTCTGTCGATAGAGATAGTACGGCGCAAAGCCTGCCGCGCGCAGCGTAGGATTGGCATAATCCAGCATGGCGCCCACATCTTCCGCTGTGGGGATCTTACTGCCCTCCAGCAGGATGCGGCTGCCCTTTTTCAGGGCGAGGGTGTGGACGGTGATGTTATCGGCACCGTAGACCAAACACTTGTCCAGCGTACGGCGGAAACCTTCCGGAGTGTCCTCGGGGAGACCGGCGATCAGGTCCATATTCACGTGGGGGAAGTTCATGGATGCCACCAGCTCCATGGTGCGCTCAATATCAGCCGCGCTGTGCTTGCGTCCAATCGCGGCCAGCACGTGATCCTCCAGCGACTGGGGGTTGACGCTGATGCGGTCAGCGCCGCGGTCCATCAGTACCTGCAGTTTCTCCCGGTCGATGGTGTCGGGCCGTCCGGCCTCGATGCAATACTCCACGCAGCCGGAGAGATCGAAGCTGCGGTTCAGATGTGCCAGCAGGCGATCCATCTGTGCCGCCGAAAGAGTGGTGGGCGTACCGCCGCCCATGTAGAAAGACTTGATCTTCAAACCGGCCTCTTTCACCATGTGGGCCGCATCGGTAATCTCCCGGTGCAGCACCTCCAGATAGGGGTCCATCAGGCTGAAGCTCTTTTCCACCGAGGCGGAGACAAAGCTGCAATAAGAACAACGGGTAGGGCAGAAGGGGATGCCCACATAGAGGGAAATCTCGTTGGGCTGCAGTTCCGCCTTGGCTTTCAATCCAGCCTGCGCCGTCTCAATGGCAAGGCGGCGACGCTCCGGCGCAACGAAATACGTGTCGCGCAGAATGCGGTCCGTCTGCTGCACGCTCTTACCCTCTTCCAGAAAGCGTGCCGCAATCTTGCCGGGACGAATACCGGTCAGCGCTCCCCACGAAGGAGCGGCGCCGGTGATCTCGCGAGCCGCTTTGAAAAAGCTCAGTTTCAGCGCCTTTTGGCGCAGCCGCTCACTTTCATACACATCCAGCGCAGGATCAATCACCACGCGCGACATACCACGGGCCGTTTTGCCCCGGTAAGCAATCCGCGTGGTGGCAGTGGTATAGGTGTTTGCGCTGTGAAGCGACACCAGCGCATAGTCTTCCCCCTCGCAAGCCGCCTCGTATACGGGGCGCTCCTCAGGAAAGAATGCCAGCAGGCTCTGTTCCACAGCGTAACGGTCATCGTGTCCACGAAAAATCAGTTTCATAATCGCTTCCTCAGCCCAGAGTCAGACCCTGACGCATATAGGGATTCATCCGACGCTCCCGTTCCAGATCAGTGGGGCGGTCGTGTCCGGGATAAACGGTGTAGTTGCCATCCAGCTGAGCCAGACGGGCCAGAGACAGCAGCATCTCCTTATAGTCGCCGCCGGGGAAATCGGTGCGGCCGCAGGAGCCGTAGAAAAGGGTATCGCCGGCAAAGATCACATTCTCCACCACCAGACATACGCTGCCCTTGGAATGGCCGGGCGTACCGAGCACGTGGATCATAAGGCTGCCCAGCGTCAGCGTATCGCCATCTGCGTACCAACGCTGGTGGGCATCATCCAGCCGCGGAAACTTCAAGCCCCAGGGGCTGCCTGCGCCCACCTCGGCATCGTCCCGATGGATATATACCGGCACATCATACTTCTCCAGCAGATCGGCAAGTCCGGTAAAGTGGTCATAATGGCCGTGGGTCAGCAGCACGTAACGCAGCTGACAGCCGCTGCGCTCCACCGCGGCGGCAATGCGCTGAGCCTCGTCGCCGGGATCCACCACGGCGCAGACTTTTGCCTGCTCGTCGCACAGCAGATAGCAATTGGTCATCAGCTGTCCTACAGCGATGGTTTCGATCTTCATCAGGCTTTCTCCTCTCACGCCAGCTGGTCAGTATCCACCACCAGCGTCACGGGGCCGTCATTGACGGACTCCACCAACATTTCGGCGCCAAATTCGCCGGTTTCCACATGGATGCCCTTGTCGCGAATCAGCTGAATAAATTTCTCATACAGGGGAATGGCCACTTCAGGACGGGCAGCAGCCAGAAAATCGGGGCGGCGGCCCTTGCGGCAGTTGCCGTACAGGGTAAACTGAGACACCACCAGCACCTGACCGTCCACCGACTCCAGACCCTGATTCATCTTGCCGTTTTCATCTTCAAAAATGCGAAGGCCTGTCAGCTTGTCAGCCAGCTTGACGACCTGCACCTCCGTATCCTCGTGGGTTACACCCAGCAGGATCAGGAAGCCCTGACCGATCTGACCGGCAACGCGGCCATCAATGGTAACAGACGCGCTCTTCACGCGGGTAAGCACTGCACGCATAGTTTTTTCTCCTTTGTGTGATTTAACCGGCAGGGCGCGTCACGCGCATAACGCCGGAGATCTGCTCCAGACGGCGGATCACGTTGCGCAACTGCTCGGCATCGCTCACTTCCACGTCAATCTCGATCAGGCCGAAACCATCCAGCGTGGAACGGGCATTGAGGGACATCAGGCGTGTCTTGGTAGAGGAAAGCACCGTGGACACGTCCACGATCAGACCCATGCGGTCCTTCGCCGTGACCTGCAAGGTGGTGCGGTACGCTTCGTCCGTATTTTCGGCCCAAGTAACACGCAGCCAGCGGCCTTCCTCTTCCTTGGTGCGGCGCTCGGGTGCAGCATTGGGACAGTCGGTGCGGTGCACGCTGACGCCGTAGCCACGGGTGGTAAAGCCGGTAATATCGTCACCGGGCACAGGCGCACAGCACTTGGCGAACTTCACCAGACAGTTGCTCATGCCCTCCACGATAATGCCCTTGACCGCCTTGGAGCGAACGGGCGCCTTGGGCTGATGTTCAACCTTAGGCTGCTCGACAATCGGAAATACATCGCCCTGACGGCGCTGCTGGATCATGCGCTGGATGTCCTCGCGCAGGCGGCCAACCACTTTCAGCGCCGTGACGCCGCCGTAACCGATGGCCGCATACATATCGTCCAGCGTGTTATAGCTGAGCTTCTTGAGCATAGCCGGCAGGTGTTCGTCGGCTGCCAGCTCTTTGATGCTGACACCGGCGCGCTTGAGCTCCGATTCCAGAGAGGCGCGGCCTGCCGCAATATTCTCATCGCGGCGTTCGCGCTTGAACCACTGGCGGATCTTGCTGCGCGCCTCGCTGCTGCGGGCGATCTTGAGCCAGTCGCGGCTGGGGCCGCGAGCCGACTGGGAGGTCAGCACCTCCACCACATCGCCGTTGCGCAGCTGATAGTCATACTGCACGATACGGCCGTTTACCTTGGCGCCCACCATGCGGTTGCCGACGGCAGAGTGAATGGTATAGGCATAGTCAATAGGCGTGGCACCGGCAGGCAGGTTAATCACGTCGCCGCGAGGCGTAAAGACGAATACTTCGTCGGCGAACATATCCACCTTCAGCGAGTGGATAAAGTCCTCGGCGTCGGCGCCGTCCTGATTTTCCAGCAGGCGGCGAACCCATTCATAGCTGTTCTCATCGCCGCTGCCGCGTCCGTTCTGCTTATATTTCCAGTGGGCGGCGATACCGTACTCGGCGATTTCGTGCATTTCACGGGTACGGATCTGCACTTCAAAGGGAACGCCGCTCTGACCCATGACCGTGGTGTGCAAACTCTGGTACATATTGGGCTTGGGCGTGCCGATATAATCCTTAAAACGGCCCAGAATGGGCTTATACAGATCGTGCACAAGGCCCAACACGTTATAGCAGTCTGCCACCGTATCCACGATCACGCGGAAGGCGATCAGGTCGAACACCTCGTTGATGGTCTTGTGCTGCGTATACATCTTGCGGTAAATGCTGTAAGGGTGCTTGAGTCGTCCGTAAACAACGGCATCCTTGATGCCGGCCTCACTGACACGCTCTTTGATCTGGGTACCCACGAATTGCATAAACTCTTCGTGCTCAACAGATTTTTCATCCAGAGCCTGAATGATCTCCTCGAAGCCAATGGGATCCAGATATTTCAGCGAAAGGTCTTCCAGCTCCCATTTCATGCGCTGCATACCGAGGCGGTGAGCGATGGGCGCATAGATCTCCATGGTTTCCAGCGACTTCTGGCGCTGCTTGGCCGGTGTCTGATACTCCATGGTGCGCATATTGTGCAGGCGGTCAGCCACCTTCACCAGAATGACGCGGATATCCTTGCTCATGGCCAGCAGCATCTTGCGCAGGTTTTCCATCTGCTCTTCGGCCTTAGAGGTAAAGTGAACACGGGTCAGCTTACTGACGCCCTCCACCAGATCGGCCACCGTACCGGAAAACAGCGCCGCCACTTCTTCATGGGTAGCCGCCGTATCTTCAATGGTGTCGTGAAGAATTGCCGCCACAATAGACTCCGAGTCCAAACGCAGCTCCTCGGCCACGATCTGTGCCACAGCCAGCGGATGGCTGACAAAAGGCGAACCGTCCTTGCGCTTCTGCCCCTCATGGGCAGCCATAGCAAACTCATAGGCAGCACGAATCTGCTCAAAATTGGCGCTGGGATTATAGCTTCGAATCGTCTGTTCCAACTTCAGATAACGATCTTCCATATTGGTCACAGCGCATCACCTCTTTTCGGCATTTCCAAAATATCCTTGAGCTTCTGCAAATACTCAGACTCGTCCAGATTTACCTTTTTCCCCTGATCTGTCAGCATCAGGCGGATCTCATCGTCCGTGCGCCGCAGGCTCACAAGGCCGCGCTCCCGGAAAATTTCCAGACAAAGCGCCGCACGGGCAAAGGCCTCCGCACCGCCGGTATCGGCGGCCAGCTGGCGCAGGAACGGCAGATAATAAGTCTGCAAGCCCTCCGCCGGTACGGCGCGCTGCAGCGCGCGCCATGCCCGTACACAGTGTTCACGGGACGGCAGCAGACGCATGGCCTCTTTTGCGTGAATCCCCTTGTGGTCCAGACAACGCTGCACCATCTGCAGGGCCTCTTCTTCCTTGGTGCTGCAGCTGAGCGACGGGCGGATATCCACCATCTGCAGCTGCACACTGCGGTTGCCGCGGAACTCATTGACCTGCAGATAAAACGCAGCATCCACGCGGCCACCGGCTTCCACGCCGCAGGTCTGAGACACAGCAGAGAAGAAGATGCCGTCGAACCGGGCATTTCCTTTGCTCAGGCGCAGCTTCAAGTGGCGGTTCTGACCCACATTCTGCGCCCGCTCCAGGGTAGCACCCCTCAGACAGAACACCGGTCGGCCGTTTCCGGCGCCATAAGGCTCCAGCGCGTCCAGCGCTTCCACTTCCTCCAGCGTCACGCGGCCCGGATGGGTCAGCACCACATCAATATCCAGACTGGAAACGGGGGCTTCGCCGCCGCGGTACGCCTTGGCATACTGGTTCATGCGCACGCGGAAGGCAGGGATGTTTTTCTCTTCAATGGTAAAGCCGGCAGCTAACTCATGGCCGCCAAAGCCAAGCAGCAGATCCGAGCAGCTCTCCAGCGCGGCAAACAGGTTAAATCCGCCCCAGCTGCGGCAGGATCCTTTTCCCACACCGCCGTTGAGATGAATCATAAAGCTGGGACAGGAATACTTTTCACTCAGACGGGACGCAACAATACCCACCACGCCCTGATGCCACTCATCGCTGGAAAGCACCAGCGCGCTGCGCTCTTCCCGAGGCAGCTCCTCGATCATCTCCAGCGCCTGGGAGAAGATGTCCTGCTCTACCGCCTGACGCTCTCTATTCAGGGCACACAGCTGACGGGCCAAAGCCGCCGCCTGTTGTTCATCGTCGCAAAGCAGCAGGTCTGCCGCCATGTCGGCCGCGCCCATGCGGCCGGCCGCGTTGATGCGGGGTGCCAGCACAAAGCCGATCTGCACAGAGGTGACCGCCTTGTCAGCCAGACCGGCCTCCTGCAGCAGCGCATGCAGACCGGTAAAATCAGAATGGTCAATGCTCTCCAAACCGCGGGAGACGATGGTGCGGTTTTCATCAGCCATCAACATCACATCTGCCACCGTACCGATGGCGGCCAGCGTGCAATAACGGGAGAAGAGCGCCTCTTCCCGGTCACTGCCACCCAGCGCCAACACCAGCTTCAGTGCCACGCCGCAGCCGGCCAGATGCTTGAAGGGATACGCACAATCACTGCGGTGGGGATCTACCACGGCGCAGGCCGCAGGAAGGTCCTCTTTACATTCATGGTGGTCGGTGATGACCACATCAATTCCCAGCGTACGGGCATACTCCACCTCTTCCACGCCGGTAATACCGCAGTCCACGGTGATCAGCAGCTCCACGCCCTGCTGGTGCAGCGACAAAATGGCGTCGCGGCCCAGTCCGTAACCGTCTTCAATGCGACGGGGGATGTAGTGCAGACAATCGGCGCCGCGGCCTTTGAGATAGTCCACCACAATACACGTGGCGGTAATGCCGTCCACATCGTAGTCGCCAAAAACCGCAATGCGCTCGCCGTCGGAAACGGCGCGGTTGATCCGCTCCACAGCGCGGTCCATATCCTTCATCAGGAAGGGGGAGTGGGTCAGGCTGCGGTCATGCTCAAGAAAAGCCGCCGCCTCTTCCGCCGAAGCAACGCCACGCTGCGCCAGCACTTCGGACACCAGCCAGGGGTAGCCCGCTTCCGTCAGTCTCTCTGCCGCCGCGCGGTGTGCAGGGGGAATGTTCCACTTGTGAAATTTCATGTTCGGGCCACCTCCTCTCTTGGGCGCATACTACCACTAATAATATTTCATTATATCAAACACAACCGAAAAGGTAAAGAACAAATCGCGCGCCGTCACAACTTCCTCTTCCGGTTCAACAAATCTTGAAGTTTCTGTCATTTTGTTGCAATTGGTTTGCTTTTCCTATATAATGGACACATCCAGAGAGAAAGTTGAGGAACTTCCCATGCGTCCCGACGGAAAGAAAGTAAAGGGCTTGACGCCCATTGTGTCCATTATCCCCTATATCATGCCGCATCGTTACGATGCCCAGAACACGGTGACCGAGTACATTGATGAAGAAGTCATCAAAGCCTATATCCGCGAAAAGCGCCGCGGCGGTACGCGGCTCAATCACATGGCAGTCATCATGGCCGCCTATTACAAGGCTGTGCAGAAAAACCCCAAGATCAATTACTTCATCATGAATCGCAAGATTTATGAGCGCAATCATTTCTGCGTGTCTTTCGTCATGCTGAAAAAGCGGGCCGACGGTACGCCGGACGAGACGAGCCTGAAAATCTATCTCCAACCCGACGACACGGTCTTCACCATCAACCAGCGGATTCAGGATGCCATTGCCGAGAATAACGAGTCCACTTACAACAACAAGACCGACAAGTTTGTCTCCGCGCTGTTTGCCGTTCCCGGCCTGATGCGCTTTGTGGTGTGGCTGGCTCGCAATCTGGATAAGATCGGCCTGCTGCCCAAGTTCGTCATTGATCTTTCCCCCTTCCACACCAGTCTCTTCATCACCAATCTGGCATCCATCAAGACCAGCTTTATCCACCACCACTGCTATGATTTCGGCACCACCAGCGTGTTTATCTGCATGGGTAAGCCCGTTCCCGGCTATGCGGTGGCCAACATGGATAAGAAGGTGATGCCCCTTGGCATCGTGATGGACGAGCGTATCTGCACCGGCTATGAATACGCCACCTTCTGCAACGATTTCCGCTACTATCTGCGCCACCCCGAGGAACTGGAGCTGCCCTTTGACGGTTCCGGCGCCCCTGCCGCAGAAGCCGCCGAAGAGGAGCAGGAAGCTGCTACCGTCTAAAAAATAATTTACTTCAAAAGGACGCAGCCTCTCGGCTGCTTCCTTTTTGCGCGAAAAAAAGAGACCGTCCTTTCGGACGGTCTCTTTTGGTGCATGTAAGGCTTGTGTCCGATCAGGCAACCATACCCCAGACCAGGAAGCCGGCGCAGGCCACAACGCCGGTGAAGATCAGCACAACCACCAGATATCCCATGATATCCTTGGCAGACAGCTTGGCAACACCCAGAGCAGGCAGAGCCCAGAACGGCTGGATCATGTTGGTCCACTGGTCACCCCAGGCAATAGCCATGGCGGCGCGGCCATACTCAACACCCAGCTTGGTGGCGGTAGGCATCACGATGGGGCCCTGAACATTCCACTGGCCGCCGCCGGAGGGAACGAAGAAGTTCACGATACCGGCAGACAGGAAGGTCAGCATGGGGAAGGTGACCTCGGTGGAGATGGACACGAAGAAGTCGGAAATGATGCTGGCCAGAGAAATGCCTTCGGCATTGGCGGCAGTCATCAGACCCATGATACCGGCATAGAAGGGGAACTGCAGCAGAATACCGGCAGCACCGGCAGCAGCTTCACCGATGGCATCCACGTACTTGCGCAGATTGCCGTGCAGCAGGATACCCAGGAACATGAAGATCATGTTGACGATGTTCAGATCCAGAGCGGCGGCAATGTTCTTGCCGGCCTTCACCTGCTGGATGAAGAAGTAGACGATGTAGGCAAAGCCCAGCAGCAGAGTGATGACCCACAGGATCTTGGAGTTCTCCATCTTGTCGGCAGGAGTCTTGACCTCATAGGTCTTTTCTTCCTCATCCACCAGCAGTGCAGGGTTCACGGTGATGGTGTGGTCCTTGTCGGGATGCATCAGGTAGTTGACGAAAGGCATCACCAGCAGGATCACGCCCACCATGGCCAGGTTCACGGGATGGAACAGAGTCTCGCTTGTGGAAGCGGAATAGACAACGCCAGCAAACTCCTTGCCGCTGTTAAGCTGCAGGGGGATGGAGCCGGACAGACCTGCATGCCAGATCACGAAGCCGGAGTAAGCGGAGGCGATCAGCAGGGGATAGTCCACGGTGGGAACGCGCTTGGCAATTTCCTTAGCCAGCAGAGCACCGGCGATCAGACCGAAGCCCCAGTTCAGCCAGCAGCAGATCACGGACACGAAGGTGGTGATCACGATAGCCTGGAAGTTGTTCTTGGCCAGACCGGCAATCTTGCGCAGAAGCTTTTTGCAGGGCGCGGCAGATGCCATTGCATTACCCAGCACCAGCACCAGAGCCATCTGCATGGAGAAGCTCAGCAGGGACCAGAAGCCGGAAGAGGCACCGCCCCAGGAATTAATCAGGGACATCACACCCAGACCGGTACCGATCTTGGCAGCAATAAAGACCACAATGGTCAGGATGATGGCAAACAGGAAGGGATCCGGCAGCCATCTGTTCATGACGCGTACGCATCCATTGGCAATTTTCTTTAACACAGAATACACTCTCCTTTTCAAATTTCCAGACACCTGTGCAGCACTCCTCAGAACTGCACAGCTGCCTTCAGGTCATTGTTGACCCGGAGCACCCTCTTGGCACCACAAAAGCGCGCTCTCCTCAACGCCAACATTCTACACCCAGCTTTCGGGAAAAGCAATTCGCAAAATGACAGAGTTTTAACGATTTTCCTGTGCAAGTTGATAGATTTTTGACGCTGTGCCCGAAAGTCTTAATTTCCCGTTAAGAAAATCGAACAGGCACAAAAAAGCTCCCGACAGCCGACGCTGCAGGAGCTTTTTGGCACTTGTGGATTATACGCCGGGATCATACGGATCCTGCGCCGTGAACTCATCTTCCTGGGGAGGGAACCAGCCAAGGCCCTTCATCTGCTTGATCTGCTGGAAATAGCCGATGTTGGCCTGCTCGAGATAGGGCGTAACCCAAATGCCGGCAAGACCCAGCGTCAGTACGGACAGCATGCTCCAGCCCAAGAAGGACATATCCAGCACAAAAAGATCCATCTTGTATCCGTGGGTCTGTCGGGCGGAGAGGTGGATGGCCTGCATTACACCGATCTCGGGATTTTCGCACAGGTTATACAGGGCAAAACGATAGCGGTAAGAGGCGATCACACCGGGAACGATCAGCAGCAGATACAGCAGGCTAACGATCGTCGAAATAATAATCTGCAGCAAAATCACCTTGCCCACAAAGGAAAAGCCGTCAAACATGGTGCCGTAGCTCATCTCTTCGCCGCGGCGGATGCCCAGATGATACAGGGCGTGGCCGGCCATCAGCACAGCCGACAGCATCCAGGCCATTACGGAAACGAAAATCACCACCGTGGGGGAGATCTCTGCCGCACGCGACAAAAATTCCGGGACCGGCACACCGGGGAAATATAACTCCATGTAGGCCGGAACCGTGCAGTTCACATAGTTGCTGCACAATCTCAGCGCCGTCGTGATAACCAGATATAAAATGGTAAAAAGAAAAGCCGATACCCGTGCGCTGCGGATAATTTCTTTGGCCTCCCGCTTGAGTTTCGCTCTATCTAACATGGCATATTCCCTTTCTCGGAAAATTTTAATTGATGATACAATATATATTGTATCACGCTCGAAAGAAAAACACAACACCTGCCATTCCCGTGGCATAATTTGCCGCAAAGTGTCTATTTCGCGCAAGATTCGGGACAAAGGACTGGACAAGTCGCAAGTTTTGTTGTAGAATAAAACGCAGTATGGGGTGGTTTAGGGCCACCCATAAGTAAGATGAGGTGAAAGACAATGGCACAAGCTTTCTTTGGCGGCGTTCATCCCAATGATATGAAAGCCGCAACCAATGAAAAGGCCATCGAGCAGCTGAGTGCACCTGCTCAGGTGGTCATTCCCATGTCTATGCACATCGGTGCACCTTGCAAGCCCATCGTTGCAGTGGGCGACAAGGTTACCATCGGTCAGAAGATCGGTGAACCCGGCGGTTTCGTCTCCGCTCCCATTCATGCGAGCGTGTCCGGTACCGTCAAGGCTGTGGAGCCCCGTCCTTTCTCTATGGGCGGCACCTTCATGTCCGTGGTCATCGAGAACGATTTCCAGAACACCGTGTGCGAAGACATCAAACCTGTGGCCGATCCCGACAGCCTGACTCCCGAGCAGCTGACCGAGATCGTGAAGAACGCCGGTATCGTCGGCCAGGGCGGCGCTACCTTCCCCACCCACGTGAAGATCTCTTCCGGTCTGGGCAAGGTGGACTACGTACTCATCAACGCTGCTGAGTGCGAGCCTTACATCACCGGCGACCACCGCACCTGCCTGGAACGTCCCGAGCAGGTCATCAAGGGCGCATCCCTGCTGGCCAAGTGCTTCGGCGTGGACAAGGTCTACATCGGCATCGAAGCCAACAAGCAGAATGCTGCCGACCAGCTGAACAAGACCATCGCTGAGCTGAACGCTCCCGTTGTGGTCGAGGTTCTGCACACCCGTTATCCTCAGGGCGCTGAAAAGCAGCTGGTTCAGGCCATCTCCGGCCGCCAGGTGCCTTCCGGCAAGCTGCCTGCCGATGCAGGCTGCTGCATCTTCAATCTGAACACCACCTGCGCCATCTATCGCGCTGTCTACGAGGGTATGCCCGTTGTCAGCAAGATCGTGACCGTGTCCGGCTCCGGTGTCATCGAGCCCAAGAACATCGAGTGCCCCATCGGCACCCCCATCAGCAACCTGTTTGACGCTTGCGGCGGTCTGAAGGAAGAGACCTACAAGCTGATCATGGGCGGCCCCATGATGGGTCTGGCTCAGTACAGCACCGAAGTTTCCGTCGGTAAGGGTACCGGCGCCATGCTGGCTTTCGCCGGTGACGAGGAGAAGTACGTGGCCGAGCCTCAGTGCATCCGCTGCGGCAAGTGCGTCGGCGTCTGCCCCATCCGTCTGGAGCCCGTGTTCATGTACAAGTATCTGATGAAGGGCAATTGGGAGGCTTTCCGCGATCAGCTCCACGGCATGGACTGCATCGAGTGCGGCGCCTGCACCTATACCTGCCCCGCCCGTCTGCCTCTGACCCACGCTTTCCGTCTGGGCAAGCAGCAGGTGAATAACGCAAGAATGGCTGCTCAGGCCAAGGCAAAGGCCGAAGCTGAGGCTGCCGCAAAGAAGGAGGCATAAAGAACAATGACTGATTACAAGAATCTGAAGCTCATTGCTTCCTCCTCCCCCCACATCCGCTCCAAGGACGACACCCGCAGCATCATGATCGACGTGTGCATCGCCATGCTGCCTGCTCTGGTGATCAGCTGCTTCGTGTTCGGCCTGCAGGCTCTGATCCTGACTGTGATCTCCGTCGTTTCCTGCATGTTCTGGGAATGGCTGTATCGCAAGCTGATGAAGAAGTCCTGCTCCGTGGGCGACTGCTCCGCCGTTGTTACCGGTATGCTGCTGGCCTTTGTCTGCCCCGTCAGCCTGCCTTGGTGGACCATCGTTATCGGTTCCTTCTTCGCTATCGTTGTTGTCAAGCAGCTCTACGGCGGCATTGGCTGCAACTTCCTGAACCCCGCTCTGGCCGGCCGCGCCATTCTGGTGGCCAGCTACGCCGGTGCTATGACCACTTGGGTCACCCCTGCTGAGAAGCTGTCCGTGTTCGGCTCCGCTGCCGACGTGGCTACTGCCGCTACCCCCCTGGCTCTGATGAAGGAAGGCGCCTTTGACCAGCTGCCCGAAATCAGCGACATGTTCCTGGGCTTCATCGGCGGCTCTCTGGGTGAGACCTCCGCTGTGGCTCTGCTGGTCGGTTTCCTGTACCTGCTGATCCGCAAGGTCATCTCCTGGCAGATTCCCGTGGCCTACATCGGCACCGTGGCTGTCATCTCCCTGATCTCCGCTCCTGCCGGCATCGGCGCTGTGGACTACATGCTCTACAGCATCTTCGGCGGCGGTCTGATGCTGGGCGCCATCTTCATGGCTACCGACTACGCCACCTCTCCCGTCACCAAGCCCGGCCAGCTGATCTTCGGTATCGGCTGCGGCCTGCTGACCGTGTTTATCCGCCGCTTCGGTTCCTATCCCGAGGGTGTGTGCTACTCCATCCTGGTGATGAACTGCTGCACTTGGCTGCTGGATAAGTACATCAAGCCCACCATTTACGGTGCTCCCAAAAAGGAAAAGAAGGAGGCCGCTGCAAAATGAAGATCTCTCCTAAGTTCGTAACGAAGGTCGCCGGCACTCTGACTGTCATCTCCCTGATCGTCGCCGCCCTGCTGGGCGTTGTTGACGGCATCACCCGTGATAAGATCGCCGAGATCGACGCCGAAAAGACCCGTATCGCCATGAGCGCCGTTGCCCCTGCCGGCAGCGAGTTCACCGATAAGCTGGATATCCCTGCTGCTGCCGCTGAGGCTGCTGCCGCTCAGGGCGGCAAGGTGCTGGAGCTGTACGGCGTGAAGGCCGGCGGCTGCGTCATGAAGATTTCTGCCTCCGGTTCTCAGGGTTCCATCGTGATGATGGTCGGTGTGGACGCCAACAAGGCCATCACCGGCATCTCCGTGGTCAGCCACGCTGAGACCTCCGGCATCGGCACCAAGGTCGTTGGCAACGAGCCCAACGACGCCGGTGTGCCCGTTCTGGACCAGTTCATCGGTATGTCCGGTTCCGGCACTCTGGTGGTGAAGAAGAACATCACTCCCATCACCACCGCCACCGTCTCCACCAAGGGCATCACCATGGGCGCCAACGCTGCGCTGGCTGCCGCTGAAGCCTTGGGCTAAGAAAGGAGGACAATCGATATGAATTTTAGCAAGCAATTCAAAGAGGGTCTGATCAGCCAGAACCCCGTGCTG